>SLNQ01000372.1 GCA_007132965.1 Gemmatimonadota bacterium | reverse complement strand
GAGGAGGCGGCACGCTACGGTCTTCGCTCCCGGGACGTGGCCGACGCGGTGGAGCACGGCATGCGGGGCATGCTGGCCACCGAGTTCATCACCTTCGACCGAAAGGTACCGGTCATGGTGCGCCTCCCCGACGAGCTCCGCTATGACCGCAGCACCCTGGAGCGGCTCCAGACGGGAGGGGTGCCGCTGCGGAACCTGATCCGGGTGGAGGAGACGCTGGGGCCGGCGGAGGTCCGGCGGGAGGACCAGGGTCGGGTGGTCACCGTGCTGGCCGATGTGGGCTCCGGTGGGCTCGACGGGGCCATCCAGCAGGTGGAATCGGTGCTGGCCGCCGGCGTGGTGCCTTCGGACCTGCGGGTGGAGGTGGGGGGGGAGAACGAGGAGATGCGCCGGTCGTTCAGGGACCTGGCGTTCGCCTTCGGCCTGGCGCTGATTCTGGTCTACATGATCCTGGCGGCGCAGTTCGAGTCGTTCATGCACCCGGTAACGATCCTGGCGGCGGTGCCCCTGGCGGTCATCGGGGCGGTCCTGGGTCTCCTGGTGGCCGGCGAGGGGCTGAACACCATGTCCCTCATCGGAATGGTGATCCTGGTGGGGATCGTGGTGAACGACTCCATCGTAAAGGTGGACTTCATCGTGCAGGCCCGGGAGCGGGGCGGCGCCCTCCGGGAATCCATCGTTCAAGCCGGCCTGATCCGCCTGCGTCCCATCGTCATGACCACGGTCACTACCGTGCTGGGCCTCACGCCCATGGCCATGGGGATCGGTCGGGGAGCGGATCTCCGGGCTCCGCTGGCCATCGCCGTCATCGGGGGCCTGCTGGTGGCCACACTGCTCACTCTCATCGTGGTGCCGGTGCTCTTTTCGGTTCTGGAGGAGTTCCGCACCGCCCTGGCCGGCCGTCGGGAGACGGTGGTGGCGCCGGAGGGGTGGGAGGGACGCCGTTCGGGGATGGCGCCGGGATTGGCGGGCGGCGGGGCATCGGGGGTCTCCAGCCGGGAGCCGCCCACATGATCCGACTCTCCATCCGGCGGCCGGTGGCGGTGGCCATGGTCTACATCTCGGTGGGGCTCCTGGGCGTGGCCGCGTGGCAGAACCTGCCCCTGGAACTCCTGCCGGATGCCAGCTTCCCCCAGCTCACGGTGAGCCTGGAGTGGCCCGGTGCTTCACCGGAGACGGTGGAGGCCCACGCCACCTCGCCGGTGGAGGCCACCATCCAGCGGATCCGGGGCGTGGAGCGGATCACCTCCACCACCCAGGAGGGTCGGGCCAGCATCCAGGTGGAGTTCAACCGCGACGTGGACATGGACTTCGTGCGCCTGGAGCTCTCGGAACGGATGACGGCGCTGGAAGACGAGCTGCCCCAGGGTGTACGGCCTCCCACGGTGACGCCCTACGTGCCCCGGGAGTTCGAGCAGGAGGCGAGCCGGCCGTTCCTGGAGTACACCTTCACCGGCCCGTTCCTCCTGGAGGCCCTCCGGTTGCACCTGGACCAGGAGGTGGTGCCGGAGCTCCTCCAGCTCGACGGGGTCAGCGACGTGACGGTGGCCGGGGGGCGCCGGCGGCTCCTGGAGATCGAGCTGGATCCGGACCGGGTGTCGTCGCTGGGGCTTCAACCGGCCTCCGTCATCCAGGCGCTCTCGGACCTGGACATGGTCCGGGAGGCCGGCAGCGTGCGTTCGGGCGAACGGGAGTGGGCGGTGACGATCCGCACCCGTCCCGGTGATGCCCAGGAGATCCGGCAGGCCATCCTTCCGGGGGACTGGGGCACGCCGGTGCGCGTGGATGACGTGGCGGTGATCCGCGACACCTTCGAGGACCCCACGTCGCACTTCCGGATCAACCGGTCGCCGGCGGTGAGCTTCAGGATCATCAACGAGCGGGGGGCCAACCTGGTGCGTCTCTCCCGCCGGGTCCGGGAGCGGGTGGACGAGCTCCAGGCGCTGAATCCGCCGGGCTCGGAGATGATCCTCAACTTTGACCAGAGCGAGGAGATCCAGGCGCAGCTCACCGACCTGCGGAACCGGGCCGCCGCGGCCGCGGTGGTCATCTTCCTGGTCCTGCTGGCCTTCCTGCGATCGTTCCGGAGCGCCGGGATCGTCTTCGCCACCATCGCCTTCTCCATCCTCATTGCCCTGAACCTCATCTACTTCGGGGGGCTCTCGCTGAACCTGCTCACCCTCATGGGGCTGGCGCTGGGGTTCGGGCTCATCGTAGACAACTCCATCGTGGTGCTGGAGAACATCTACCGGCGATGGCAGCAGGGATCGCCGCCCCGGGAGGCGGCGGAGGAGGGGGCCCGGGAGGTGGTGCTTCCCATCCTGGCCTCCACGGCCACCACCTGCATCGTCTTCGTGCCCTTCCTGTACCTGCAGGGGGAGCTCAGGATCTACTACCTGCCCCTGGCGGTGGTGGTGGGACTCACCCTGGTGGCCTCTCTCTTCGTGGCCTTCAGCTTCATTCCGGCGTTGGCCGCCCGGCTCCTGGACCCCCACGAGCCCGGAGGAGAGGAGCCCGACGAGCCGGACGGAGCCGCGAAGCTCGGCGGTGGCGGGTTCGGGCCCGGGGTGCTTCCCACCTACGCCCGGGACCGGGAACCCATCTACATCAAGTTCTACTCGGGGCTCATCGACTTCACCCTCCGGGCGCCCTGGGTGACGGTGGCGGTGGCGGTGGTCTGCTTTGGGGCGTCGTTCTACGCCTTCGACAAGCTGGTCACGACCCAGGCTCTCTGGGGCGGGGGCGGAATGGCCCAGCGCAGCTACGTCAACATCTCCATCAACCTCCCCCGGGGCGCCGACCTGGAGCGGGTGGACGAGCTGACCCGCTTCTTCGAGGACCGGCTGGCGGCCATGCCCGAGGTGGAGCGCTTCACCACCAGCGTGAGCGGCACCCGCTCCAGCACCACCGTCTACTTTCCGGAGGAGCTGGAGTTCACCGCGGTGCCCCTGGTCATCGAGGAACAGATTCGGGCGTTCTCGCTGGGCTTCACCGGGGCCACCATCCGCGTGATCGGGATGGGGCCCAGCTTCGGGGTGGGAGGGGGCGGGGCCGCGCCCAACTACCGGATCACCCTGCTCGGCTACAATTACGAGCGGCTGGCCGAGATCGCCGAGGACCTGGGGGCGCGCCTGGAGCGCCACTCCCGGGTCCACGAGATGGACACCAACGCCTCGGCGGGCTTCAGCCGCGATCGGGCCTCGGAGTTCGTGGCAGAGATCGACCGGGGGGCCGCGTCCCGTCATGGGATGAGCGTGGCGGAGGTGGCGAACCTGTTGAACGCCAACCTGCGGGGCGGCGGGCAGGGAAGCTCGGTGATGGTGGGGGGCGAGCCGGTGCGCTACGAGGTGAAGCTGGCGGGCTACCGGGAGGCCGACGTGGCCTCGCTGGAGGAGATGGTGGTGGCCACCTCCCGGGGCCACCGCGTGCCCCTGGGCGACCTCATCCGGGTGGAGGAGCGGCGGGTGTTGACCACCATTCGGCGGGAGGACCAGCAGTACGAGCGAACGGTGGCCTACGAGTTTCGGGGGCCCCGGCGCCTGGGTGACATGATTCGCGACGAGCACCTGGAGGCCACCGTGCTTCCCCCGGGCTACCAGATCCAGGAGCGCACACCCTGGCGCATCGGCCAGGACGAGGAGCGGCAGATGGTCATGGTGCTCCTGGTGGCCATCGGACTGGTCTTCATGGTGACCGCGGCCCTTTTCGAGTCCGTGCGCCAGCCCCTGGTGGTCCTCCTGGCCGTGCCCATGGCCCTCATCGGGGTCTTCCTCATCTTCGTGTACACCGGAGCGTCGTTCACCCGGGAGGCCCGCATCGGCGTCATCATGATGGGGGGCATTGTGGTGAACAACGCCATCCTGTTGGTGGATCATATCAACCGGACCCGTGCGGACTCGGGTCTGGGCTTCCGGGATGCCATCATCCGGGGCACGCTGGAGCGCATTCGACCCATTCTCATGACCACGGTCACCACCGTCCTGGGCCTCCTGCCGCTGGTCCTCTTCACCCGGGCCGCCGACTCCACCATCTGGAACGCCCTCACCTACGCCCTCATCGGTGGGCTTCTCTCTTCCACCATCTTCGTGCTCACCACCACCCCGTCGCTCTACCTTCTCTTTGAGCGGGGGAAGGTGGCCCGGGAGGCGGAAGAGGGAAGGGGAGTGGAGGCGGCCCCGCCGGCCGACCGGGAGCCCCCGGCCGCCGCGGGCCCCACACCGGTGCCGGCCGGGTCCTGACGCGACGGGAGCCTGGCGGCGCGGGGCACCGGTCCGGTCGCCCCGGCGGGGCGCGCTCCGACGCCTTTACACGTGGATCCGGCGGTTGTATCCCTTGGAGCGCCCGACCACACGACCCCCTTTCCGGCCCGCGCCACATGAACCTTCGCGTCCGTTTCGCTCCCTCCCCCACCGGCTACCTCCATGTGGGAGGCGCCCGCACCGCCCTCTTCAACTGGTTCGTGGCCCGACAGGCCCGGAAGACAGATCCCGAGGGGAGCGCCTTCATCCTGAGGATCGAGGATACCGACCGCGAGCGTTCCACCCAGGAGATGGTGGACGCCATCGTGGAAGGCATGGAGTGGCTGGGGATGGACTGGGACGAGGGGCCCTTCTTCCAGGCCGACGGCGCCGAGCGGCACCGGGCCGAGGCGCTGCGCCTGCTGGACGAGGGGAAGGCGTACCGGGACTTCACCACTCCGGAGGAGCTGGCCCGGCTCCGGGAGGAAGATCCCGACCAGGTCATCGCCTTTCCGCGGAAGCGTGCCCGGGAGATGGGGCCCGAGGAGGCGGCGCGGCGGGCCGAGGCCGGCGAGCCCCACGCCATCCGGTTCCGGGTTCCGCCCGGTGAGACGGTCTGGGACGACCGCGTGCACGGGGCCACCCGGTTCAACAACGCCGACATCGAGGACCTGGTGATCCTCAGGACCGACGGCAGCCCCACCTACAACCTGGCGGCGGTCTCCGACGACGCCGAGATGGAGATCAACCTGGTGATCCGGGGTGACGACCATCTCTCCAACACCCCCAAGCAGATCCTCCTCTACCAGGCTCTGGGTTACCCGGTCCCCGCCTTCGCCCACCTGCCCATGATCCTGGGCCCGGACGGCAAGCGGCTGTCGAAGCGCCACGGCGCCACGGCGGTGGGGCAGTACGCCGAGCGTGGGATCCTGCCCCAGGCCATGATGAACTTTCTGGCCCTCCTGGGCTGGTCGCCGGGCACCGATCAGGAGGTCATGACTCCTGACGAGCTCGTGGAGCAGTTCAGCCTGGACCGGGTGGTGAAGAAGAGTGCGGTCTTCGACGAGGACAAGCTCCTCTGGCTGAATGGCCAGCACCTGGCTCGCATGAGCGGCGAGGCGCTGGCCCGGGAGGTGGTGGACCGGCTGGAGCGACTCCGGGAGACCGCCCGGACCCGGGTGGACAGGGACCCGGAGTGGTTCGCCTCCCTCATGGAGCTCCTGAAGCCCCGGTCCCGCTCCCTGGATGACCTGGCCCGGACGGCCCGGCCGTACCTGGCCCAGGAGATCGTCTATGACCCGGCGGCGGTGAAGAAGCACTGGGCCCGGGACCCGGAGGCCGCCGCCGGCCACCTGGAGGCGCTCCGGGAGCGCCTGGAAGACGTGGAGTGGACAGAGGAGGCGCTGGAGGAGGAGCTGAGGGCGCTGGCAGCCCAAAGAGAGGTGGGGGCCGGGAAGCTCATCCACCCTCTGCGGGTGGCGCTGGTGGGAGAGGCGGTGAGCCCTGGGATCTTCGAGGTACTGGTTCTCATGGGGCAGGAGCGCTCCCTGGCCCGGATGTCCGCCGCCGTCACCCGGATTCGAAGTGGCCGCATCGGGGAGGGCGCGGCGGAAACATCCGAATCTTGACACCCTTTCCATGCCGGGCTTAAGCTGAAACATCTGATTACCGTGCGCCCCTGCGATCCCCTGCCGGAGATGCGGAATGCCCGCTGCATTGAACGAGCTTGAGCGAAAGATCCTGGACTACATGGTCCGGTACCTCCGCACCCGGACCTACCAGCCCTCTATCAGGGAGATCGGTGAGGAGTTCGGGATCCGGAGCACGAAGACCGTCTCGGAGCATCTCAAGTCGTTGGCGGACAAGGGGTACCTGGAGCGAGACCCGTCCCGCTCCAGGGGCGTACGGATCCTGGGCGTGGACCTGGAACCGGACATCGTCTCGGTGCCGTGCTATACCGGGCTTCCGGACCCGGAGGCGCCGCGGCGCACCGACGGGGTGGAGTCTCACTTCTCCCTGGACCGGCGCATCGCCGGCGGGAAGGGGGCCTACTTGGTGCGGGTGCGGGGAGCCGAGTTCGCCGGCGCCGGGATCCACGAGGGCGACATGATCCTGGTGGAGCCGGCGGGTCCCGACGTCGTTGGGGGTGGAGACCTGGTGGTGGCGGCGCTGGGACGGCGGCCCGGGCTCTACCGCTACCGCAACGACCAGCGGGGGGTGCATCTGCTGCCGGCAGATGGCGGTGAGCCCATCCGGGCGGAGGACCCCACCGCCATTCCCGTCACCGGGCGGGTGACAGCGCTGCACCGACGCCTCGACGGCACCGGCGTACCCCGGAGCGCCATCACCCACTGACCCATGGCCCCGGATCGATCCCCATGACCGATCCGTTTCTGCGGCCGGACCCCCGTCTGGAGGGCGAGCTCCGCACCCTGCAGCACCCGGGCCTGCCCCGCCACCTGGTGGCGCAGCCGCCCCTCCCCACCGACGCCATGTGGATGGCCCGGGCGCTGGAACGGGCCCGGGAGGCTGCACTGGTGGGT
Organism: Gemmatimonadota bacterium; assembly: GCA_007132965.1. Classification (GTDB taxonomy): domain Bacteria; phylum Gemmatimonadota; class Gemmatimonadetes; order Longimicrobiales; family Gaopeijiaceae; genus PWLA01. The sequence continues at coordinate 8,158 of SLNQ01000372.1, read as the reverse complement.
GAGGTTCCGGTGGGTGCGGTGGTGGTGGAGTCTTCTCAGGTGGCCGGCCGCGGCCGCATCATTGCCGAGGGCCGGAACCGGACCCGCCAGGACGTGGATCCGACGGCCCACGCCGAGATCGTGGCGCTCCGGGCGGCCGGGCGTCGCCTGGGCCGCTCCCGCCTGCCCGGCACCACCCTCTACGTGACGCTGGAGCCTTGTGCCCAGTGCGCCGGCGCCGCGGTGCTGGCCCGGGTGGACCGGTTGGTCTACGGTGCCGCCGACCCAAAGGCCGGAATGGCGGGGAGTCTGGGGAACCTGCTCCAGGATCCCCGGCTGAATCACCGGATCCAGGTGACTCCCGGCGTGCTAGCTCCCGAGGCCGGGGCTCTCCTGACGGAGTTCTTTCGGGAGCGGCGCTCGTGAGGGCCCGTCTCCTCCTGGCAGCGGGGCTGGCCGCCTGGGTGTCGGCGTGCGCGCTGGCGGGCCCCGAACCCGGTGCGCCGCCCTCGCCGGCGCTTCCGCCTCCGTCGTTGGACCGACCCGCCCCCGACACCGCGACTCCGGATCCCGGGGCGGGAGCGGACACGGTGGCGGAGGCAGGGGATGCCCCGGACGACGGGGCGGTCCGTCCCGCCGACGCTCTTCTTCCACCCGTGAGAGCCCTGTGGGTCGTCCGGACGGCACTGGTCCACCCCGACTCGGCACGGGCGGTGGTGGAGCGGGCTCACCGGGGCGGCTTCAACACCCTCCTGGTGCAGGTGCGGGGACGCGGCGATGCCTGGTATCGCTCGGGCCGGGAGCCCAGGGCCGAACCCCTGGCCGGATCCCACCCGGCCTACGATCCGCTGGCCGTCATCCTGGAGGAGGCCCGGAGTCGGGGGCTCGCCGTGCACGCATGGGTGAACGCCCACCTGGTGGCCGGCGCCCAGACGCCGCCGGCCGACCCGTTGCACCTGGTGAACCGGCGGCCGCAATGGCTGGCGGTACCCCGGGAGCTGGCCCGGGAGCTCTTCCACGTGGACCCCCGGGAAGCTCGCTACCGGGAGACGCTCATGGGGTACGTTCGCGCCAATCCGGACCAGGTGGAGGGCCTCTACTCGAGTCCGGTGCTGCCGGAGGCCACGGAGCACCTGGCGGCGGTGGTGGCCGAACTGGTCGATGCATACGAGCTGGACGGGATCCACCTGGACTACCTGCGGATGCCCTCCCGGAGCTTCGACTACAGCCGGGGGGCGCTGGAGGCGTTCCGGGCCCGCCTGCGGGCCTTGTATCCCCCCGGTGAGCTGCGGGCTGCAGAGGCCCGCTGGCGAGAGGGAGAGATCTTCGCCTACCCGGACGCGTTCCCCCACCGGTGGGACACCTTCCGGCGGGAGCGGGTGAGCGAGAGCCTGGCGGCAGCGGTGGAATCCGTGCGTCGGCTCCGCCCCGACCTCCACGTGAGCGTGGCCGTCTTCCCCGATCCCGCCGATGCCCGGAGGCATCGCTTCCAGGACTGGGAGGACTGGGTGGCCCGGGGGCTCGTAGATGCCGTGGCCCCCATGAGCTATACCAACCGGAACGACGCCTTCGCCCTGGCCATGGAGCGGGCCCGGGAGGCGGCCGGAGCCCATCGGGTGTGGATGGGTGTGGGAGCCTATACCAACTCCTTTGAGGAGGCGGTGCGGAGAGCCCGGTGGGTGGGGGGTGAGGGGTTCGGCGGCATGGCCCTCTTCTCCTACGACTGGACGGTGGGGGAAGAGGGCGTCCGGGCCGCCGGCGGCGGGGCCTACCTGGAGCGCTTCGGGCGCGAGGCGTTTTAGCGGCCTTTTAAGGCTGGAAGCGGTACCCCCGCTTCCGGACGGTGATGAGGTGCCGCGGCTGGGCGGCGTCCTCTTCCAGCTTCTTGCGGAGCTCCGCCATGTGGGTGTCCACGGTGCGGCTGGTGGGGGGCACCGCACCCTCCCAGACCCGCTCCAGGAGCTCTTGCCTGGAAACGACGTCACCCTGCTCCTCGAGAAGGGCCAGGAGGAGGTCGAACTCCCGCGGGGTGAGGGCGACCGGCTCTCCGTCCCGGAAGACCTGCCGGGCCCCGGGATCCACCTGAACCTTGTCGAACCGGAATAAGGGACGCCCGGGAGCGGGACCGCCACCGAGGTGGGAAGAGCCGTTCCCCTGGGCGCCGCCGACACCGTCCGTGGTGGCCAGGACCTCGGCGTCTTCGTTGACCGCGGCGCCGGCGAGGGCGGCGGAAGGGGCCCAGCGCCATCGTCGCAGGAGGGCGTCGACCCGAGCCAGAAACTCCAGGCTGGCCACCGGACGGGTCAGGCAGTCGTCGGCCCCCATTCGCAGGGCCAGGACGCAATCGGTCTTCATCTCCGGGAGTGTGAGGACCAGCACCGGGACGTTCTTGTTCCGGCATCGGAGCTTCCGAAGGAGTTCGAGGCCCCTCATGTTCTGGAGCGCAAGGTCTACGATGACCAGCGCCCAGGATTCGTCAAGGGCCCGCTGGAGGCCTGAGGGGCCGTCCGTTGCGGTGTGAGCCCGGTAGCCCTCCAGGGCCAGATTCATCTCGAGGTCCTGGGCGATGTCGTCGTCCCCGGCCACGAGAAGGATGCGGGGTGATTCCATGGAGACTCCCTGCCTGGCGATGGGGTGTAATCTTCTTACACTCTATCAGGTGAGTGAGAGGATTGCCAGCCGCCGGTCACGGCCGGGTCATGCTGCCGTGTCCACATCCAGGCCCTCGGCAGGGTCCTTCCCCCAGATCCGCAGCACCCCCCAGAGGAGCACCAGTCCGATGAGGATGGCCCACACCGGGTGGATCCACTCCGCGGCGGCGGGGATCTCGCCTACGGCGAGGGCCACGACAGCCACCACCAGCGCGTAGGGAAGCTGGGTACGGACGTGATCCACCAGGTCGCAGGCCGAGGCCATGGAACTCAGGACCGTGGTGTCGGAGATGGGCGAGCTGTGATCGCCGAAGACGGCTCCGGCCATGACAGAGCTGATGGTGCCCAGGAGGATGGGGTAGTGCTCACCGCCGGCGAAGCCCACCCCGGCGCCCATGGCCACAGCCAGGGGGATGACCACCGGAAAGAGGATGGCCATGGTGCCCCAGGAGGTTCCGGTGGAGAAGGCGGTGAGGGCGGCCACGATGAAGACCAGGGCCGGGAGGATGGTGAGGGGAAGCGTGTCCTGCAGCAGCGAGGCCAGGTAGGGGCCCGTCCCCAGGTCGCCGGTGACGCCTCCCAGACCCCACGCCAGCACAAGGATGATGACGGCCAGGAGCATGGACTGCATCCCGCCCACCAGCGCGTTCAACGCTTCCTTCACCGAGAGGATCCGCTGACCCACCACCATGGCGATGGCCACGGCACAGCCGGCGAAGGAGGCCCAGAGGAGCGAGGCGAAGGGATCGGCCTCGCCGATGACCGCCACGATGGTCCGCTCCCCCGGTTCCAGCGCTGCCGCCCCGGTGCCCCAGAGGCCGGCCAGCGCCACGGCGATGACCGCCAGCACCGGCACCGCGGCGTTGTACCAGCGGTGAGGGGCGTCCTCGGGGGGCTGCAGCGATTCGGCGGTTGGATCAGCCGCCGGCATGGCACCTTCCCGGATCAGCCCCTGCCCCGAGTACGAGCGCCGCTCGGCCCGGTACATGGCCCCGAAATCGCGCCGCATGACGATGATCATGAGGACGAAGAAGAGGGCCAGGATGGGGTAGAAGAGGTAGGGAATGGAGTGGAGGACCATGAGGAAGGCGTTGTCGGCTCCGGCCTGGAGCTGGGCCGCCAGCTCGGGGTCGGCGGTCCGCTCGGCGATCCCCGCCATGGAGTCCCGCACCTGGGTGATCTGGAAGCCGATCCAGGTGGTGACCACGGCGCTCACCGCCAACGGGGCGGCGGTGGAGTCCACGATGTAGGCCAGCTTCTCACGGGAGATGAGGAGCCGATCCGTCATGGGCCGAAGGGCGTTGCCCCGGATCAGGGTGTTGGCGTAGTCGTCGAAGAAGATGAACACCGCCGAGCCCCAGGTAAGCGCCTGTCCCCGGGTTCTGTTGGTGGCCCAGCGCTCCAGTACCGCCACGATCCCCTGGGTCCCGCCACTCCGGGCCATGACGCCCACCAGCCCTCCCAGCAGGAGGCTGAAGACCACGATGGCCATGTGATCCGGGTCCACCAGGGCATCGATGAGGAAGTCCAGCGAGCCGGCGGTCCCCACCAGCGGGTCGTAGCCAGCCAGGAAGAGGGCGCCCATCCAGACCCCGGCGAAGAGGGAGAGGACGACCTCCCGGGTGAGGAGGGCGAGTCCAATGGCCACGAGGGGAGGGACGAGGCTGAGCCAGCCCGGCTCGATGAAATCCGGCATACGGTCAGAGGCTCCCGGGGGGGTTGGGGTGCACACGGCTTCCGGAACGAACGCCGGAAGATTACCCACTCACCCCCGCGGCGCAAACCCAGGGGGGTGTCCTCGCCCGTCCCACCACCTCCGTTGACACCCCCTCGGGGGCGTGTCTAGGTTCTCCCGGCCTCGGGCCTCACCTGTCCCACCTGTTCCGGAGCGCCGGATGACCAACGGAGAACGGACCACCCTCATGGATGCCGCGGCGGTGGAGCGGGTTCTGGGCCGCATGGCCCGGGAGATCGTGGAGAAGAACGCCGGCGCCCGGGAGCTGGTTCTGCTGGGGATCCGGCGTCGAGGGGTGGAGCTGGCCGAGCGCCTCCGGAGTCTCATCGAGGCGGAGGAGGGCGTGGAGGTAGGCGGCGGCGCCCTGGACATCACCCTCTACCGCGACGACCTGATGGAGGTGGGCCCCCGACCCCTGGTGGGCGAGTCCAACCTTCCCATGGAGGGGGTGGACGACCGGACGGTGGTGGTGGTGGACGACGTGCTCTTCACCGGCCGCACCGCCCGGGCCGCCATGAACGAGCTCATGGACTGGGGACGTCCGTCCCGGATCCTCCTCTGCGTGCTGGTAGATCGGGAAGGCCGGGAGCTTCCCATCCAGCCCGACATCGTGGGCCGGGTGGTGAGCGTCCTTCCGAGCCAGAGGGTGGACGTGCTGGTTCCCGAAGAGGACGGCCGCCTGGCCGTCGAACTCGTCACACAAGAACCGGAGACCTCGTGAATCGAACCCTCTCCCCCCTGGGGAAGGACCTCATCGGGCTGGAAGAGCTCTCGGGCGACCAGATCCGGAGCATCCTGGACACCGCCGAGCCCTTCAAGGAGATCTCGGAGCGGCGGATCAAGAAGGTGCCGGTGCTCCGGGGCAAGACCATCGTGAACCTCTTCATGGAGCCGTCCACCCGGACCCGGATCTCCTTCGAGTTCGCAGAGAAGCGCCTCAGCGCCGACACGGTGAACATCTCGGCGTCGGGTTCGTCGGTGCAGAAGGGCGAGACGCTGGTGGACACCGCCCGGAACCTGGAGGCCATGCGGATCGACATGGTGGTGATCCGCCACGGCTCCTCCGGCGCGGCCCGCTTTCTGGCCGACCGGATTCCGTCCAACGTGATCAACGCCGGCGATGGCTCCCACGAGCACCCCACCCAGGCGCTCCTGGACATGCTCACCATCCGGGATCACCGGGACTCGCTGGAGGGACTCCGGGTGTGTATCGTGGGCGATATCCTCCACTCGCGGGTGGCTCGCTCCAACATCTTCGGGCTCCTGAAGCTGGGCGCCGAGGTGGCGGTCTGCGGACCCATGACCCTCATGCCCGTGGGGATCGACGCGCTGGGCGTGCGGGTCTTCCGGCGCATCGAGGAGGCCATCGAGTGGGCCGACGTGCTGAACGTGCTTCGGCTGCAGCTCGAACGGATGAAGGGGGGCTACGTGCCCTCGCTCCGGGAGTACAACCGCTACTTCGGCGTCACGGTCCCCCGGCTGGAGGAGGCGCCCCGGGACATCCTCGTCCTGCACCCCGGTCCCATGAACCGGGGCGTGGAGATCGACTCGGACGTGGCCGACGGACCCCACTCTGTGATCCTCCAACAGGTGACCAACGGCGTGGCCATCCGGATGGCGGTGCTCTACCTGCTGGCGGGGGGTGCGCCGGAGCAGGCCGAGGCGGCCAAGAAGGGAGAGGTAGCATGAGCGAACAACCGATTCTGTTGCGTGGAGGCCGGGTGGTGGACCCGGAGCAGAAGCTGGACGCCGTCCTGGACGTGCTGCTGGCCGAGGGTCGGGTGGCGGAGATCGGGGACGGACTCCAGGCGCCGGAAGGAGCCCAGGTGGTGGACTGCTCGGGGCTGGCGGTGGTCCCCGGGCTCATTGACGTCCACGTTCACCTCCGGGAGCCGGGGGGAGAGCGGAAGGAGACCATTGCCTCCGGGGCCCGGGCGGCGGCGGCGGGAGGCTTCACCGGCATCTGCGCCATGCCCAACACCGATCCGGTCATCGACTCGCCGGCCACGGTGGGGTTCGTGGCTGCCGCCGGCCGGGAGGCCGAGGCGGCCCGGGTCTACCCGGTGGGCGCCCTTTCGCTGGGACAGAAGGGGGAGCAGCTCACCGAGATCGGCGAGCTGGTGCAGGCCGGTGCCGTGGCGGTCACCGACGACGGCAACCCGGTGATGGACTCCGGGCTCATGCGGCGGGCGCTGGAGTACGCCCAGGCCTTCAACATCCCCGTGGCGGATCACCCCGAGGACCTGAACCTGTCGCAGGGGGGCTCCATGAACGAGGGGCTCATCTCGGCCCGACTGGGGATCCGGGGCAAGCCCAACGCCTCCGAGGACGTGCAGATCGTCCGGGAACTCCTCCTGGCAGAGCTCACCGGCGGCCACATTCACCTGCAGCACGTCTCCACCCGGCACGGGGTGGACGCCATTCGGCGAGCCAAGGATCGAGGGGTCCGGGTTACTGCCGAGGCCACACCCCATCACCTGCTCCTCACGGACGAGGCGGTGGACGGCTACCGAACCGAGGCCAAGATGAACCCGCCGCTGCGCTCAGCCGCGGACCGGGAGGCGGTGGTGGCTGGACTCCTGGACGGGACGCTGGACACGTTGGCCACCGATCACGCCCCGCACCACTACGACGAGAAGGAGCAGGCCTTCGAGGACGCCCCCTTCGGGATCGTGGGGCTCGAGACCTGCGTGGGCCTGATCCTGACCCACTTCGTGCGCGACGGTCAGATGGAGCTCGTCACGATGGTGGAGCGCATGAGCCGGGCGCCGGCGCGGGCCTTCGGGCTTCCCGGGGGCGACCTGGTCAAGGGCGGAGTGGCCGACGTGACGGTCCTGGACCTGGAGGCGGCCTGGGAGGTGGATCCGCAGCGGTTCCTATCCCGGAGCCGAAACACCCCCTTCGGCGGGTGGAAGCTCACCGGACGGCCGGTGCGGACCATCGTGGGCGGACGGACCGTGTGGGTCGGGGAGGAGACGGGCGGCACGTCCTGACGATGGGTGGACGGACGGCCGCGCCCGCCTGGCACGACGAAAAGCCCCGGTGACCGGAAGGGTTCAGGTCACCGGGGCCTTTCTGTGCAGCGTGGGTTCCGAGAACTCAAGCTCCCCGGACCTCCGGTCTCAGTCGCCCTTGAGCTCGTTCACGTGCCGATGGAGCTGGCTCTTGATCCGCGCCACCTTGTTGGGGTGGTAGAGCCGGCGTCGGCCCGCCCGATCCAACAGCGAGGTGGCCCGGGTCAGCAGCTCCTGAGCGGTCTCCGGATCGTCGGCGTTGCGGACTCGCTTGATGGCGGTCCGGAGCTTGGAGCGGCTCACCCGGTTGCGGGCTTCCCACTTCCGTCCCAGCTCCATGCGCTTCTTGGCACTCTTGATGTTCGGCATTCAGGCCTCGGGTACGGCTGTACGTCTGATGGTAACAGAGCTTGAAAAGATACCAGCGGCGGGGACAGGGATCAATAGCCCGTCCGGTGCGTGGGCTTTCCTGTGCGCCGAAGGGCCGAAGTCCAGCTTCATTCCGGTCTCCCCGGCCCCTCACTCCGGCGGATCAAGCGCCTCCCAGAACCAATCCACCTTCTCCTCGCTGATCACCTTCCGGCACGAGCCGGTGGTGTTGTCAGGCTCGATCCCCCGGAATCGATGCTCCTGGACCATGGCCCGCACCGGGTCCGGCGCCGCGCTGGCCGGCATCGCCATGGGCGGCGCCTGGTCCGGGATCCGGCACCCGTTCAGGTCCAAAAAGTAGGGCTGACCGTAGCGGCCCATCCTCACCACGAAGCCTCCCTCATGCACCG
>SLNQ01000133.1 GCA_007132965.1 Gemmatimonadota bacterium | reverse complement strand
CGGCGGTGACGGCGGTGGCGGTAGCACGCGGGTTCATGGCGTCGCCAGGGTCCGGTTCGTAGCGGTTGCCGGTTCACCTGGTCCGCGCCAGCCGGTGAGCTTCTTTGTTACCTTACGGGTGCCCGTGGAGGCCCCATCCCGTCGATCCCGGCCCGAAGGAGCGCTCCCATGCCCAGCCCCCCTGACTCTGCCGACCGCCTCTCGTCGCCCCTGGCCCGGCTCCTGGCCGAGGAACCGGAGGCCTGGTCCCTTCGGCGGCTCTGGAGCCGGATGCCCCTCGGGCTCCGGCAGGAGGCTGCGGCGGAGGTGCTGACGGCGGAGGCCGAGTCCGAGATCCGGGAGGCGCTGCTGGACGAGCTGGCCGCGGCGGCCGGCTTCCGGCGCCAGACGCTGGAGCGCATGGAGCCCGCCCAGGCGGCCCGGCTCATCGGGCGCCTTCCCAGTCGGAGGTTGCCCCGCCCGAAGGCGGTCCTTTCGGACTTCCTTACCTCCACCCGGAGCGAGCTCCTAAGCGCCTACCTGGACGAGCTCGGGGTGTCCCATGACGACGGGGTGATCCCGGAGGTCCACGGCATCGACGTGGCGGCGGAGGCGGCGCGCCAGGCGGCGGAGGGGCTTCTGGCCCGCTTCCCCCCGGACGAAGTCGTCGTCTACCTGGTGACCCTGGCCCTCACTCAGCCCCACCTGGCTCCGGGACTGCCGGCCTGGCTCCACGTGAGCCGCGGCGCCCTGGGGCCGGCGGAGGAGCCCGAGGAGGCTCCCGGGGCCCCGGCCGCCGAGGGCACCGATCCCGACACCCCCGAGCCGGAGCTGGTGCGGGAGGCCCGGCGGGCCGTACCCGAGGAAGGGGCCGCTCCCGGCGAGCCCTTCTCCGCCCTCGACCGGATCCTCATCCGCGCCGCGGTGGACAGCGTGCAGGGGGTGGTGGGCGCACCGGAACTTGCCACCATGGAGGACATGGTGCAGGAGGTGCTGGAGCTGAACTCGGCCCGGCACTCCAGCTACTTTCACCGGGGGTTCCTGGACGCCCTCACCGAGCAGGCCTACCGGGAGAGCCTCCCGGCCGAGAACGTCCAGCGCCGGAGCTGGTACCTGGTGGGCTGGCTCTCGGGGCTGGCCCGGCAGGGACGAAGCGAAGACATCGTGGCCACGATGGACGACGACCCCGACGCCCGGGCGCTCCAGGACCCCCGGGCCGAGTGGGCCGCCCTGGCCCTCCCCCTCCTGTTCCGGGCGCTCTGCCGCACCGGGCGCGAGCCCGAGGGCGCCCAGCTCCTTCCCCCCGATTACCTCCTCCACCACAACCCCACCCTTCTTCCCGAACTACTCCACCACGGCACCCGGCTCCTGCGCGACAACGATGCCGAGAAGGCCCGTCCCCTCTTCCAGCGACTGGGCGAGGTGGTGGAACGGCTCGAGGCCCACGGGGAGCCGGTGACGGAAGGCTTCTTCCTGGAGATCCGCCGCCGGCGCGCCCACTGCTACCGGCAGCTCGGCGAGGCGGAGCGGGCCCGCCGGCTCCTGGAGCGGCTCCTCGAGGAGGAGAAGGACGCCGATGTCCAGGCCATGGTGCTGGCCGACCTGGGGCTCCTGGACGCCGGGTTCCGGTCGCTGGCCGAGGTCCGCCTGTGGCGCTCGGAGTCGGAGCGGGCCGACCACCTGAACGCGCTGGAGCGGGGGAGGGACCGGTTCGAGGCGGCGGCCAGGGCCACCAGCCGGTTCGCCAGCCACGGACGCTGGCCGCTGGCGGTCCGGGCCATGGTGTTGGAGGAGTGGGAGCAGGCCCGGGAGCTCCTCTCCTCGGTGGTGTCGAGCTTTCTGGAGCGGCCCGAACGCTACGCTGACCAACGGTTGCTGGCCCGGGTGAAGGTTGCCGCTGGCATCGCCGAGGCCCTGGTCATGGACTACACCCGGCTCGTCCGGGCCCGGGACCTCCTGGAGGACGGCCTGGGCGAAGGCGCCCGGATTCCGCGGCCGCTTCTGCCCTCGGTGCTGGCGGCGCTGGAGACCCACGAGGAGGACCTGGCGGGAACCGTTCTCACCCGGGTGCTGGAGGTGGAGGGGCCCGAGGTGCTGGACGAGCTGGGCGAGTCGGAAGCGGTGCGGAGCACGCCGGCGGTGGCCACCCACCTGCTGGACCATGCCGCGGACACGGAGGTGAAGGCCGCGACCCGGGCCCGAGCCCTCCGGCGGGCGCTTCCCATCCTTCTCTCCGAGCATCCACCCCGGCGCGAGCGGGCCCGGGAGGCGCTGGACGACCTCGAGGGGCTGGCCCGGGAGGGGGTGGGGTGGGAAGCGTTCGTGGAGCTGCTTGCCGATCCCGAACGGGTGGACTTGGCGTGGTCCCGGGAGGATGCCGCCTGGGCCCGGATCGCCATCCTGGAGGCCCGGGAGCGGTACCAGGACGCCGTGCAGGCCCTCCAGGAGCGCCTGGCCGAGGTGCTGGCCTCACCCGGGTGGACCGCCGAGGAGGAGGCGGAAGCCATCGTGGCCCGGGCCCGCAGCTACGGGCTGGCCCCGGAGTGGACCCGGGGGCTGGAGGACCGGTTCGCCGCCTGGAAGCGGGAGTTCGGCGAGGAGGAGGAGGCGACCCTTCCTCCCACCCATCCGCGTCAGCCCCACCGGATCCTCATCGTGGGCGGAGACGAGCGCCAGCACGAGCTGAGGGACCGGGTGCTGGGGCGCCTGGAGGCCGACGGAGCCGACGTTCGCCTCGAGCACATCCCCACCGGGTGGAGCGGCAACTGGTCCCATACGCTGGACCGGGCCGTGGCTGCGGCGGAGCGCCACGACGCGGTGGTTCTGCTGCGCTACATGCGCACCGAGTTCGGCCGCTCGCTCCGCGCCGCCCTGGACTGCCCCTGGGTCTCCTGCCCCGGCGTGGGCACTCTGCAGGTGGCCCGCATGGTCCGGAAGGCGGCGGGGTTCGCGCGGGCGAGGCGGGAGGGTGGGGGGTGAAGGGGGTGAGAGGGCCGCGGCTCATCGACCTCAGCCACACGGTGCGTCACGGGATGACCACCTACCGGGGGCTGCCCGGGCCGGTGGTCCGGGATCACCTGAGCCGGCGGGAGTCCCGCGAGCACTACGCTGAAGGCACGGAGTTCCAGGTGGGGATGATCGAGATGGTGGGGAACACGGGCACATACCTCGACACCCCCTTTCACCGCTTCGAAGACGGCGGGGATCTCGCGGCGCTCCCCCTGGAGAAGGTGGCCGACCTGGAGGGCGTGTTGGTCGAGGCCGACGTCGGGTCGGGGCGCGCCATTTCGCGGGAGGCTCTGGCGGGCCCCGAGGTGAGCGGCAGGGCCGTGCTCATCCGGACGGGGTGGGATCAGCATTGGGGAACCGATGGATACTTCGAGGGCCACCCCTTCCTCACCGGGGACGCGGCCGCGTACCTGGCGGAGGCGGGCGCCGCCCTGGTGGGCATCGACTCACTGAACGTCGATGACACCGAAGACGGAACGCGGCCGGTGCACACGACCCTCCTGGGACGCGGCATCCCCATCGTGGAACACCTCACCGGCCTCGAGCGGCTCCGGGGACACCGCTTTCGCTTTTCCGCCGTGCCGGTGAAGGTGGCGGGGCTGGGGTCGTTCCCCGTGCGGGCGTTCGCGATTGTGGCGGGCGAGGAATGAGGAGGACCACTTCGGAGCCGATCGCGAGGGCTGGAGCGGACGGGACGGCATTCACGAAGTGCGGTCTGCCGGGCCTGGGACAGGTAAAAACTCCCCATTCAGTGTCGGTTCGCAGGTCAGATGGGGAAATTTGGCCTATGAACAGGCCAAAGATCCCCACGCCTCCCCCTCCTTACCGACGGGGCGTGGGGAAAACTGGCCTATAAACAGGCCAATCTTCCCCACTGGTAGGGGAATTCTTGTCGACCAGCGGGGCTCCAGCCCTTCTTGATGCCCGGGCAGGCTGGCTCCATCTTGGGGGAGCGTCCTGGTGGTTCTCCGTCGGGCACTGGTCGTCCTCCGTCGGGCACTGGTCGTTCCCCGCTGGGCACCTGGCGCGCGTCCCGTTTGCAAGGCCGACCTTCCCACCTGTGAGAGTCCTATGGCACGCCCCCCTCGAACGG
>SLNQ01000387.1 GCA_007132965.1 Gemmatimonadota bacterium | reverse complement strand
GCAACCGCCTCATCCAGATCGCGGAAGCTGGCGGTAGCGGTCCGGATGACGCGCACGGCCTCGGCCACTTCGGGGCCTTCGGTGGCCGCCACCTGGGCTATGAAGTCATCGTCATTCGCCCAAGCCTCCATCTGGGGCGACTGCATGTCGGATGCGCTCATGTCGGATGCTTCCATCCCGGCCGACCCGGCTTTCGGCATGTCCGTTCCACTACTGCATCCAACGGAGACGATCAGGATCACGGCCACCAGGGCCGGCCAGGGCGAGGTCTCGAACAGTCCGGCGCGCATTAGTGATGAGCCTGTGGTCTTCATGGCGGTTACTCCCTTCTCTCTTCTGAAATAAGCTGTCAACGAACACCGTCACTTTTCATGATGGACCTCCATGCCGACCGGCGTCAGGGCCAATTCGCCACGATCTGATCAGTCCGGTTCGTGGGCTTGAAGGCAGGAAGCCCGCACTCCGAGGCTCCGGGCCGCACGCCCCGACGTGCCGAGCCAGAGCGGTTCGCAGCCGTGGATGGCCTTTGGCCACGACATGCGCCCCCCGCTCCCGCCGCCCGGGGCCGTATCCGGCGGCGGAGGCGAGCGCGCCATTCCGGAAAGAGAAATCACGAGGCATCAAGGGCTTGGGAAAGCCCCTGCCCTCCACTCAGGGTGATGTGCAATTCCATCGGACTAGGCATCGAAGGGTCTTTCTGAAGAAGCGAACACGATAGGTCGTCCGGTCGACGGCGTTAGCGGCCCAGCCAGTAGCTGGCCTTGATGACGAAGGCGTGCTTTCCGGGGGCGGCCACGACCCCGCGTGCGTCCTGCGTCAAGTCGAAGGCCCCAGGTGCCGGGCCGGCCACGCTCCGGTCCTGTTGCCACACGAGGTAGAGGGTCGAGCCGGGACGGAACCCCCACCGGAGGACCGCGTTTCCGCGGAGGGAACCGAGCCTGAAGCCGGGATCGGCGAAGGTGTAGGCGGGGTCGTCGCCGCCGTCGGGGAAGACCCCGTACACCGACCGTCCTCCGCTCTCCTCCACTTCCTGGAGTTCGTCCCCCGGTTCGAAGGTGTGGAAGCGGTCGTGGAAGTCACTGGCGCGGGGTTCGCTCACCCGTCGGAAGTCGGTGAAGCGGCCCACGCTCACGAACGGCTGGGCAAAGAGTTCCAGGGACAGGTCCGGGGTGAACGTCCAGTTGGTCCGAAGGTCCATGGACACCGTGGTTTGATCAATGGCACCAAAGAGGAAGTGCCGGCTCACCCCCACGGCTTCCTCGCCTACGTACTGGGCCGGGTCCCGGTTTCGGGACCAATTCGGACCCACCACGACTTCGAGTCGGGGGGAGGGGCGGGCGGTAACGGAGGCGCCAACGGTGATTTCCGCCTGACCTGGATCTTCGAGCCCGTATGTACCCCGACCGTTGAGCTCGGCGAACAAGGAGCGCCGCCGGTCCGTGTGGAGCGATGCTCTTGCGGACGCGCGAGGAGGGCGGTGCAGTGCCGGTCCTCCTCGGGTGGCCACCGGGTCGAGTCCCTTGAAATGGACCTGGACCTGGCCCTGGCCACCCCAGCCCCCCCGCGCCTGGAAGGTCCCCAGCAGGAAGCTGCTGACGAACCCGCGCTCCCGCCCCCAGGTCCACACCCCTTGCCAGTTCTGGAAGAAGCTCCACTCGCGAAGGAATCGTCCCGGCTCGAACGACACGAGGCCGAACCATGTGGCTGCAAACACCCGGTCCCGGTCCTGGAGAAAGCCAACGTCGTTGACCTCGAACCCTGGGGAGCGAGCATTCAACAGGGCCCCTCCCCGCCAGCGGTTGCCGGAAATGCGAGACAGGGTGACATCCCCCGCCCATCCGGCGAGCGACGTGCGAGCTGGATCGAAGTCGACGTGGTCGGCGTCAGGGCGTTGGAAGTAGCGGCCCGATGCACGCTGGAGACCTGTGATCGCTTCAGAAGATCCCGCAACGTGGCTGGCCGCGACCCATCCCCTCACCTGCCAGTTGTCGTCTCCGAAGCGCAAGCGTCCGTCGATCCCTCCGGCATACGCCTCAGAGGGGAGGAAGCCAAGCCGTTCGTGGGAACGATCACGGTGCACGGAGGTGAAGATTCCCCCCACGGAGCTCGCGCCTCCGCGAAAGTCCCGAGCCACCCGGAGTACCCCGTAGTTCGTCCTCGGCTCGACGGGAGCCGCTCTGGGCTCGCCGTGAGCATCCACGAACCGGATCTCCTGCGTCCCGGTAACGGCGTTCAGGATGCCGACGGACCACCCGCCCCGTGTCCGGCCGGAGAGCTTGGCCGCGCCCAGTACGCGACTGGGCGCGGGTGTCTCGGCGTACGTGGCTTCAGTAGGCGGACCCCCCTGCGGAGAGCGTCCGATCCGCCGGGTATAGAACAGGCCTTCGGCATCTCCGGGCCCTCCGCTGATCGCGAACCGGAAGATGTCCGCGTCTTCGAGAAAGAATGGACGCCGTTCGGGAAAGAACGTCTCGAAAGCCGTCAGGTTCACCAAGGCCGGGTCCACCTCCACCTGGCCGAAGTCGGGGTTGAGCGTGGCAGTCAGGGTGAGGTTGGGCCCAAGCCCATAAGACAGGTCCAGCCCTGCACCGAACCCGACATCCCCTGAAGTGCCGAAGGGGTCATCCGGATCGATGGCTGCCCGGTCCAGGCGACTGAGGAGGTAGGGAGTGATCTCGAGGCGACGAGGCGGCCCCAGGTTCTCCAGGCCATGGAGCGTCCCGAACAGCGAGACCAGACGGCTGGAGGTCGGCGGCACCGGCGCCCAGAAGGCCTGCTCGTCTTCCCGGGCGATCACTCGGGCGAAGTTGATGCCCCAGACCTGCTCGTCCCCCTCGGCTTGACCGAAGCGTAGCTGGGACAGGGGGATCCGGAACTCGGCCGTCCATCCCAGCGAGTCCACGGTCGCAGCAGCATCCCACACCGCCTCCCAACTGTCGTCCTGCTCCGTGTCGTCATGGAACAGCATGTCTCGCTGCACGCCGGCCGGCGACACCACAAAGCCGAAGGCCGTGCGTCGATCATGGTAACTGTCGATGGCGATCCCAGCCCAGTCGCTGAAGATGCCGGTGCTACCGCGCCGCGCAAGCTGTGCCGCGATCTCGTCGGGCTCCTCGTCGTACATACGCATGCCCACGTAGAGGTTCCGGTCATCGTAGAGGACCCGCACCGTGGTTCGTTGGGTCGCCGGAGCACCCGGTTGGGGTGTGACCTGCACGAACCCCTCGGAGACCTCCGCGCTCTGCCAGTCGGGTTCGTCCAGTCGGCCGTCCACCCTGATCTCTCCCTGAACCGGCGCCGCCCTGAGCCGGTGGGCCTGGGCGGCGCTAGAGAACTCGGCGGGAGCATCCTGGGCCGCTGCGGCGAGCGGGCTGGAGGCGCCGGCTATCGCCAGCGCCAGGAACCCTGACCGGAGGCGCCGTGACATCACCATGGGGAGTGGGGGGTCGCAGCAGACTCAGAATACGACACCCACACCCGCGCTGATCACAGAGCTCGAGCCGTCGGCGGTCGTGGTCGAGATGCCCACCCTCAGGAAGAGCTGACCGAAAGCCACTGCCGCGCCTCCCCCAACGAAGAACTCGGTGTCGGAGTCCGACTCGTCCACCTGGTCGAAACCGTCCGAGGCTGACACGCTTCCCCGCTGATACAGGAGACCGGCGCTGGCTGACGGAATGAGGATCGCGGATTCACCGTCCCCGACGCTGACGCCTACGCTGAGCCCAAGTGGGAGCGAGAGGACCGATAAGTCCGTACTCACTCCCTCGAACGAGCCACTCCAGGTGTCGTACCCTGCCCCTGCGAACGGGCATGCGGCGAAGCCTTCGATGGGAAGATCGTATGCGACACCTCCGCTGAGGGACTTGAGATTGCTATCGAGACCATCGATGTCGACGACGGCAGCGCCGGCGTTGAGGCTCAACGGACCATCGAGATTCGCCGTGCCGGATCCGCCGAACCCGGTGCCGCCATCCATGAACGTGAGCCCAGCCTGCAGGGCGAACTGGCCGGGGCCGGCAGGGCTTCCGGCACACAACTGGGCAGCCACGGCCGATGGAAGGGCGAGGGTCGCTCCCAGCGCGGCCGTT
>SLNQ01000089.1 GCA_007132965.1 Gemmatimonadota bacterium | reverse complement strand
TTATGATAAACAATACGCCAAAGCGTTGCGATATACAACTATTTGTTGCATATTGTGAATATCTGTTGTCCGAGAGGGCTCATCAGGGATCAGTTCAGCATCACCACGCCCTTTTCATTTCCAGGCATGATCAGACCCTCTCGCCTTGTTGCAGCGTCAGATTTCATCCAACGGGTCAGGAGCTGATCGGTTTCGTACACTCTGTCTGGTTCGGTTCACGCACATCTGGGTTTTGTCCATGAGCCGATCAGTGCTTCTGCTGGGAAGAGTTTTCTCTGTGCACCGCGGTTCTGAAAAATATCCTTGTCCCTTCTGGGGCCGACGATTAGGACAAAGATGATCACCTTACGTCCCCGCACCTGATTCCGAGCTGCAATCACCGACTCGCAGCTTTCGGAAATCAGATAGACCGGCGGACCAGCAGACCAGCGGACAAGGGGACAAGGGCGCTCCGAACTCCCGGGGAGATCGGGTCAGCTACCGGTCGATGGCTGGCCCATGGGTCGGGTCATGAGCCGATCATCCAGGCTGGCGCAGGACCTTGCGGTCTTTGATGTAGCGTCGGCCGGACCAGAGGAGCAGGATCAGCAGCACAATCAGCAGGACCGGCAGCCAGGGCAGGGACGAAGCCAGAACCCGGCCCGGGTCCTGAGTCGCTTCCGGCGGAAGCCCACTCTTGATGCCCATGATGACCATGGAGTGATACACGCTGGTCAGGCCAAAGCTGACATTCAGGGCCAGCCCGCGAAAGCTGAGCACGGTGGCCCTTTGGTCCGAACCCACCTCCCGGTTAATGTAATGGCTTTGGAAAAAGCCGACGAAAATCATCATTGCATCCATGGGCAGGACAAAGACCAGCCCAAAGATGGAAGTGACCGCGCTCACCCCGACCAGGGACGCGAACAGTACCAGGCTGAGCAGGACCAGGTTGCTTATGGGGGAGAAGCGCTCCACGGCCAGTCTGGCCCACCAGGCATAGAGCCAGCCCAGGAGGCCCATGCCCGCCCAGATCGGACCGAAAAAGCCGATGGGGATGCCGATGAACCGGAAATACTCAGCGCCAAGGGTGATGAACTGGCGGGCCACGCTGTCCAGGATCATCCCGGCCAGAATCACGAACAGGATGAAGCGGTGTTCCAGGATCCACTTTCCGGCCTGGAGCACACGCCGGAATGACTGGCGCAGTTGTTCGGATGAAAACGGCGTGGCCTGAAACGATCCAGGCTCGCGCATCCCCCAGGCGCAGGCCAGCACCCCGAGACTGCTTGCCAACGTGAGCAGGACGGGCAAGCGAACCACATCCTGCTGCGTCAAGGCGACCTGCATTCCGAAAGCATTCAAAACCGCGCTCATCCATTGCGGATCGTAGACAAGGGCCCCGATGATCATGGCCAGGAAAAAGCCCACGGCCATCCAGCGGCCCAGGTGCTCCAGGACCCTGGGCCATTCCGCCTCCAACCCGTTTTCCTTCAGCGTATCATAGGCCAGGGCCTCGTCGGCTCCGCTGGCCGCGGCTTCGGCCAGGCCGCTGCAGATCCGGTTGAACAGGAAGGCGGCGAAGACCAGCGGGCCATGGCCCAGGGGCACGACGGCGATGATGCTCATTTCCAGGACCATCAGGCCCGCGGCCAGCAGGACCAGATTGCGCCGTCCAAAAATATCGGCCATGGCGCCTGAGGGGACTTCGGCCAGGACGATGGTCACGGCCCAGACCGCGTTCAAGATGGTGAACTGGGCCAGGGTCAGGCCGTAGTCCAGGAAGAGAATCGTGAAGACCGGGTAGTAGAACCGGGCGTTGAACAACACCCGGAACAGGAGGAAGCGCCGGACATTGGGGAAATCAAAGGGGGAGGGTTCGGGGGGCATTTCCTGTCAACCGTGTTCTCAGATGACGGTTCATGGCCAAAACGACATGTCGGCACATTCGCAGTATCGGATGGTTTTGTCCATGGAGCAGGCGTCAAAAGGGTTTCACCGGGTCATCCCGGTGGATTCCAGCGCATCCCATGGTAAACCAGCCGTGAGAACAAATCTGCCCTGCAGCGTATCCCGTCGCCGGTTCCGCCGGGCGGAGCAAATGTGTCCTGCTGTGGATTCGATTGCCTTGTGGTCTTGTCGAAGATAGTATTGAATTGTTTTTTGGGTTGTCTTTCGCGCCCCGCGGGACGAATCGCCAGATTGCGGACGACGGCATGCGTTGCAAGTTGCAGCCAGTGGAATTGAGACGCATCCGAGCAGGTGCGCAGCGAGATCCAGCCCAGCAGGAGGAGAAGTGCAACGAAAAGCGGCAAGGCTCTCACTCAAACAAGGCGACCATTGCGCTGCATGGACTGCCCAAGGAGCATTGCCGGAGCGGGGACGTCACCCGTTGCGGGGTTCTTCAAGCCGTTCCGCAAGTCTTGCATGGTTCTGGCTTGTTCTGGCCTGTTGCGGCCTTTTCGGTTGTGCTCAGACCATCTCCCGGGAAGGCCTGGCAAGGGTGGATGGGGATGTGCCCTTTTCCTGGCTGCGGGAGAGCCCGGACCACCACCTTGGGAAGACCCTTGTCCTGGGCGGGGCGATTATCGAGACGGAGAATCACCCCGACAAGACCGTGCTCGTCGTGCTGCACCACGGGCTTGGCTTTGCCAGGAAGCCTGACCCGCAATGCGGCTCCGGGGGCAGGTTCCTCGTTCAGGTGCGGGAATTTCTCGATCCCGCCATCTTCCGGCCCGGCAGGCTGGTCACGGTGCTTGGCGAGGTGGTGGGAGAGGAAGCGCGTCCGTTGCAGGAAAGTGTGTACGTTTATCCGGTGATCGCGGGGAGCGAGATGCATCTCTGGCCCGATGCGGATCAGCTTCCGGGTCGAACCCGTTTCCACTTCGGGTTCGGTGTCGGCATCGGTTTGTGATTCCTGGACAGGGGGAAAAATGATCGTGCGCATCCGAAATACAGTTGCCAGAATCATGGTTCCCGTGCTGGCCCTGCTTTGCATGGCGGCCGCCGGGGTTGTCTCCGGCTGCGGCCACGTCATTTCCTCCCAGCTTTTGAACCAGGCGGACCAAGGACCGCCCTTTGCCGAATTGCACCGCAATCCTCAGGCCCACATCGGGAAAATCGTCGTCCTTGGCGGGGTCGTTATTCAAGCCCACGTTACGGATGACGGGACGTTGCTGGAGATGTACCAGACCAGGACCAATCACCGGGGCGAGCCGATAGACCTGGATGTGTCGCTCGGGCGCTTCCTGGCTTTTTCCGGCGAGCTGCTCGATCCCGCGATCTACCGCCAGGGAAGGCGGGTCACCCTTGCCGGCAGGGTGGAGGGGGAAAAAACGGGGAAAATCGGAGACGTTGCGTACCATTATCCCTACCTCACGGCCCTGGAGATTCGTCTCTGGCAGGATATCCCCCAACCATCCCATGAACCCTATCCCTGGCATCTTTGGGATCCTTGGGCTCCTTATGATCGATGGCATTATCCGTTCGCTCGTCCCTATTACCGGCCCTATTCCCGGTGGTAGGCGCTCTTTCCGGGGCAGGTCGCTTTCTTGAAACATGAGCGCTGAATGCACTGCCATGCATTCCGGCGATGCCCCACGTCCATACGTGCTGTTCCCCCCGACAGGTCTCCACGAAATGCCGTGGGGATCTTGGTTCTCATGCAATTGGAGTCGACAACCATGTCCATCCCTTGTGATTCCCCGGACCGTGACCAGTTGCGCCGGACCGTGGAGCAGTTCAATTCCGGGGAGTACTATGCCTGCCATGACACCCTGGAAGAGCTCTGGCTCTGCGAGAACGAACCAGAGCGCAATCTGTACAAGGGGATCCTCCAGGTTGCCGTGGGCCTGTATCACAAGGACCAAGACAACCTGCGGGGCGCAATCCGGTTGCTGGCTTCCGGAGCCGAGCTGCTGGAACCGTTTTTGCCGGCGCATGCCGGACTGGACCTGGGCAGGCTGCACGACGAGGCCCTGGCTTTGCGTGACGCCCTGGAGTCCGGGACTGATCCCGGCCCCACTTCACCTCCCCCCAAGCACATCCATATCAAAATAATAAATAATTCGGTGCTCAAAAAGTAGTGGCAAGAATGACGAGATTGAGAGAACGTACTA
>SLNQ01000136.1 GCA_007132965.1 Gemmatimonadota bacterium | reverse complement strand
TCGGAGCGTCTCACCGATGCACTGGGGCATCGCTTTCGACACTCCTCCTACCCTGACACCGCAAGACCCCGTCCCGGTGGTCCCTGCCCTTCTTCAACGGCCTTCTAGTCTACCACGACGAACAAATCTCCGCAGGCCTCTTGACACACGACCCCTCCGGACGGCACCCTGTTGGATCATGATTCAGCGAGCGCGATTTACCGACCTGCCCCCCTTCTTTACGACCCGCACCGCGGGCCGCAGGGAGACGTGCATGTAGATCTGACTCTATCGCACTCGACCCGGAATCGGCGGCCCGTGGACTCTCCGCGGGCCGCTTTTTTTGTACCCTCGAGCGAGACCCTCATGAAGACACCACCATCTTACGAACCAGCATCGACTCCCTCCCTCACCCACCTGCGCGCCCGGATCGAGGCAGCGGATCGGGAACTGGTCGAGCTCCTGGCCCGGCGATGCCACTTGGCGCAGGCCATCGGTGCACGCAAGCGGGAGGAGGGGCTCCCCTTGACCGATCCGGCCCGGGAGGCCCGGGTGGTCCGATACGCTGCCACGGAAGCGCGGGCCCGGGGACTGGACGAAGAAGGGGTACGTCAGATCCTCTGGTGCGTCATTGGACTGGCGCGCCGAGTCCAGGACCGAAGCTCGGAGAACACCTCATGAACGCCCCTGCAACGGATGACGGTCCCCGTGGCTCCCTTCCCCGGGTCGCCTTCCAGGGCGAGGCCGGCGCCTTCAGCGAAGAGGCCATCCGGGCCCACTTCGGTGATGAAGCCACGCCGCTTCCCTCGACCAGCTTCCAGGAACTGGTCCAGCGGGTGGCCGTCGGCCAGGCGGAGCTGGGCATGATCCCCGTGGAGAACTCCCTGGCCGGAAGCGTGGCGCCGGCCTACGACGCCCTCATGGAGGCGAGGGTGGAGATCCTGGACGAGCTCATCCGACCCATCCGCCTCTGCCTCATGGCCCTCCCGGGGGTCAAGACGGATGAGCTGACCCGGGTCATCTCACACCCGGTGGCGCTGGCCCAGTGCGGAAACTTCCTGAGAGGGCTGGACGGCGTTGAACGGGTGGCGGTCCACGACACGGCAGGCGCGGCCCGGAGGGTGGCACGGGAGGGACGGGGGGAGGTGGCCGCCGTGGCACCCCGGGGAGCCGCTGCACTCTATGGGCTTGAGCTCCTGGCGGAAGGGATCCAGGACCGGGCCGACAACCAGACCCGCTTCTACCTGATCCGCCGGCGCAACTCCCCCACCAACAGTTCCCTCGGACAGCAACGATCGGACGCTGCGGACACAGGCCCGGCCTCCTCGTCCGACGGGATGAAGACCGTGGTCATCATGGACCTGGAGCACCGCCCCGGCTCGCTGGCGGGTGCCCTGGAACCGCTGGCCGCCCACGGACTGAACCTCTCCCGCATCGAGTCGCGGCCCGCTCCCACGCCGTGGACGTACCGCTTCGTGCTGGACCTCCGGCACCCCGGCCCTCCCGCGGCGGTGGCGCCAGCCCTGGCCGAGCTATCCCAGCGCGTTGGCACGGTGCGGGTGCTGGGCACCTTTCCGGCGGCACCGGCAGCCCGGCGCCCGGTCAGCCCTCTACCAGCCCCGCCTCGGTGACCACCAGGAGAAGCGTCCTCTGAATGGCCAGGTGGCCGTCCTCGTTCAGCCACCACTCGTCCAGGGAGTGGGCGCCTCCTCCGGCGCCGCCTCGGCCAATGGTCACCGCCGGGATTCCCATGGAGATGGGGACGTTGGAGTCGGTGGAGGCCCGGGCCAGGTAGGGCTCGAAGCCGAAGTGGGCCACCGCAGCCAGCGTCCGCTGCACGAAGGGGGTGTCCGGATCGATCTCCCCGGACGGGCGATCCCCCACCAGGTCCACGTCCACCTCGAGGGACGGACCGTCGGGGGTCCGCCGGTTCTGCTCCTCCAGCGCCTCGGTGACCGTCTCCACGAAGAGGGCGTCGATGGCCGCCAGGCGATCCTGGTCGATGGAGCGCATGTCCACCTCCATCCACGCCTCGTAGGGGATGGAGTTGATGGAGGTCCCGCCTCCGATGCGCCCCACGTTATAGCTGGTGCGAGGCCCGTCGGCCACGAACTCCGAGGCCCGCTCGTCGAAGAGCTCAATGGCCCGGCCCAGAGCATGGGCCGGATTGCCCATCCCGAAGTCGCCCCACGAGTGTCCGCCGGGCCCCTCAAAGGTGATGCGGTACCGCCTGGAACCCAGCGCCTGGTTCAGGACCCGGGTGTCGCCGCCGCCATCCACCGATATGAAGGCGTCGATCTGCGGTCCCCCCTCCCGGAAGAGGTGCTTGACGCCCCGCAGGTCACCCAGGCCCTCCTCGCCCACGGTTCCCACGAACCAGACGTCGTCCTCGGTGTGGACCTCCGCCTCGTTCATGGCCCGCAGCACCGTGAGTAGCACGGCCAGGCCCCGGGAATCGTCACCCACCCCAGGGGCGTAAAGCGTATCGCCGCGAAACTGGACGGTCACGTCGGTGCCCTCGGGAAAGACGGTGTCCAGGTGCGCCGATACCACCAGTGTCCGGCCGCCCACCGTGCCCTCCCGCACCGCGATGACGTTGCCTTCCTCGTCCCGGTAGGCCTCGTCGACGCCCAACTCCCGGAGCGCCTCCAGGTACCACTCGGCCCGCTCGTCCTCCATGAAGGGGGGCGCCGGGATCTCGGTGATGGTAATGAGGTTGTCCATGGTCCAGGGCTCCAGCTCCTCGATCCGCTGGAAGGCCTCCTGCACCCGGGGGTTGTCGGCCACGCTGGACACCTCGTCTACGTACTCATCCTGGATCGCCACCGTGTCCTCCTGGGCCGGATCGTCGGCCGCCTCCTCCACCTGAACCGTTGCCTCCTCGGCCTCGCTGCCGGGAACGTCGCTCTCTTCGGGGGGTTCGCACCCCGCCAACAAGACTCCGGCCAGGGCCAGGGCCACGAGACCTGGGAGGTTCGGAAACCGATGAGATGCCATGCTACGCTCCAGTCTGAGGTCGAGGATGGATGTGGGGCCACTGAATAGGACATGCCCGCCGGCGCCGTGTCAAACCCGGAGCCGCGGCATCCCTCACTCCCCCGCCTGGCTCCGACGTGCCTCCCAGCGCTGCCAGAGCCGCTGGCCAAAGAGGGCCAACAGGAGGAGCGGGACGAAGGTGAACCCCAACACCGCCAGAATGACCCATCCCGCGACCTCCAGCGCGGTGGCGCCCACCACCGAGTAGAAGACGGTGCTGGGCACGGCCCCGGCGCCCACCGCCAGCAGGAAGGGAACCCAGCGAATCCCGGTGACCCCGGCCGCATAGCTCACCACGTCGGGGTTGATGAAGGGGATGAGCCGCGCCACGAACACCGTGACGAGCCCCCGCCGGGCCATGAACCCGTCCACCCGGGCCAACTGCTCCGCCGAGACCAGGGCCGCCACCCCGGGCCGGCCCACCACCCGGGCGATCCCGAAGCACACCGCGGCGGCTAGGAGCGCGGTCACGAAGGTGAGGAGTCCACCCAGGACGGCGCCATAGAGCATGGCGTTGGCGATCCCCAGCAGAAACGAGGGCCCCGGCGGAAAGATGGAGGTGGCCAGTTGCAGGAGGCTGGACACCAGCGGCGCCCAGACCCCGTAGCCCAGGAGCCACTCCGTGAGGGCGTCGGGCTCGCCGGTCCTCAGTAGCTCCCACGCCACCACCAGTTCTCCGCGGAACGTCTCGCTGAACAACACCAACGCCGCGAAGGCCAACACCAGGAGAAGCGTCGGAATCAGCGAGAGAGCGACGGGTCCCCTACGGCGCAGCCGCCTCCGCTCGCCGGTAGAACTCATCTCACCCTCCGCCACCGGAGGACTTGCCAGGTTCGTCCTCTTCGGCCAGCCGGTACGGGCCCGGGCCCGCGGCATCGGCGGAGGCGGCCGCCTGATCGTCGGTCCGGCCGTCCAACGCTCCCTTAAGCGCCGGGCTCACCGGCACCACCATGAGGACATCGGACCACCGGACGGGCTTCCCCGTCCGCGTGTCCACCAGCCGGCCCTCGTCCACGGCCCGGGCCGCCTCTCCGAGACCGAGCTCCGAGGTGGCCTGCCGGATCCACTCGAACCGGCGTCGATCCGCCTCCCGTACAAACCGGAGGTGTCGCTCGGCCAGGACCGCAATATGGAAGTGGGACGAACGGAAGCTGAGCCCGTCCAACCCCTCGTCCCGGCAGAGGGTGACCAGCCACGCCACCACGTCAGCCAGACAGCCCAGCCCTGGATGCCGCTGACCGGGCAACGCCGGTCGCCCTCTCCTGAACTCGGCCCGGGGATCCTGGAGGAGCAGCCATTCCACCTTCAGAAGCGCCATGCCCGGGATCGTGGCCCGGTCCACGTCCAGACGAACCTCCAGCAGGAGGGCCTCCCGGGCCTCGTCGGCATACAGCCGAACGGTGGGCCCCAGGCCCGAGGAGGGCTGCACCTCCACCACCGGCGATCGATACCCCCGCACCCGAGCCTGCTCCAGGATCCCGAAGCGCGACAGTTGGGCCTCCACCTGGCTCCGGGAATATCGTCCGAGCAGAAGGCGCTCGCGATCAGGGGCCCCTCCCACCGCCATCAGGTCCGCCTCGCTGAGGGACCATGCGAAGGGATCGCCGGCGGTGTCCCGGTCTGTCGCCTCCCCCTCCTCCTCCACCCAGCGAACCCGGTCCAGCGCCGCGGTGAGGTCGTCGGGAAGGGTCACGCTGCGTCCTGCGCAGATCCAGCCGGCGAGCCGGGCCGATAGCCGCCAGGCAGAGGCGCCGTACCCGCCTCCCAGGACGATGGCCAGGGGAATCCGAGCCCGGTCGCCCCGGACCGTCTCCACCACCAAGCGGTCGCGGGCCAGCACTCCCTCCTCGCTCATGCACCCGTCGCCGTAGGCGTCGTCCCGGACCACGTCGGCCCCGGCGACGTAGACCACAAGACCCGGCTGGTGGCCCTGGACCACCGGCGGCAACTCCCGCCGGAGCAGCTCGAGGCAGGTATCATCGTCGATCCCCGGGCCGAAGGCGATGCAGGTGTCGGCCACGGCCCCGGGAACCTGGTCCCACGTCTCGTTGTGCATGGAGAACGTGTGCACGGTGGGGTCGTGGGAGAAGGCCGCCCGGGTGCCGTTTCCGTCGTGGAGATCCAGGTCCACAACCAGGATCGGCTCATCGAACCCGCGGGCCCGAAGGCGAGCCACCGCCACGGCCACGTCGTTCAAGACGCAGAACCCGCTTCCCCGCTCCGGGCCGGCGTGATGGAGTCCGCCCCCCAGGTGCAGGGCCACCCCACCCCGGCGAAGGGCCAGTCGGGTCGTCTGGATGGTGCCCCCGGCCATGAGCCGCTGCACCTCCACCACCCGAGCGGCGTCCCGGGCTGCCAGGGGGAGTCCCATGATCCGGGCCACCTCCTCCGGGTCGTCCAGCGAACGGAGGTAGTCACCGGAATGGACCCGGCGCAGGTTCTCCACCGAGGCGGCCCGTGGCGCGTGCACCTGCCGACGACCCACCCACCCTTCCTCCAGCAGATACGCCAGGATCCGCTCTCCTCGAAGGGGATCCATGGGCACCCCGCTGATCCCCTGGCGATAGCTGCGGTGGTAGACCAGGGGAAGGACCCGATTCCACAGGCGGCGGAGTCGACGGAGTGGGCGCAAGGGGAGCATGCTGAGGCGGCGTGCCGGAGGCTCGTCAGTCCCAGACCCGCTCCAGCTCGGCGGCGAAGTCCTCGAAGGTCCGGGCGGGACGACCCAGCGCCTCCTCCAGCTCCGGGAGCACCGGCTTGCGCCAGCCCTCGCGGATGGACCGGAAGAGGCCCAAGATCACCTCCACCTCCCCGGTGCGCCAGCCGTCGGTTTCCAGGGTTTCCCGGAATTCGTCGTCATCGATGGCCTCGTAGCCGATCTCCCGGCCCACGTGCTGGCTCAGGATCCGGCTCACCTCCTCCATGGTGAGGGCCCGGGGACCGGTGAGGGTGATCCGCTGATCGCCCCAGCCGGACCCGGTGAGAGCCCGCGCCGCCACCGCTGCCACGTCCCTCACGTCCACCAGGCTCACGCTCTCCCGGCCGGCGGGAAGGCGGATGCGGCCGTCGCGACGGATCTGCCGATAGATGAAGCCGGGGTAGAGGTTCTGCATGTAGAGGTTGGGCCGAATGATGGTGCCGACCACGTCCTGGCCTTCCAGGTGGCGCTCCACCCTGCGCAGGGGAAGATCGCTCTCTTCGGGCATGGCCATACCCGACAAGAGGACCACGTGCTTGACCCTGGCCGACACGGCCCAGTCCAGGAAGGCACCGATGGCCTCGTAGGCGTCGGGGCTGAAAGGCGGAGGCATCAGAAAGACCCGGTCGGCCCAGGTGAGGGCCGCGTCGTACGTCTCCGTTCGGGTGTAGTTCAGCTCCACCACCTCCACCTTGGATCCAAAGAGGGCCCGACCCCGCTCCGGATCCCGGGTCCCGGCGGTGACCTCCACCCCCTCCTCCAGGAGGAGAGGCACCAACTCCCGTCCCAGCTTCCCCGTCGCTCCCGTCACCAGCACCTTCTCTTCCGACACCCTGTGCCTCCCCGATTCGGGTCCGTTGAGTCCGCGGGGGCTCCGGGATCCGGATCCCAGGCCCCCCCACAAGAGACCCTGCAAGCTGGCGCCCGGTTCCCCGGCGTGGCAAGCCGGGGGGAGGGATCGGAGAACGGGGGCACGGGTATGGGGCGCTGACCACCGGATCCGTCCCGGGCGCCGTGCCCGGGGGATCAACCCAACGAACCCGTGATCGGGGACCCAGTCTCCGAGGAGCAGCCCGCGCATGCCCACCGTCAAAAGTATCATGACCACCGACCTTCTGACCCTGGAACCGGAGATGACGCTCCGGGACGCGGTCGAACTCCTGGGAGACGAGGAGGTGACCGGCGCTCCGGTCGTGGAGGGAGGGCGACTGGTGGGCGTCGTCTCCGCCACGGACCTCGTGGAGTTCCAGGGCTCGAATCCAGCCATCGAGTCGCCGTCCCGGGACGAACCCACCCTGGGAGATCGCCTCACCGGCGCCGCCGACTGGCCCGAGGAGGACGCCTCGGAGAACCCGGATGCCTTCTTCGTGGACTTCTGGGGTCAGAGCGGAGCCGACGCATACCAGCGGCTCACCCACTCCGACAGCCCCGAGTGGGACCTCCTGGCCCAACACACGGTGAGCGAGGTCATGACCCGACGCATCGTCTCGGTGGAACCCGATACGGAACTGCGGCAGGTGGCCCGAATCATGACCGACCGGGGTGTCCACCGGGTCCTCGTAACCCGCAACGATCGCCTGGAGGGAATCGTCACCAGCACCGACCTGGTGCGGGCCATCGCCGACGGAACCCTGAACAGCTGACGGATCGGTGGCCTCCGAGCTCCCGGCCACGACCCCCGAGCCCCCACCCCTGGCCGGGGTCCTGGAGACGGTCCTCTATTACACGGCGCCGCTGGAGGCCCGGGTGGACCGCTTCTACCGGAACGTCCTGGGGATGCGCCCCATCGGTCGAAAGCCGGGACAGTTCCTCTTCTTCCGGGCGGGACGAAGCGTCTTCCTCCTCTTCGAAACGGACCGGGCCCGGGAGCAGGAGTCGCCTCCGCCCCACGGATCCCGGGGCCCCGGCCACACCTGCTTCCAGGTGCCGACCCACAGCTACGGCGCCTGGAAGGCCCACCTGACGGCTCACGAGGTGCCGGTGGAAGGGGAGACGGAGTGGCCCGGCGGGGGACGCTCCTTCTACTTCCGGGACCCGGCGGGGAACGCCCTGGAGATCGCCGACCGGGACATCTGGCCGGACTGAGTCGGGGCCGGCACGCAACTCTGGGGGCGCACAGCCATCCGGGGCTGGCGTCAAAGCCCATGGGATGCCAGGATCTTCAGTACCGAATCCGATCCGACGTTCCACTCCAGCCCCCAACCCCTGCGCCGACCCATGGCTCCGCACGTCCTCGCTGTCCCGAAGCTCTCGACCTCGATTCCGCTCCTCCTGGCCCTGGTCGTCGTGGCGCTCCAGGCGATGGTTGCAGCCTCGCCCCTGGCCGCCCAGCACCCCGCCGATGGTCCCGAGGCCGCCGTCCAGCCCCTGGAGTACTTCTTTCCCGAGGGCCAGGTCTTCGACGAGGCCATCCCCTCCCCCCAGGAGTTCCTGGGCTACGAGCTGGGTACCCACCACACCCGCCATGACCGCATTGTGGCCTACATGGAGGAGCTGGCCCGCCTCTCGGAGCGAGCCACCTACCAGAGCATCGGCCGCTCCATCGAGCACCGGGAGCTCCCGGTGCTCACCGTCACCTCGCCGGCCAACCACCAACGACTGGAGGAGATCCGCCGGGAGCACCTGGCGGCGGCGGACCCCACCGGGGATCCGGTGCCGGCGGAGGGGCGTCCCATCATCGTGCACCTGGGCTACGGCGTCCACGGCAACGAGACCTCCTCCAGCGAGGCGGCTATGCTCCAGACCTACTGGCTGGTGGCGGGCCAGACCGCCGAGGTGGAGCGGGCCCTGGACGAGGGCGTCTGGCACATCGAGCCGGTGCTGAACCCCGACGGCCGGGACCGGCACACGAACTGGGCCAACATGCACAAAGCCGACCCCTTCGTGGCCGACCCCCTGGACCGGGAGCACAACGAGGTGTGGCCCGGAGGCCGGACCAACCACTACTGGTTTGACCTGAACCGGGACTGGCTCCCGCTCCAGGATCCCAGCAGCCGGGCCCGTATCGACTTCCACCACCACTGGAAGCCCAACGTGGTCACCGACTACCACGAGATGGGAACCAACTCCACCTACTTCTTCGAGCCCACCAAGCCCGAAGGGTCGTGGAATCCGCTGCTGCCGGAGGAGCTCTACACCGACATCACCCTCCGCTTTGCCGACCACTGGGCCGACTCGCTGGACGAGATCGGCTCCCTCTACTTCACGAAGGAGGTCTTCGACAACACCTACCCGGGCTACGGCTCCACCTACCCCAACTTCCTGGGCGGGCTGGGGCTGGTCTTCGAACAGGCCAGCGCCCGGGGCCACATCCAGAGGAGCACGCACCACGGGGTGCTCACCTTCGCCTACGCCATCCGCAACCACCTGCGAACCAGCCTGGCCACCGTCCGGGCCTCGCTGGACGAGCGGGAGCGGATGCTGGAGTACCAGCGGGACTTCTACACGGGGGCGTTGGACGAAGCGGCGGGCTTCCCCGTGCGGGGATGGGTCTTCGGAAGCGACGTGGACCACTCGCTGAACCGGGAGTTCCTGGACCTCCTGCTGCGGCACCGGGTGGAGGTCCACGAGCTGGCGGGAGACGCTGAGTACGGGGAGACCGCGTTCGAGGAGGGCTCGGCCTGGGTGGTGCCGATCGAGCAGCCCGGCTACCGGATGGTTCGGTCCATCTTCGAGCAGACCGAGACGTACGCCGACAGCGTCTTCTACGACGCCTCCACCTGGACCATGAGCCTGGCCTACGGGATCCCCCACGAGGAGATCCGGGACGGCGGCCTGCCCCTGGGCGACCGGGTCACCTCCTTGCCGGAGCCGGAAGGACGGGGCGACGTGCCGGAGGCGGATTACGGCTACGTGCTCGACTGGAGCGACTACTATGCCCCCCGAGCGCTCCAGTACCTCCTGGCCCGCGGGGTTCGGGTGGAAGCGGCCTTCCAGCCCTTCACCCTCCCTGTACGGGCCGGCGGCGACGCCCAGCCCCGGGAACGGGCCTTCCCCCGAGGCTCCATCTCCGTGCCCCTGCAGGTCCAGACGCTGGAGACCGCCGAGGTGCACCGCCTGGTCCGAGAAGCGGAAGCCCACGCCGGGGCTCCCTTCTACGCCACCGAGACCGGGTACGCCACCGACGGGGTGGACCTGGGGAGCGGAAACCTGCGCCCCATCGGCGAGATGCCCCGGACCCTCATGGTGGTGGGAAGCGGGATCTCCTCGTACGAATCGGGTCAGGTCTGGCACCTCCTGGACACCCGTGTGGATCTGCCGCTGACGAAGGTGGACCGGGATCACCTGGGTCGGGCCGACCTGGCGTCCTACGACGTGGTCATCCTGGTGAGCGGGGGCTACGGCTTCATGAGCGACGCCCAGGTGGGCGAGCTCCGACGCTTCGTGCAGCGGGGCGGCACCCTCATCGCCGTCCGCAGCGCGGCGCAGTGGGCGCTGAACCAGGGCTTCGCCCCCCGACTGGCCCAGGCGGTGGAGGCAGCCGACGAGCAGGAGTCCATGGAGATCCCCCGCACCGACTACGCCGACGCCGGAGCCATCGCCGGGGCACAGCAGATCGGCGGCTCGATCTACCAAGCGGACCTGGACACCACCCATCCCCTGGGCTTTGGCTACCCGAGCCGAGAGCTGGCGGTGTGGCGGGACCACTCCATCCTCCACCCGCCCAGTGCCAACCCCTACTCCAGCCCAGTGCGCCTCACCGAGGACCCCCACCTGAGCGGTTACATCTCGGACCGGAACCTCGAGCGGCTGCGGGGGACGGCCTCGGCGGTGACCGACGGGCTGGGAAGCGGAACGGTGGTCCTCTTCCTGGACAACCCCAACTTCAGGGGCTACTGGTACGGGACGAATCGTCTCTTCCTGAACGCCATCTACTTCGGGAGCCACATCTCCGTGCCGGGAACGCCCTGAGGCCATGCTCCCCAATGGGAAGCTGGACACGCCCATGCCCCTCCTGGAGCGACTGGGTCTCCACCGCCCGGAGCTCCGGGCCTGGGCCATGTACGAGTGGGCCACCACCGGGATGTGGGCGGTCATCGTGGCGGCGGTCTTCCCCATCTACTACCGCTCGGTCCTGGCGGCGGACCTCCCGGCGGCGGAGGCAGACTGGGGCTTCTCCATCGCCACCACCCTGGGCATCGTCCTGGTGGCGGTGGTGGCCCCCTTCATGGGCGCCATCACCGACCGGGCCGCCATCAAGAAGCCGCTTCTGGGGGCCTTTGCGGCGCTGGGGATCGCCGGGGCGGGACTCCTCTTCTTCGCCCAGGAGGGCAACTGGTTCCTGGGACTCTTCTTCTTCGTCCTGGTGAACATCGGGGCCAACGGGAGCATCGTCTTCTACGACGCTCTTCTGCCCCACATCGCCAGCTCCAAGGAGGTGGACCGGGTCTCCACCGGAGCCTTCGCCGTAGGGTACCTGGGGGCCGGGCTCCTCCTGGCCTTCTGCCTCCTGGTGATCCAGATGCCCCACCTCTTCGGCCTCCCCGAAGAGGGGACGCTCCCGGTGCGCCTCTCCTTCCTGGCGGTGGCGGTCTGGTGGCTCGTCTTCTCCATTCCCCTCTTCATGAAGGTGGCGGAGCCTGCGGCGGAGCTGGAGCCCGGAGAGGTGGTGGAGAAGAGCACCTGGCGCTTCGCCTGGGGCCGGATCAAGGGCACCTTCCAGGAGCTCCGCTCGTACCGGAACGCCTTCATCCTACTGATCGCCTACCTGGTCTACGGCGACGGCATCGGGACCATCATCCGGATGGCGGCCCTCTACGGCGAGGGCATCGGGATCGGCCAGGAGCACATGATCGGGGCCATCGTCATGGTCCAGTTCATCGGGGTGCCCTTCGCCTTCGCCTTCGGCATGCTGGCCGGTCGAATCGGCACCAAGCCGGCCATCTTCGTGGGTCTGGGGGTGTATACGGGCATCACGGTCCTGGCCTACTTCATGACCACGGCCATCCACTTCTGGGCGCTGGCTGCGCTGGTGGGAATGGTGCAGGGCGGCACCCAGGCCCTCTCCCGATCGCTCTACTCCAGCCTCATTCCCCCGTACAAGTCCGGCGAGCTCTTCGGCTTCTACGGGGTCATGGACAAGTTCGCCGGCATGGTGGGCCCCACCGTCTTCGCCGCGGTCGGGGCCGCCACCGGGTCGCCGCGGCTGGGCATCCTCTCCATCATGCTCTTCTTCGTGGTGGGCGGGCTCATCCTCTACACGGTGGACGTGGAGGAGGGCCGGCAGGTGGCCCGCGACGCCCAGGCCCGTGCCCGGCCGGTGGAGGAGATGTAGACCGCCTTCAGGAGTGGGCCCGGCGCTCCCAGCGTCGCTCCACCACCCGGTCCATGCGCCGTCCCAGGTAGAGCGGGAGGGTGGAGAAGGCCAGAAGGGAGAGGGCCAGGCCTCCCATGGTCCAGGGCAGCGAGCTTCCCCCGGTGAGGACCTGGTACATCCCCACCTGCACCAGCGCAAAGACCAGGACCACCGGGAGGGCCGCCAGCTCCAGACCGTGGCGCAGGGATCCCAGGACCCCGGCCTGGTCCCCGGGGGGAAGCCGCCGGAAGCGCCGTTTCGACATGAGCCCCATGAAGAGGGGACGGCGAGCCAGCTGACCGGCCAGCCACCAGAGCCCCAGGGCCAGGAGGAGCGAGACCACCGGGAGGGCGAACCAGCTCACCAGACCCACCTGGGCGGCCCCCAGCCCCTCGGTATGGAGCCACCCTCCCTGCGCGTCACCGTGGGGAAGCCGGAGCCAGGCCAGGAGACTCCCGGCCCAGTGAAGTCCCAGCACCACCAGCGACAGCGCCCGCGCTCGACTCACGGCGTCCGCTCCCCTCCTCTGGCCACCACCGCCACGATCCGCACCGGTCCCCCCGTTCCGTCTTCCAGGAGGGCCGGCATGGCCAGAATGGTGGCGCCGGTGGGGGGAAGCGCCCCCAGGTTGGCCACGTTCTCCAGCCCGTAGATGTTCTCGTTCATCAGGATTCGGTGGGTTTCGAAGAGAGTGGAGGGGCCGTGGTCCAGACTCGGGGTGTCCAGCCCCACGGCCGTCACGTCACGCTCGTCCACCAACCACTGGGCGGCGTCGGGGTGGAGGCCCGGGAACTCCAGCTCCGCTACCGCCTCCTCACCCCGGGCACCAGTGCCCATGTAGGCCTCGGCGTCGGGCCAGAGCTCGGCTCGCCCGGTGTGGAGGAGGAGGATGGCACCTGGGGGGATGGGCCCGTGCTCAGCCTCCCAGGCCTGCAGATCATCGGCCGTCACCTGGTAGTTGGGATCGGCGGCGGCCTGCTGGGAGACGTCCACCACCGCTCCAGGGCCCACGAGGCGCTCCAGGGGAATCTGGTCGGTGGTCCAGCGGTCCTCGGCAAAGTGGATGGGAGCGTCCAGATGGGTCCCCCCGTGCTCAGGGCCCGAGAAGTTCCGGGCCGCGTAGTAGTACCCGTCGTCGGTCATCCCCTCGTAGACCACCTCGAACTCGAAGGGGATGGAGGTGGGCCAGACCAGGGTCTCCTCGTTCAGCGGGTGGGTAAGCTCGACCCACTGGGCCTGGGCCAGCCGCTCGTGGAGCGGGGCCGGCTCCGGGGGTTCCACGTCCCCGGGGGCTTCGCATCCCACCAGGGGGAACGCCAAGAGGACGGCTGCCGGGAGGAGGACTCGGGCTGGGGAGAAAGCTGCGGGTTTCATGGCTCAACCTCCCATGTCGGGATCGGGGTCGGGGGTGTCGTCGGGGTCGGGGTGCGAACCGGGATCGGGGCGTGGGTGCTCTTCCACCAGCGGCTGGGTGGCGTCGGGCGCGTCAGGGCTCCAGGTGTCCTCCATGAGCCCCTCCTGCACCAGAAAGGTGCCCAGCGAGTCGGCCTGGGCGTTGTGCGTGCGAGCCATGTGGCGGCAGACCTCGGCGGTTTCCCGGTACTCCTCTCCCAGCCGCTCCCACTCGGGAAGCGACTCGTTGAAGCGGTCCACCGTCTCCAGGTACTCGTCGTAGCGATCCTGCGGCACGCCCCTCTCGTCCATGGCCTCGAACTCCTCCACCCGGGCCCGGAGGGTCTCGGTGGTACGCTCCTGGGCCCGGAAGGCCCGTTCCAGCTCATCCATCTCGTCCAGACAGCGCTCCAGTTCGGCCCGGGTGGTGCGAACCTCGTCCCGCATGGCTTCGGCCTGGGCCCGCAGCTGGTTGTCGGACACCCGGTCCATGATGGAGTCGGCGCCCAGGACCAGGGCCACGGTCAGCAGCAGGACGACGGTCATCCAGAAGACACGCTTCATGGGCAATCTCGAATGGGCTTCGGGGTTCCTGTTGAGAGTGGAGACGGCGGCTCCGGGGGGGGGAGCCCCCCGCGCCCTCCGCTTTCCATACTACACCCCGGAGACAGCGGATTGAGCCGGAAGTCACCCCCTGGGCACCCTGAGGAACTCCGCTTGAGTTCCACCCGCCCGCCGAATAGCTTGGGCTGATCATGGCAGACTCCAACTCCCCGCCGTCCACCGACTTCTCCCCCGGATCCACCGACAACCCTCCGGGCCAGGTGGACCCCCGATTCGCCGACGTCCTGAAGCTCTTCACCGTTCTCTCCCGGGCGCACGCCTCGCTCATGGAGAAGAGCCAGGAGAACGTGGCACGCTACGGGCTCACCCACGGCCAGTTCGCCGTCCTGGAGGTCCTGTACCATCGCGGCCCCCTCCTCCAGGGCGACATCCAGAGCCGGATCCTGGCCTCCAGCGGGGGCATCACCTACCTGGTGGACCGCCTGGTGGAGCGAGAGCTCGTGGAGCGCCGGGAGTCGCCGGAGGATCGGCGCGCCCGGTACGCCGCCCTCACCGCCGAGGGGATCGCGTTCATGGATCGGATCTTCCCGGAGCACGCCCGCTGTCTGGCCCAGGCATCGGCGGGCCTGACTCCGCAAGAGCAGCGGCAGGCCATCGAGCTCCTGAAGGCGCTGGGCAAAGGCGCGCAAGAGGCACCGCCGTGCCAAGAGGGTGCCGGATCGTCCGAGACGGGCTGAGCCGGGGGGCGGCGAGCAAGGGCACGCAGGCGGCCCAGGGCTCCACCGCGACCTGCGACGAGGAGGCGACGCTTTGATGAGGGGGCGGTCCTGAGGCCGCGGCAAGGACACGGCGACCTCAGAAGCAATCCGTTGGGATGCAGTCGGCACCGGTGTGGGCTCCAGACAGACCCAGCCCCTCACGCCAGCGGATCCAGCCCCTCACTCTGGCGGGTCCAGCGCTTCCCAGAACCGGTCCATCTTCTCCTCGCTGATCACCTTGCGGCACGAGCCGGTGGTGTTGTGGGGCACGATCCCGCG
>SLNQ01000192.1 GCA_007132965.1 Gemmatimonadota bacterium | reverse complement strand
GGATAGCCCAGCTCCTTTGCCTGCAGAACCAGCTCCTCAGGGTGCGAGGCGCCGTCCAGAAAGGAGTAGCCGGAGTGGGCGTGCAGTTCGATGTAGGGGACATGGGTGACCATGACCCGAAAATAAACCGAAAACAGGAGATGGGAAACCGGGGAGGCGCCCGGTCAGTTCGATCAGTCTTCCAGCGCGGCCTCCAAGTCCCGGATCAGGTCGGCGGCGTTCTCGATTCCCACCGAGTAGCGGATCAGGGTCTCGGGGATGCCGGCCGCGGCGCGCTCGGCGGCGGACATCTCCACGTGGCTGGTGGTGGCCGGGGGCCCCACCAGGGTGGCCACCGAGCCCAGGGAGGCGGCCCGGTGGGCCAGTCGGAGTCTACGCAGAACGCCGTCCACGTCTTTGGCGGCAGAGCCCACGTCCCGGGCAGGGTCCACGTCTCGGGGAGAGTCCACGTCTTTGGCGGCAGGGTCCACGTCCCGGGCAGGGTCCACATTTCCGGAATCCCCCTTCAGCGAGAAGCTCAGCACACCTCCGAACCCCGACATCTGCTCCCGGGCAACCGCATGTCCCGGGTGGTCGGGAAGGCCCGGATAGAAGACCGCTTCCACCCGGGGGTGATCCGCCAGGAACCGTGCCACGGCCAGGGCGTTGGCGTTGTGCCGCTCCACCCTCAGCTCAAGGGTCCGGAGTCCCCGGGCCAGGAGGAAGGCCGACATGGGATCCAGCGAGGCGCCGTTGATCTCCCGGTAGTGGAAGATCTCCTGCACCAGCTCCGACGTCCCGGTCACCACTCCGCCCATGGCGTCGGAGTGCCCACCCAGGAACTTGGTGGCGCTGTAGATCACCAGGTCCGCGCC
Source organism: Gemmatimonadota bacterium (assembly GCA_007132965.1). GTDB lineage: Bacteria > Gemmatimonadota > Gemmatimonadetes > Longimicrobiales > Gaopeijiaceae > PWLA01. The sequence continues at coordinate 3,266 of SLNQ01000192.1, read as the reverse complement.
CAGCTCCAGGGGCCGCTGGTTGATGGGGGTGGCGAAGGTGTTGTCCACCACCGTGACGGCTCCTGCCGCCCGGGCGGCCCGGGCCAGCCGGCGGATGTCCAGTACCTTGAGGGTGGGGTTCGTAGGGGTCTCGAGGTAGAGGAGGCGGCAGCCCCGGCCCACCTCCTCCTCCAGGGCGTCGTGGTCATCGGTCCGGCATAGTGCCACCTCCACGCCCAGCCGGGGCAGGACGTCGGTGAAGATCTTACCGGTCCCCCCGTAGGTGTCCCGGATGCTCACCACCCGGTCCCCGGGTGAGAGGAGGGTGTGGAGGGTGTTGCTCACGGCGGCCATTCCGGTGGCGAAGCTGGTGGCCGCCTGGGCTCCGTCCAGGGCCTGCACCTTCGCCTCGAAGAGCTCCACCGTGGGATTTCGGTTCCGGGAATAGATGTAGCCCGGTCCCCGGCCCTGACCCGCCGCCCGCCACGCATCCAGATCGTCGTAGGCGTAGGTGACCCCGAAGAAGACGGGCGGCACCGTCGCCCCTTCCGGAGCATCTGGCGACTCGCCTCCCCAGACCGACCGGGTGGACGGGCCCCGGGGCCGGACCTGATTGGGTGAGGAGCGTTCCGGCGGTGCCTGGTCCGGCGTCTCCGGTGTTTCCGGTCGACGGGGCGTCGTCCGGGAGCCCGGATCGTCCACCGTCCGGTTCCCGGCGGTGAGCACCTCCAGCTCCCCCCGGAGAGCGAGGGCCCCTGTGTCCAGCTCCCCGCGGACGATCTCTTCGTCCTCCCCACCTTCGGCCAGGACGGTGCCGTCGGGGCTCACCACCAACGATCCACCGCCGAAGCGGGTCCCGTCGTACCCGCTCCCGACCCGGTTGGCCAGCACCAGCCAGGCCTGGTTCTCCACCGCCCGGGCCCAGGCCAGACCCCTCTGGATCTGGCGACGCACCGCCGGCCACGCCGAGGCCACCACGTAGAGGTTCGCGCCCTCAAGCGCCTCGGCCCGGTACATCTCGGGAAACCTGAGGTCGAAGCAGATGGAGGGGCTGAGCACCCACGGGCCCAGAGCTATCCGGGTGCGGGACTCTCCCCGGGCCAGGTGCCGGTCCTCGTGCATGGGAGCAAAGAGGTGGGCCTTGTCGTAGTGAAGAATCGAGGTCCCCTCCGGACCCACGAGGCGGAAGCGGTTCACCAACCGCCCCCGGGCATCTCTCTCGATGGCGCTTCCGCCCACCCAGGTGCCGGCCTCCCGGGCCCTCTGGCCCACGGCCTGCCAAAGGGCCTCCGTGTGGTCGTCGGCGATTCGAGCCCACTGGTCGTGGGCGTATCCCGAGCTCCACAACTCGGGGAGGAGCCAGAGATCTGCCGGTTCCGATTCCATGAACTCCAGGACCCGGCCCAGGTTTTCCCGAGGCGCCCCGTCCAGCACCTCCATCTGCACCAGGGCCACCCGGCAGGGGGTGGGAAGGGGGGAAGGGAACTCACTCATCCCTCGAGCACCTCCCGAAGGAAGGCCAGAGTCCGGGGCCATGCGGCTCGGCTGGCTCTCACGTTGGCCCCGTCACGGCCATCCTGCTGGCGGAGGAAGCCGTGGCCGGCTCCCTCGTACATCTCCACCTCGAAGCGGCGCTCCAGTCGCTCCAGTTCCTGGCGAGCAGGGTCGATGGTGACGTTCACCCGGGCGTCGTCTCCCGCGTAGAGGCCGAGGATGGGTGCCCGGACTCCGTCCAGCGCCTCGGTGTCCGGTGAGCTCCCGTAGTAGACCACCGCCGCATCCAGCCCGTCCCAGTGGGTGGCCATGACGAAGGAAGCGGTTCCGCCCCAGCAGAAGCCCAGAGTGGCGGCCCGGTGGGTGGCGGCGGGCAGATCGGTGGCCCAGCGGGCGGCGGCCTGGAGCCGCCGGTTCACCTCGTCCCGGTCCAGGTCCCGGATGAGCTCCACCGCACCCTGCTGATCCACCGACCCGGTGCCCCCACCCTCGGGGCCCTTCCCCGAGAGCAGGTCCGGGGCGATGGCGATGAAGCCGTCGGCCGCCAACTGGTCCGCCACCGCTCGGATCCAGTCGGTGAGTCCGTAGATCTCGTGAATCACCACCACCACCGGGGCCGGGTCGGGGCGCTCCGGGAAGACGAGCCAGGCCTGCACCGGATCGTCTTCGCCGGCGTCGTACTCCACCCATTCGCCGTGGCGGGGTGAGGTGTCCAGGCGCTCCACCGCCTCCTGGGCCCCCGGAGGTAGCTCCTGGGCCGCCGCGGGTGGCGCCCACAGCGTCGATGTCACGACGAGCCCCGGTAGCACCAGGCCCAGAAGCCAGAAATGGTCGCGCGTCGCCGTGCGTGGAAAGGGACGGCACACGGAGGGGTGGGGTCGGCGGGGAGTGGTCCGAGACATGGTGAATCCTCCTCTGGGGTCGACCGGGTTGGGAGAAGCCGCTCGCCCGATACCCCCGGGGTCCGAGCGAGGTTGCCGGGGCCAGCGAGAGATTGCCGGGGCTGCCCGGCCGCTGCCTCCTGAAACTCAACCTTTCCCCTCGCTGGTCTGTCCCGTACAATGGTGGCGTCCCGCACAGATCCAGCTCACGTGGCCTCCACCGAACCCCGGAGGTGTGGTGACTACGAGGTGTGGTGACTACGCGGCGTGGCGATGCCGGGGGATATCGACTGCGAGACAGAGGACCAGAACTCGAACGGGAGGCTTGACGATGGACGAGAGTGGACGTGGGATGACCCGGCGCCAGGCCCTCCGAGCGAGCCTGGGAGTCGGGGCGGGGCTTCTTCCGGGACGGTCATCGCTGGTGGACGAGGCGTGAGGGTCGGATCGTGAGCAACGTCATCGGGAACACCGTTCGCAGGCTCGTCGACTTCAGGGAGGGTGAGGGACCGGCGCTGGTCTGGTCGTGCGCCTTCTTCTTCTTCCTCCTCTGCAGCTATTACATCATGCGGCCCATCCGGGACGAGATGGGTGTGGCCGCGGGCGTGGAGAACCTGGCCTTCCTCTTTACGGGGACCCTCATCGGGACGCTGGCGATCCACCCCATCTTCACCTTTCTGGTTAGCCGGCTGCCGCGCCAGAAGTTCGTCCCGTACATCTACCGGTTCTTCATCCTGAACCTGGTGGGCTTCTACTTCCTCTTCACCTACTCCACCGACGCCCAGGCGGTGTGGGTGGCTCGGGCCTTCTTCGTCTGGCTCAGCATCATCAACCTCTTCCTGATCTCCATCTTCTGGTCGTTCATGAGCGACGTGTACCGTCCGCTCCAGGCCAAGCGGCTCTTCGGGGTGG
>SLNQ01000224.1 GCA_007132965.1 Gemmatimonadota bacterium | reverse complement strand
TAGGTCAGCCCCTGCCGCGCCACCCAGCGGGTGAGGCCCAGGTCCTGGGCCAGGCCGGCGGTGCTGGCGAAGTGGATGGGCCGCTCGTCCAGCGAATCACGGATGATGGCCAGCGCCAGCCGATCTCCCCGCCCCAGCCAGGTGCCGGCCGGATACTGGACCGCCAGCGGACCCAGGGGCACGGTGAAGTCCTGGCCCAACGACCCGCTCCCCACCTGGTTCATCTCCTGGTCCGAGAGCTCGGTGATGGCCCGGGTGGGAGGCTGGTCGGGCACCGCGTAGACCCCCACGTCGTCCTCGGCCCTGAAGTGCCGCTGCCGCTCGGGCTGGGTGTGATACCGGAGCTGCCGCGGATACCACTGGGTATAGAGATACTGGACCACGATCACCGTCACGTCTCGGCGGATCTCCTCAACCTCCTGCAGATACCAGAGGGGGAAGGTGTCGTTGTCGCCGTTGGTGAAGATGATCCCGTAGGGCTCCACGCTCTGAAGCATGTTGTAGGCCCAGTCCCGGGCCGAATGGTCGTCGGTTCGGTCGGCCCACGCCCAGTTGAAGACCAGCGGCACCAGGGCCACCAGGAGGATGGGCGCAGCCAGGGCCAGTCCCCGGGCGTTGGTCCCGCCGCCGGAGGCCCACTTCCACACCCCCACCAGCCCCATGCCCACCAGGAATCCCCAGAGGTGGAACGAGGCAATGAAGAAGTAGTCCCGTTCCCTGACTTCCCTGCCTTCGCGTGGGATCTCTTCGGGGGCCAGCGAGAAGCCGTACCGGAAGTTCAGGTAGTAGACCAGCGCCAGGGTCAGCGTGAAGGCAAGGGTGATCATGTACGCCCCCTGCCCCGGCCCCGACCGGACCGTCAGCGCCAGCCCCCAGATGCCCAGCCCCAGGAAGAGGAGGGTCACCGGAAGCCGCGAGTTGCCCGGGGTCGAGTCCACGGCCAGGTTCCGGGCCCACTGCCAGTCGAAGTACTGGAAGTAGTTGGCGAGCTGGTGGCCGATGGGCGCCTGGCGTTCGGTGAGAGGGGGCTTGGCGTACTGTTCCCGGGTCAGGTTCGCCGCCAGGGCCGGACACCCGGCCATCCCGTTGGAGTAGATGGCCACCGCCGCCCCCACCATGCTCTCACAGACCGGCTCCCCCTCGTTGATGATGGGCTGCTCGGCCGAACGGATGGGCAGGAAGAAGTTGAAGGAGAGCCCCAGCACCACCGCCAGGGCGCCCCGCATGAGGAGGTTCCGGTCCACGAGCACCCGGGGCTTCTCCAACAGGATCATGACCCCCAGCGCCGGCGCCGGAAGCAGCGCCATGAGGTGGTTCGTGGAGCCCAGAACCATGAGGTACACCGCCAGCACCAGGAGCCAGCCGCTCCCGGGCTCATCCTTCCGGTCGGCCCACCGGATGGCCAGCCACGAGACCGCCGCGATGCCCAGGACGCTCAGGGTGTAGACCTTCTCGTTCACGTTGGACTGGTTCCAGACCGTGAAGGCGGTGGCCGCCACCAACGCTCCCAGCCAGGCCCCCACCAGGGGCATGCGCTGGACCCAGGCCTGTTTCGGGTCGTCGCCGATCCATCCCTTCAGGAGGCGGTAGGTCACCAGGAAGAAGAAGCCGGTGGCCAGGGCCGACGTCACGGCGGCCAGCAGGTTGATCCGCACCGCCACGTCCAGCCCGGTGGGCGCCAGCAGCATGCTCCACACCCGACCCAGCACCACGAAGAGGGGGTTTCCCGGCGGGTGGGGAATGCCCAGAATGTGGGCGGTGGCGATGTACTCGCTGGTGTCCCAGAACCAGGTGGTGGGACCCAGGGTGAGCACGTAGATGGCCAGCGCCCCCAGGGAGGCTCCGGCGGCATGAGCGTAGGGAGGTCGAAACTGCGTCATGAAGTCTGCCCGGCTGGGGTCGTGCTGATGAGAACCGCTGACGGGGCCTGGTGCCCATCCCGTCTCGCAGCCCGTATAGATACGTTCGAGCGGGACGGAGCGGAAGGGCCCGCCGCGGTCCGTGAACCCTTCGAGCCCTTCTCCAACACCCTCAGGATGCCCCGATGGCCTCACCCCTCCTGGATACCCTCCGCTTCGGACGAGGCTGGCTCCGGCCGCCGCCATCCATTCGGACCCGGGAGGTGCGAGTCCGCCCCGGCGACGACGCGTCCCCGGTTCCCGCCACCCTCATGGAGCGGGCCGACACCCTGCCGGCCCCGGGGTGGGTTGTACTACACGGGTTGACCCGTCCGGGTCGGCATCACGCCTCGCTGGTCCGGTTCAGCCGGGCCCTGGCGTCCACGGGGGGCCGGGTCCTCATCCCCGAAATTCCGGAGTGGGTGGAGCTGGACTTCGCACCGGAACGGGCCCAGGCCATCATCCGCGGGGCCGTGGAACGGCTGGCCGGTGATCCGGACACCCGGGGGAAGACGGTGACCCTGGTGGGCTTCTCCTTCGGCGCGCCCCAGGCCCTCCTGGCGGCGTCGGATCCGGGCTTCTCCCAGAACCTCCGGGCCGTGGTGGGGTGGGGCGGCTATGGTGACCTGACCCGGACCTCCTACTTCCAGCTCACCGGGGAGCACGAGTGGCAAGGCACGACCTACCACCAGCCCCCCGATCCCTACGGGCGCTGGATCGTGGGTGCCAACTGCCTTCCCCTCCTGGACGAGGTCCGGGAGGCAGCGGCCGTGGCCCGCGCCCTACAGTCTCTGGCCAGGGAGGCCGGCGACCGCCAGATCGATGCTCGCCACCAGTCGCTGGACGGACTCAAGAGGCAGCTCCGGATGGGGCTGCCCTCCGGCGCCCGGGCCCTCTTCGACCTCTTTGCGCCTCCGACCCACCGGCAGCCCGATCCGCAGGCGGCCCGGCGGATGGTGGAGCGCATCGTCCCGGCCGTCCGGCGGGCCATGCCGCTCATGGATCCCCTCCGCATGATCGAGTCCATACAGATCCCGGTCCGGCTGCTGCACTCCCGCTCCGACCACCTGATTCCCTTCACCGAGACGCTTCGAACCGCCGACGCGCTCCGCCGCCGCGCCCCCCTGCTCGAGGCCGAGGTCACCGGGCTCTTTCAGCACTCGGGACGCCCGGAAGGGGGCTCGCTCCTGGCCAGGGCCCGGGCCCTGATGGGCTTCGCCGGGGCCCTCAAGGGGATGTTCGAGGCGACTGCGCCCGGTCCGAGCCGGCGTTGAGGACCTCCTTCAGCTCCCGCAGGAGGGGGTCGTCGTCCCCATGGCGTGACAGCGCCTCCGCCGCCTCCTCCAGCGGACCCGCCTCCCCGGCCTCGTAGAGGAGCCGCACGTCGTCGCGCAGCCCGGGCCGGAGCGCCTCCCGGCGTTCCGCGTCACCGCCCAGGTAGAGGGCGATCCGCGTGGTGAAACGGTCCCGGATGCCTCCCCGACGTCCGGTGTAGGCCTCCTCGGAGGGGTCCGCCTGGGCCGGGGTCACCTGGTCCAGGAGATCCCGGAGAGAGCGGGCCAGGCCCGAGATGGGCGGTGGCGAGGCGTCGGGGCGCTCAGGCACGGCCTACCACTCGTCCCGGTGGAGGCGGCGGTCGTCGAAGCTGGTCCGCCCCTGGGCGCTTACCGCCCGCACGGCCACCTCCACCGCCTCCAGGTCGGAGGGGATCCGGACCCGGGACTCGCTCACCGGCTCCAGCTCTACCCACTGGTCGTCGGGGGTCCGCACCCGGACCCGATACTCGGTGACCATGGCCTCGGGCGCCGGGTCCCATGCGAAGGCCAGGTCGGCGTCGTCCTCCTCCACCCGGTGCAACCCCGTCACCCGGGACGGCCCGTCGGCCAGCGACATGATGCTGGCCACGGTGGTCCGGCTCACCGCCGCCACCAGCCGCTGGTTGATGGTCCACAGCTCGTCGCTGTGCTGGTGGTAGTGGGGGTTGTGGAGGACCGGGTACGACCCGATCCCGCCCACGATGTCGCCGTACGCGTCGAAGAAGACCGCGGCGTCGGTGCCCCGGTAGTAGCGGGCGTCGTAGGTGATGAGGTCGCTGAACATGTGGGCGGCGGCGTGCTGGATGTCCCGGATGCCGTCGTTGGAGTACCGGATGGTGTTGTCCAGCCGGTGGCTCCGGGTGAATCCGATCATGTCGTTGTTCAGGACCCCGGCCACGTGGAGGCCGTCGGCCTCGGCCCGCCGGACGAACTCCCGGGCGCCCAGGAGCCCCGCTTCTTCGGCGGTGAGGAAGACAAACTGGATGGTGGCGCGCTGGGGCCGGTCCGCCAGCACCCGGGCCGCCTCCAGGAGCGCCGTGGTCCCCGAGGAGTTGTCGTCGGCCCCCGGGCTCCTCAGCACCGAGTCGAAGTGCGATGAGATGAGGTAGATGAGCTCCGGGTTCTCGGTGCCCGGAAGGGTGGCCACCACGTTGGCGGTCCGCACCCCTCCGGCCCGACCGCCGGCCTCGAACCACTGGAGCTCCGGCTCGTACCCCCAGCCGGCCAGCGTCTCGGCCAGGTACTCGATGGCCTCCTGGTTGCCGGGATCGGCGGCCCACTTGGGTCCGAAGGAGTAGAGGGCCTCGGCGTAGTGGTAGATCCGGCCCACCGAGACCGCGTCGGCGGCGGCCCGGACCTCGTCGGCGATGGGGGCGAAGTGCTCCCGTCCTCGCTCCAGGAGGTCCCGCTCGTGGGCCAGCGCCGCCTCGAGCCGTCCCACCACCTCGTCGTGGGACACGGTCCGGGTGAGATCGACCCAGAAGACCGCCCGCTCCGGGGCGATGGTGTCGCCGTCCCGCTCGGCCACCAGGAGCACACCCCGGGAGAGGGGATCGGTGACCCACTCGTATTCGGGGGCGATGGTCCGGAGGGTGTTGTTGTGGAAGAGCCGGTAGGCCTGGCCGGTCTCCAGGTCGTTCAGGTACGAGCGCCGGTGCCGGAACTCGCCCTTCATGCCCAGGAGCTGGGTGTCGGAGATCCAGGCCGGGAACTGGTCGTGCTGCACCTCGCGGGTCACCTGCTCCACCTCCGGCACCCCCTCGTCAGCGGCAGGGACCGAGGCGGTGAAGAGCTCCCAGCGGATCCGGGGCATGGCCTGGTAGGCCACCCGGCTGCCGTCCGGCGCCACCGCCGGGTTGTTCAGCCGGTGGGACGTCTCCACCAACGTCAGGGGCCGGGGGTCGCCAGCAGAGAAGCCGGCGTCGGGAAGGCGAAGGGCCCGAAGCCGGTTCTCCCCGTCGGGGCCCGAGTCCAGCCAGGCCACCACGCTCCCGTCGGCGCTCAGCGAGGGAGTGCCTCCGGGGAAGGTGAGGAGGCGACCGGTGGCCAGCTCCAGCACCCCGGGCCCCGTCTCCGGGGTCTCGGTCTCTGCCTGGCCCTCGGGCACCGAGAGGGGCGACTGGCTCACCCGGGAGAAGACCAGGTAGCGGCCCCCGGCCGCCGGGATGGGCTGGGCGGCGTGCCCCTCCCCCAGCTCCAGGCGCTGGGGGGCCCGGTCCGGCCCCGCCAGGTGGAAGATGTGGAGCCGGTCGCCGTCACCCTCCCGGCCGGCGGTGAGGTACAGGTCCTCCCCCTCCGGACCGAAGGTCACGGCCACCGGTCGCAGGCCGTCCAGGGCAATCTCCCGGACGTCGCCGGTGTCCAGGTCGTGGACCCGGAGCAGGTCGTCGTCGAGCCAGGCGAAGTCTCCGCCGGCGGAGAGGGAGCCGGTGCGAACCCGGAATCCCCGCGGCTGGTCCGGCAGCGCGCCGGCTTCGGGCGTGGGGGCCACGAACGTCATCCACTCCCCATCCACCTGCCGGCTCCACTGGATGAAGCGGCCGTCCGGAGAGATGGCCAGCGTCCGGCCGTCGTCGTCCACCTCCAGCACCGGGTGGAGCTCGCCGGTGAGGAGCGCCACCTCCTGGGCATAGCCCTCTCCGTCAGGCCCCTCCAGGACCTCCAGGTACCCCTCCACCGCTTCCACGTAGCGCCCCTCGTCCCAGGCAAAGTACGCCTCCTGGAGCGCCGGCGAGGGCTGCGCCTGGCCCTGGACGGCGCCTGGGAGGACGAAGGCCAGCGAGAGCGCGGCGAGGCAGGCACCCAGACATAGGCGACGGACGGCGGCAAAGGGCAAAGACGGCATGTGGGTCTCGGGACCAGGGTTCGGAGGTGTGAGAAGAACGGGGCCGCCAGGGGGACCCCGCAGAAGAACTTTCGCACTGGCCCCGAGGTACGCAAGCGGGAGATCGCCTCGCACCCCCCACGCACCCAAGCGGAGGACGCCATGGTCATCGCCCTCAAGCTCCTGCTGCTGCTCCTGGCCGGCTTCACCCTCCCCGGTGAGCTGACGGCCCAGAACCAGGACACCTACGCCTTCACCAACGTCACCGTGATCCCCATGGACACGGAACGAACCCTCCCGGGCCACACCGTGGTGGTACGGGACGGAGTCATCACCCAGATAGGGCCCACCGCAACCACGCCGGCGCCTGACGACGTCACCGTGATCCCCGGCGACGGGCGCTACCTCCTTCCGGGCCTGGCCGAGATGCACGCCCACGTCCCCCCGGGGCAGGACCCGCCCCGGGAAGACATCGAGGAGACCCTCTTCCTGTACCTGGCCGGGGGCATCACCACCATCCGGGGCATGCTGGGCGCGCCGTACCAGCTCGAGCTCCGGGAAGAGCTCCGCCGCGGCGAGGTGCCGGGGCCCCACTTCTACGTGGGCGCCCCCTCGCTGAACGCCAACACCGCCCCCACCCCCGAGGCCGCCGACTCGCTGGTCCGGGCCCACGCCGAAGCCGGGTACGACTTCCTGAAGATCCACCCGGGGGTGCCCCTGGACGCCTGGGACCGGATGGTGGAGGTGGCCCGGGAAGTGGGGATCACCTTCGGCGGCCACGTGCCCGCCGACGTGGGGATCCACCACGCCATCGAGACCGGGATGGCCACCATCGACCACCTGGACGGCTTCGTCCAGGCCACCCGCATCGAAGGGCTGGCCTTTGGCGAGCGCACTGCGATGTACCGGGCCACCGACCCCGACAAGCTGGACGCCCTCACCCGGAAGATCGCCGACCACGGGACCTGGCTGGTGCCCACCCAGTACCTCTGGAACCACCTGAACGGCTACGTGGACCCGGACTCCATCCTGGCCAAACCGGAGTTCCGCTACATCTCGCCCCAGCAGCGGGAGAACTACCGGGCCCGGGCCGAGCGGAATCGCCAGAACCCCGAGATCACGCCCGAGTCCCACGAGGCCCACGCCGAGATGCGGCAGGAGTTCCTGGCCGCCGCCCACCGAAACGGGGCGCCCATCCTCATGGGCACCGATTCACCCCAGCTCTTCAACGTCCCCGGCTTCGCCCTCCACCGCGAGCTGCCCCTCATGGTGGACGCCGGCATGAGCCCGTACGAGGTGCTGGTGAGCGGCACCCGGGAGGTGGCCCGGTACGTGGAGGAGTCCCTGGGCCAGCCCGGCAACTTCGGCACCGTCACCGTGGGCAACCGGGCCGACCTCATCCTCCTGGGCGGCGACCCGCTGGCCGACATCGACGCCCTTCGCCGGCTGGAGGGCGTCATGGTGGAGGGCCGCTGGATCGACGGGCAGACCATCTCGAACCGCCTGGAGGAGATCGCGGCCCGTCACGCCCAGGGCGGCTGAGTGCCGACTACCGGTCGCCGTCCAGCTCCTCGATGGTGGCGTGGGAGGGCCCCCGCTCCCGCTGCATCCGGGCCGAGACGGCCTCTGCGTCGCGCATGACGCGGAGGACGTTCTCGCCGGCCAGCTTCCGGAGCTCCGATTCGCTCCATCCCCGCCGGGAGAGCTCGGCGAAGAGGTACGGGTAGGTGGAGACGTCCTCCAGCCCCTCGGGGACGGTAACGATGCCGTCGTAGTCACCGGCAATCCCCACGTACTCCACGCCGACCCGGTCGCGGACGTAGTCGATGTGGTCGGCCACGTCGTCCAGGGTGGCGGGCTCCTCGTCGGTGACGAACGAGGGCACGAAGGTGATCATGATGACCCCGCCGTTGTCCGGCAGCCGGTCCAGGATGTGGTCCGGCACGTTGCGCGGGTGGTCGGTGAGGGCCCGCACCGAGGAGTGGGAGAAGATGATGGGGGCCTCGCTCACGTCCAGGGCGTCGGCCATGCTCCGGTCGGAGACGTGGGAGAGATCCACCAGCATGCCCAGCCAGTTCATCTCCCGGACCACCTCGCGGCCGAACTCGGTGAGCCCCGGGGCGTCGGGGTCGGCGCTGTTGGCCCCGGCCCAGTCCAGGTCGGCGTTGTGGGTCAGGGTCATGTAGCGGGCGCCCAGGTCGTAGTAGGCCCTGAGGGCTCCCAGCGAGTTCTCGATGGCGTGTCCTCCTTCCATGCCCAGCAGCGAGGCGATCTTGCCGGCGTGGAAGACCCGCATCACGTCGTCGGCGGTGAGGGCCAGCTCGAAGTGCTCCGGAAACTCCTCCAGCATGCGGTAGGCGATGTCCATCTGCTCGAGCTGGAAGCGGGCGGCCCCGGTCTCGATGGCGGAGGTGGGCACGTACACGGACCAGAACTGGCCCCCGACCCGCCCCGCCCGGAGGCGGGGGATGTCGGTGTGCCCCTCTTCCCTTCCCTCAATGCCGTACGCCCGCACGTCCATGGGCGCGTCCTCGTTCAGCCGGATCTGCCAGGGCAGGTCGTTGTGGCCGTCGATGAGGGGCGTGGTGGTGAGGACCCGGAGGGCCGTCTCCATGTGCGGGTCCGCCTCGCCGGCGCTCTGGGCCGAGCCGGTGACGGGAACCGCCGCCAGGATCAGGGCAGCGAGGCCGGCGGCGAGCACGAAGGAGGGTTCGGAGGAAGGGAGCATGGCGGCACCTCGAGGGGACGGGGGACGATTCGGCGAACTCGACTCACCGAATCGTGGAGCCATCCCCCCCGCCGTGGCAAGAGCCCGCCGCCGTCAGAACCGCCACTCCACGCCCACGATGGGAAGGAAGGGACGCTCGGCCACCGGCTGCACGTCGCCCTCCCGCCACCGGTCGAAGTAGTGGAAGAGGGCGTCCCTGCGGTCCAGGGCGTTCAACACCCGCACGTAGGGGCGCAGCTCGGTGCTGCGACCGCCCACCTGGGGACGGGTGAGCCACGACGCCTCCAGGTCCAGGCGGAGGAAGTCGTCCTCCCGGGCCACCTCCAGGGGCACCCCGGGGGCGCCGCCGGTGCTGAGACGCTGCACCGGCGACGAGGAGGAGTCCCGCACGCCTTCCGAGTCGGGGCTCGTCCCCACACCCTGGTCCCGCAACGGATCGGCCAGGGCCACCGCCGAGAGGGGGAGACCCGCTCCGTACCCCAGGGTGAGGCCCACTTCGAGGCCCTCCCTGAACTCGGTGCGGACACCCGAGCTCACCAGGTGCCGGCCGGTGAAGGTGCTGCTCCGCCCCACTTCCTCCTCCCAGAACCAGGAGAGGGCGTATCCCACCCAGCCCTGCAAACGGTCGCCCTCCCGGGAGACCCGGAGGTCGGTGCCGGAGGAACGAACCCGGGCCAGCCCCGTGGCCTCGATCCCCTGGAAGCTCTTCACGAAGCCTGAGACGCCCAGGTGCAGGTCGTCGTCCAGCCGCTGGTCCAGCGCCAGCACCAGGTGGGTGGCCGACGCCACCGGAAGCTCGGGGTTCCAGCGCAGCACGTCGGCCCCTTCGTCGGTTCGCTGGCCCACCAGACCGGCAATGGGAATGGGTTCATGGTAGCGGCCGGCGGAGGCCGACAGGAGGGCGGCCTCGGTGAGCAGGAGGTGGGCCGACGCCCGGGGGGCCAGCCGCAGGCCGTGATCGCCGGCAAAGTACTGGGCCCGCATGCCCCCCTCCACCCAGAACCGGTCGCCCACCGGCGCCATGACCTCGCCGTACGCGGCTCCCCAGCCCAGGCTCATATCCACCGGGTGCTCCATCATGGCCGTCTGCTGGGGTCCGGCCCGTGGCTCCAGGGAGTAGTGGTACCCCACCCGATCGGCCGAGGCGCCGAAGCGGAGGTCCACGCTCCCCCTGGGCACCTCCACGTCCACCGCCACCCGACGGTGCTCCGCCTCGCCCCGGGCCATGACCGGATCCTCCCACTCCAGGGGGAGGTGCGAATCGTAGGAGCTCTCCGCCGCCACCGCCGAGATCCGGGCTCGCTCGGTGAGACCGGTGTAGCGGAACGAGTTGGCGGTATTGCCCCAGCTCGCCTCCCCCGCATCCACCAGGATCTCGTCGAGCTTCACGCCCTCCCGATTGTGGTAGGAGGTGTAGTCCACCCGGTGTCCCTGGGCCAGGGGGAGCCCCCAGCGCACCAGGAGATCCCCGTATCGATAGGGGAATTCACCGGTGTCCAGGTTGGACTGGAAGCCGTGGAGGAAGCGCCCTCCCACCAGCCCTCCGCCGCCTCCGGGCAGGGGGCTCTCCACCACACCCTGCACGAAGAGGCCGTCCAGCGAGACCTTCCCGCCGACACGGTCGCTGCCCGGCGTGCGGGTGACCACGTCCAGGAGGTAGGAGAGCCCGCCGCCGTAGCGCGAGGGCGCCCCACCGAGGAAGAGGTCGGCGCCCCCCACCAGCTCGGCCTCGAAGGGAGAGACCAGCCCTCCCACGTGGAAGGGCGTGAGGACCGGGGCCCCGTCCAGCAGGACGGTGCGAGCGTCCACGGTGGAGCCGCGCATGAAGAGGACCCGGTCCGGCGGACCCTCGTCATCGGTGGGCATGGAGCCCAGCATCCCCGCCAACCCGGATTCCACCATCCCGGTGGAGCCGTCCAGCGTCTGCAGCCGGACGGCCACCCCCTCGGCGCTCACCCCTTCGGTCCGTCGGGCCACCTCGTCGACGCTCCGCTGACCCCGAACCTCCAACGGCGCCAGGCTCAGCACCCGGGGCTCCAGGTCCAGGTCCAGCTCCACTTCTCCCGAATCAGGGAGGTGGATGCGGAGGTGGAGGGGGTGCGCCGCGAGGTGGAAGACCCGGACCCGGGCGTCGCCGGGCAGGAGGCCCTCCACCCGGTAGCGACCTTCCTCGTCAGCCACCACCGTGCGGGTCCGCTGGTCCTGGTGGATCTCCACCAGGGCACCGGGGAGGGTGCCGTCGTCCCGGAGCCCGTCGGCGGTGATGATCCCGAAGAGGACGGGATCTTCGGCAAGGGCCTCCGCGGCCCGAGGCACCTCGGCAGCCTCCACCTCACCGGCGGGCACACCTGCCAGGCACACCGCCGCCGGGACGACGAAGAGGAGCCGCACCGCGCTTCCCATGGCACCACGTGCGCTGCCTCTCATGCCTCCTCCGGGGCCTGCTCCAGGTGATCCTCGCCTTCGTCCCTACCCCCGTCCCCGCCGTCAGGAGCCCGGGGGAGGGAGATCCAGCCCTCGTCATCGGCGGCCTGGCGGGGGTCCACCTCCCGGCCGTCCACCTCCAGGACGCCCTCCCGGAGCTCCACCCGAGACCGCTGGTCCACCGTCACGCTCGCCCGGCGAGCATCCATGGGGAGCTCCACTCGGAGCGCGCCCCGGTGGCCGCCGGTGATCCGGGCCCAGCCCGGACCGGTCTCAAAGGAGGCCCCCGGGGGTGCGGCCACGTGCACCTCCGCCCGCTGGGCCAACCGGAGCTGGAGCTCCACCTCGTCGCCCGGCTCCACGATCTCCACGCGGCCCTCGCCATCCCGGAGCTGGAAGCTCAGCGCCGCGCCCTCCGTCTCCACCTCGGCGGTCTCGACCCTGACGGGTTCGTCGTCGCCGGCAATCCAACTGCGGAGCGGCGAGCCGGGCATGGCGGCGGCGGCACCCGCACCCAGCAGCAGCACCACCGTCGCGGCGGTGGCCAGGCGCCGTCGCCGGGTCGCCGAACGCCGCCGGGCCCGAGCCTGCCGCACCCGCCAGAGGGCTGCCTCGGGCTCCACCTCCCGGCCCTCGGCATCCATTTGCCGGTCCAACTGCGCCAGGGCAGCCTTCACCCGCGCCTCCCGTTCCCGGAGAGCATCCACCCGCTCCCGGCACGGCTCACAGCTCAGGAGATGCCGTTCCACGGCCTCGAGCCCGTCAAAGCTGAGCTCCCCGTCCAGGTACGTCTGCAGGCGACCGTCGTCGGGATGATTCGTCATGTTTCGTCCTCGTCGTCCAGGGCTCGGGCCAGGCGCTCTCTTGCCCGGGCCAGAAGGGTTCCCACCGAGGTGGCCTTCACGTCCACCGCTTCGGCCAGCTCCCGATAGGCGAAGCCCTCCTCTCGAAGGAGGAGGAGGGTGCGGTCACGTTCCGAGAGCGAATCCAGCGCCGCTCGGACCCGCGCCACATCCTCGCTTCGCTGGAGCTCCTCGGCCGGCGTCTCCACCGGTGGGGGCTGAACCGGGTTCTCCTCCAGGAGACGCGCCCGGTTGTCCTTCACCCTCACCCGGTCGCGGATGAGGTGGGTGGCCACCTTGAAGAGCCACGACTTGAGCCTCGAGCGCTCGCCGGTGACGCCGTGGTCCAGGAGCCGAACAAAGGCTTCCTGGGCCGCGTCCTCCGCCACGTCCGAGTCTGCGGTCAACCGGGTACAGTACCGGTGAAGTCGCGGGTAGACGTCGTGGAAGAGTTGCTCGAAGCTCACGGGGCCTCGGTGGGAGTTCTGGTGTCATCAACCCTGAAACGAGTGGCGGCCGGGGAGTGTGACACCCCCCGACCGCCGATGATCGTCCTGGCTCTCGTGCGGCTTCCTATCGGTTCACCCCCGCAGCCGTCTCGGGAATGAGGACCTCCGCCTCCTGCCAGTAGAAGGGCCCCACCTCCCGCGGGGTGGGCCAACGCTCGTCCAGGGTGTCGCCGTCGTGGAGCCGGCCGTTGAGCATGACCCAGCGAATGGTGTTGGTGTTCCGGAGGTCGTCCAGGGGATTGCCCTCCAGGATCACCAGGTCGGCGAGCTTGCCTTCCTCGATGGAGCCCAGGTCGCCGTCAAGCCCCAGGGCTTCGGCGCCCAGGAGCGTGCCGGCCCGGAGTGCGTCGTGCTCCGACATGTCGCCCATCTGGGTGGCCCAGAGCTCCCAGTGGTAGCCCAGCCCCTGGAGCTGTCCGTGGCTTCCCACCCCCACCCGTCCGCCGGCCTCCATGACCTGCCCCACGAAGTGCGAGACCAGGTGCATGGTGTGCTGCGACTCGTGAAACCACCCGGCGTTGCGCCGGAGCGCCTTCTGCTGAACCTCCTCCACCGGGGTGAAGGTCCGGAGCTTTTCGTCGCCCATGACGTCTTCGGTCACGTAGAAGTAGTTCTCGGCCCAGGGACCGCCGTACGTCACCAGGATGGTGGGGGTATACGCCATGCGGGAGTGGGCCACCAGGTGCGCCACGTCCCCGTAGAGGGGGAAGCCGGGCATGTTGTGCTCCATCCCCGAGTAGCCGTCCAGCCCCATGGTCATGTTGAGGGCCAGGTCCAGGCTCCCCTCGGTGGTGGGCATGAGCTCCAGCTCCCGGGCCGCCTCGATGATGTACTGCCGGGTCTCCCGGTTGCCGGCACCGTACATTTTGATGGTCTGCGTGTCATAGTACTCGGCGTAGCGGGTCAGGACGTCTCGGGCCCGGTCCAGGCTGGTAATTCCCTCGCCGCTGAAGACGCCGGGGCCGGTGGAATAGATCCGGGGCCCCAGGGTGCGGCCGGCCCGGACCATGTCCTCGTACGAGAGGACGTCGGTGCTGCCGGTCTGGGGATCCCGGGTGGTGGTGACCCCGTAGGCCAGGTTGGCGGCGTACGACCAGGGCTGGTCGCGGTGAATGTTGAAGGGCGCCCGGAGATGGGCGTGGGTGTCCACGAAGCCCGGGATGATGGTGTGTCCCGAGACGTCCATGACCTCGGCTCCCTCCGGCGCCTCCACCGAACCGGCGGGGCCCACGGCGGCGATCCGGTTGTCGCGGATCAGGAGATCGCCGGACTCGATGACCTCGTCGCCGTCCATGGTGATGATCCGCGCCCCCTGAAGGAGGAGCTCACCCCGGGGCATGTCGCGGGTGGCGGTGACCTCGACCCGGTACTCCTCGGGCTGGTATCGCTCCTCGTCGTCGTCATCGGCCTCGTCGTCGGCGTCGGGATCTTCGGCGTCGGGGTCCTCCGCGGCCGGATCCTCGGCGGGCTCCTCCTCTTCCTCCTCCCGCGCCCGCTCGATGGAGTCCTCGAAGGCCCGGGCCGCCTCAAGGTCGTAGACGACGTGGGCGTTGCCGATGGACCAGTGGACGGTGTTGGAGTCGGGTCCCCAGGCGGGGAACTGCCCGCCGATGTCGGTGAGCTTGCGGGCGGGGAAGGCGGCGTTGTCGGGGTTCGAGACGTTGATGGTGGGGCCGTCGCCGCCGACCCGGGGCACGTGCACCGTGTAGATCTCCATCCGGTGCTGGGCCAGGGCCCGCTCACCGTCCGGCGACATGAGCACCAGCGAGGCCGGGGGGTTGCCGGTGCCGCCCGGCGCGCTGGGGCCCGTCACCCGGAGGTGGGTCCGGCGGTCGGTGCCGTCCCACCGGAACGAGATGAGGCCGACGCCGCCGCCGTAGGCGTAGATCCGGTCCGGGTCACGGGTGAAGTGGGGCGAGGAGAAGCCGCTGACCTCGGTGATGTGGGTGGTCTCACCACCACCGGCCGGAATCCACACCAGGTCCCGGGCGCCGAAGGGGACGCCCTGGGTGATGGCCTCCACGTACGCCCGCGCCGGACCCCGGATGGCCACGATCCGCTGGCCGTCAGGCGACCAGGCGGGCTGCTGGTAGAAGGCGGCCCGTTCGGTGAGGCGCTCCGGGGTGCCGCCGGCGGACGGCACGCTCCAGAGATGCCCTCCTTCCTCGAAGTCCCAGTTCACGAAGGCGACGCGGTCCCCATCGGGCGACCAGACCGGAGCGTGCTGGTTTCCGGGGAGGTCCGTGAGCTGCTGCGGCTCGCCGTCCGGGAGGGTCTTCACGTAGATGCGGCCCAGCGCGGAGAAGGCGATCTGGTCGCCGGCCGGAGAGGGGACGGCGTCCCGGATCTGCTTGACCACGAACTCCGGGGTGTCTTCCACCGGGTACTGGAAGGTCACCTCCGGTCCCATGGCCAGCTCCACCGGCGCCTCGAAGGGGACCTGTACCGGATCACTCCCATCTACCGGAATGCGCCAGATCTTGCCTCCGTAGGTGGCCACCACCTCCCGTGAATCCGGGGTGAAGGCCATGCCCGGGTACGCATCCCGGGTGGCGCGGGACTCCTGCTTGTCGCGCT
>SLNQ01000043.1 GCA_007132965.1 Gemmatimonadota bacterium | reverse complement strand
GCACTCACCGGCAGGGTGGATTACACCCGGAGCTGGGGCGACGCCTACGGCCACGCCCTGGTGGCCAGCGGACGGGCCGAAATCATGCTGGATCCCCCCGGGCTGGCCGCCTGGGACGCGGCTCCGCTCCTTCCCATTCTCACCGAAGCCGGAGGCCGCTTCACCAGCGCCGACGGCAGGGCCACCATTCACGGCGGATCAGGGCTCTCCACCAACGGCGTGCTTCACGACCGGGTCCTGGCGCTCCTGAACGACCCTCAGGCCTGAGCGCCGGCCTCCTCCCTCGGAAGCTCCGCCTCAACCGACTCCGGCTCCTGCGGCGGCTGCCAGATCTGGATGACGGGGAAGGTGGTGAGGAACCAGCGGGCGCTTCCCACGAATAGCCCCAGGAACCCCAGACCGATGAGGGGCTCCCAGGCGGTGAAGGTGGCGGTCCCGGGCTCGTGAAGTGTGGGGGCCACCAGGAGGAAGCGCTCCAGCCACAGCCCGATGAGAGCCAGGAAGCACATGGCTCCGAGCCACCCCGGCACCATCTTCGGATTCCGCCCCAGGAGCCCCGCAAAGGGCACCACGAAGCAGAGGATGATCACCGTGAGGGAGAGCCAACCCCATTCGGCTCCCGAACGATCGATGATCCAGACCTGCTCCCAGGGCAGCTTTCCGTACCAGATCACGATGTACTGGCTGAAGACCAGGTAGGCCCAGAAGATGGAGAAGGCGAAGACCAGCTTCCCCAGGTCGTGGAGCTGCTGCGGGCCCATGGACTCGTTGAAGTCCGGCGCCATCTTCTTGAGCAGAACCACCGCCAGCGCCGTCAGGGCAATGCCCCCCCAGAAGCCCCCCATGAAGTACCAGGCCGGAAAGAGCATGGAGAACCAGTGGGACTCCAGCGACATGGCCCAGTCAATAGCGATGATGCTCATGACCAGGGCGAAGACCAGCGCCAGGGCCGGCGCCAGGATCTTCATCTTCTGCCAGCTCCGCTCCTCCTCTTCGGCCTGCCCCGCCCAGCCGGCGGCGATCCGCTCCCGCCAACGGGCGCGACCGGCGTCACCGTCCTCATCCCGGGCTCGGTCCGGCCCCAGATCGGGTCGGAGGGCGAAGTAGATGAAGATGATGCTCAGCCCGAAGAGGAGCAGAGGTCCGACCACGTTCCGGGCCACCAGGAACGGGATGTTGAGGTAGGCTGCCTTCTTCTGGACGATCTCGTCGTAGGCCATCTGCTCGATCCAGGGGAAGTAGTTTTCCCTGAGACCCAGGAGCATGGGAATGAGCAGGAGGAACGCCAGCGGGAGAAAGGCGCCGAAAGCCAGGGAGACCCGGCGAATGGACCAGTTCCACTTGGCCTTGGTGATGGTGGTGGCCACCCCCAGCATGATGGCGCCCTGAGCCACGCTGACAAAGAAGAGCCAGTTGGAGACGTAGGCCTCCCAGGCCCGGTCGGGGTCGCTGGCGAGCAGCACCACGAAGGCCAGAAAGCCCACCAGGGTGAAGGCTCCAATGATCAGGCTCACACCTCGCCGTCGGGGGAGGTAGCGGGCCGGAATATCCGAGGGGACGTGGATGTCATGCATCGCGGGCTTCCCTCAGTTCTCCGAAGACTCGGCGTCAGGGAGCTGTCCCTGAAGTTCGCGCACGTAGTTCACCACGTGCCACCGGTCATAGTGGGTGATCTGATGTCCCAGGGCGGGCATGGCCCCACGCCCGACCCGGATCATGCTGTAGACGTAGCCGTCCACCAGGCCCAGTGCCTGGTCGCTCATGAGCGAGACGCCAAAGACCGGCGCCACCTCGCTCACCGGCCCGTCGCCCTGGCCGTCCACCCCGTGACAGGGCGCGCAGGCGCGCTGGAAGAGGACCTCGCCCCGCTCGAGCGACTCGGCGTCGGGGGCGATGGGGTTGTCCAACCCGGTGACCTGCGGCACCTCGTCGGGGTTGGTGAGGGCCCGTAGCATGTCTGCCGGCAGCACCGGCGCCGGCACGGGCGTCCCCTCCGGCTGGCCCAGGTTCACCTCCCCCGGCGCCGCCGGGAAGTTGCCCGAGGCGAAGGGAACCGAGCCCTCCGGTGGCGGCTGCGGGTTCTCGTATGGGTTGAAGGACGGCTGGTCCCTCATGCTGCGGCCGAAGATGGTCACCAGCAGGTCGTCCATGGGCGTGCAGCCCGCGGCCATGAGGGCCACCAGGGCGCCGGCCAGCCAGATGCGTACCTTCCCCATACCCTCTCCTGATTCAACCATGGGCCCTCCCGTACGGATCGTCCTGCAAGTCGGAGGGCTCGAACTCCTGAAGGATCCTGCGAACCGTGTCCATGCGCTCGGAGGGCGCCGTGACGTAGACGCCGAAGCGTCCGGAGCTGAACTCGGGATCGTAGACCACGTCCCCCTTGAGGTCGGGCATCCGCATGTTCCAGAACACACCGATGACGGTGGCGAAGGCGCCGAACAGGATGGTCATCTCGAAGACCGGAATGATGTAGGCGGGGATGGCCACAATGGGTTTTCCGCCCGTCACCAGGGGCCAGTCCATGCTGGTGAAGATGGTGAAGGCGAAACCGGTGGCCGCCCCGGTGAGTCCGCCGGCCAGGGTGAAGAGCCGTACCGGACTCGCCCGATACCCCAGCGCTTCCTCGATGTGGTGCTCCGGGAAGGGGGCGAAGGCGGTGATCTCCTCGAAGCCCTCGCTCCGGAGCCGCTTGATGACCTGGACGGTGGCATCCAGGAAGTCGTACGACGCCAGGAGACCCTCCCGGCCGCCGCCCACCTCGTTGGCCGTGCTCATGGGGCCACCTCCTCCTTCTTCTTTCTCATGGGTGGAGGCAGGACCTCCTTGATCTCGCTGATGGCCACCGGCGGAAAGAGCCGGATGAACAGGAGGATCCAGAAGAAGAACCAGCCGAAGGTTCCAATGACGATCCCCATCTCCGTCATGCTGGGCCGGTACACGTTCCAGGCAAAGGGGATGTACTCGTGCGACAGCGAGGTCACGATGATGACGAAGCGCTCAAACCACATCCCGATGTTGATGAAGAGCGAGATGACGAAGAGCGCCGGGATCGAGTAGCGCACCCGCTTGAACCAGAGCATGATGGGGATCAGCCCGTTGCAGGTGAGCATGATCCAGGTGGCCCACCAGTAGTGGCCAAAGGCCCGGTTCCAGAAGACCCGGCGCTCGGGGTCCTCACCCGAGTACCACGCCATGAAGAACTCGGTGAGGTAGGCGTAGAAGACAATGAGCCCCGTCACCAGACAGAGCTTCGCCATGGCGTCGAAGTGCTTTGTCGTCAGGTACTTCTCCAACCCGAAGGCCTTCCGGATGGGAACCAGGATCGTGATGACCATGGCCACACCCGAAAAGATGGCCCCGGCCACGAAGTACGGGGCGAAGATGGTGGCGTGCCAGCCCGGCACGATGGCCATGGCGAAGTCCCACGACACCACCGAGTGCACCGACAGGACCAGCGGAGTGGCCAGCGCCGCCAGGTAGAGGTAGGCCTTTCCGAAGTGGTGCCACTGCCGGTCCGTTCCCCGCCAGCCGAAGGAGGTGAAGGTGTAGAGCTTGTGCCGCAGGCTTCCCTTGGGCGACTGGTCACGGGCCGCCGCCACGTCGGGGAGCAGCCCCAGCAGAAAGAAGAGGGACGACACGGTGAAGTAGGTGGTCACCGCGAAGACGTCCCAGACCAGGGGCGAGCTGAAGTTGGGCCACAGCATCCGCTGGTTCGGATACGGGAAGAGCCAGTAGGCGTGCCACACCCGACCCAGGTGGATCAGGGGGTACAGTCCCGCCGTCATGACGGCGAAGACCGTCATGGCTTCCGCCGCCCGGTAGATGGACTGTCTCCAGCGGGCCCTGAAGAGAAAGAGGATGGCCGAGATCAGCGTCCCGGAGTGGGCGATCCCCACCCAGAAGACGAAGGTGGTGATGTAGGCTCCCCACCCCACGGGGGTATTCAGGCCCGAGAGCCCGATCCCCTGCACGATCTGGTTTCCCCAGGAGAAGGCCAGCAACCCGATGCCGGCGATGGACATACCCAGGAGAATCCACCACCACTTCCCCGGACGGGAAAGCATCTGGAGGATGTCTTCGTTGACCTCCCCGTACGAACGCACGTCGGGGTGGGTCTGCGCTCCTCGTTCTTGTTCGGTAACCGTCGCCATTC
>SLNQ01000005.1 GCA_007132965.1 Gemmatimonadota bacterium | reverse complement strand
CCTGCGACCCCTCCTACAGGGAAGTGGTTCAAATGTTCGGCGTGGGGGGTGCGCAAGTCGTAATGCCACAGATGTTTAGAAGGACGTGTGCTTCTCCCCGGGACACTGGTTGGGCAGCCCCGGCGTGGTCCCAGGGGGCGACCCCATGCCACGTCGTCGGCCTTGCCCGCCCGGAGTCTGCAGGGGATCTTTGAAACGAGCCCCACGTCCTCCGGGACCCCCTTCAGCCCTGGCCTGGCCCGTCATGATTGCATCGCCGTCCGATCCCGTCGCCGAGTTGGACCTCCTTCACCCACCGAGGCGTCGTCTCCGACTCTTCATGGGCGGCCTTGTACTGGCCGTCCTGGCGACGGCATGCGCCCGAGCCGCACCGATGGAGGAGCCGGCGCCGGCTCCCGCCGACGAAGCGGCAGTGCTGTGGTCGGTGGCCGAGGAGGCCATCACCGTTGAAGTGGTCCGGGACCACATCGGATGGCTGGCGTCGGACGAGATGCGGGGGCGGGACACTCCGAGTCCCGAGCTGGAGCTGGCCGCGGAGTACCTGGTGGACGAGCTGGCCGCCCTGGGGTTGGAGCCGGCCGGTGACGAGGGGAGCTTCATCCAGCGGTGGACCTTCGAATCCGCTCCCCTGGACCGTCAGGAGAGCCACGCCTACGTCCAGATCAACGGAGATCGCCGGGACTGGAGGTATGAGCACGAGTACTTTGCCCTCCCCGGACCGCCGGGACCGGCCGAGGGCACGCCGGTCTACGCCCCTGATCCGGCTTCAGCCATGGAGGGGCTTCCCCCTCAGGCCCAGGGGGCACCCCTGGTGGTGGGGCTTCCCGACGGCCTCGGGCCGGATTTCGGCATGGCGATCCAGGCCGCCATGCAGGCTGGCGCCTCGGGAGTCGTTCTGCTCATGGACGAGGAGACCGATGCCTCAGCCACCTTCCAGCTCGCCGCCGCCCTGGAGGGCGGGGCCGCCGCCCAGATGCCCCTGCCCATCATCGGTCTGGCCCACGAGGCAGGCCAGGAGCTCCTGGAATCAGTGGGAGTCGAGCCCGAAGGCGGCAGGGATCCGCCGGCGCCGGTGCAGGTCCTGGAGAACGTGATCCTCTCCTTTCAGTCCGTCTTCGGAGAGGAGTCCGCCGAGGTTCCCAACGTAGTGGCCAGACTTCCGGGGGCCGATCCTGAGCTGGCCCGGGAGTACGTGGTCCTCACCGCCCACTACGACCACGTGGGCGTGGGACCGCCCGACGACCGGGGAGATTCCATCTACAGCGGCGCCGACGACAATGCGTCGGGTACGGCGGCGGTGTTGGAGGTCGCCCGGGCCTTCTCCCAGCTGCCGGAGCCGCCGGCCCGATCCATCCTCTTCCTCTGGGTGAGTGGTGAGGAGAAGGGACTCCTGGGGTCGGCCTACTTTGCCGAGAACCCCACCGTGCCGCTGGAGAACATCGTGGCCAATCTGAACCTGGACATGGTGTCACGAAACGCGCCGGACACGGTCCACGCCGTCGGTGAGGAGTACAGCACCATCGGCGAGCTGGTGTACCAGGTGGCCCGGGACCACCCCGAGCTGGGGTTGGTGGTGGCGCCGGACCCCGAGCCCGAGGAGCAGGCCTTCCTCAGAAGCGACCACTTCAGCTTTGTGGAGAAGGGAATCCCGGCCCTCATGCTCACCACGTGGCTGCACGACGACTACCACCTGCCGTCAGACACCCCCGACCGGACCGATCCGGACAAGGCCGCCCGGGTGGCTCGGCTGGCCTTCCTGCTGGCCCACCGCCTGGCCACCCAGGTCGAGCCGCCGGAGTGGACCGAAGCCGGCGAGCGTCTCCTCCGGGACCTGGAGCAGATGGGGCCCCCGTAGCCGGAGCCAGCTCGACTCAGCCGGCGGGCGTGATCCGGTAGATTCCGCCGTCGGTCTCTCCGGTGGCCACGTAGATGGCACCGTCCGGTCCCATGCGGACATCGCGGATGCGCCCCAGCTCGCCGTCGATGATCTCCTCGGCGTGCACAACCTCCTGGTTCTCGATGACGAGGCGCAGGATGCGCTCGGAGCGGAGGCCCCCTGCCAGCAGGTTGCCGTCCCAGGTGGAGGGGAAGTCACCCGAGCTCACCACCGCCAGCCCGGAGGGCGCCAGCGTAGGAAGGAACTCGAAGACCGGGTCCTCCATTCCGGGAGCGCTTCGACCCTCTCCCCACTGCTCCTGCGTCCGGTAGTCGCGCCCCTTGCTCACCACGGGCCACCCGTAGTTCACTCCGGGCTCGATGAGGTTCAGCTCGTCACCTCCCCGGGGACCGTGCTCGGTGGCCCAGATCTCGCCGGTGGCGGGATGTTTCACGATCCCCTGGATGTTGCGGTGGCCGTACGAGAAGATCTCCGGCGCGTAGGCCGGGTCATCCACGAAGGGATTGTCGTCGGGGACGGTCCCGTCGTCGTTCAGCCGGACCAGGGTGCCCGAGTGGTCCCTCGTGTCCTGTGCCCGCTCGGGCTGGGCCCCCCGGTCACCGATGCTCATCAGGAGGGTTCCGTCGTCGAGAAAGAGGATCCGGGAACCGTAGTGGCGTCCCGGAGACGTGGGCGTGTTGGACTCGAAGAGCTCCTGGAAGTCCGCCAGAGCGTTGCCGTCCAGGCGAGCCCGGGCCAGCGCCGGCACCGTGGCGTCGGAGTCACCCTTGGAGTAGGTCATGTAGATCCAGCCGTTCTCCTCGTAGTCCGGGTGGACCACCAGGTCCAGCATTCCGCCCTGGTTCTGGGCGTGCACCTCGGGGGCTCCCAGGACCTCGGTGACCTCTGCGTCGGAGACCAGGAAGATCCCTCCGGGACGCTGGGTCACCAGCATTTCGCCGCCGGGGAGGAAGGCGATGGCCCAGGGCTGTTCCAGACCGTCGGCTACCCGTTCTACCGTGATGGGCCCGTACTGGGTGGCAAGCTCCTGGTGCACGACCTGCCCCTGGACTGAAGCCGCCGGGGCCACGAATAGGGCCACCAGGAGGAATCCGGACAAGGTAAGGAACGGACCAGGGGACGAGGTGGGGGTCGGCGGGGAGCGATCCTTCATGACATATCCTCCTTCTTCGTTCTTGCGAATCAGCGGTCGGGGGTCCGAGGCCGGGCTCTGCATGTCGGGGCCTGCCCCGGGAGCCAGCACGATCAGTACATGGGAGACCGGTCGCTGGTTCCGAAGGGTGGGTCATGGGAGGAGTCCCCTCGCACCGATCCCTCCGGTGGCCTATCATGGGACCGGATGTGACCGTTGCAGCCAGATCAGATACGCAGCCCGAGGGAGGCCACCATGACAAGCCGAAGCGATGGCGGATCGTCGCCCCCCGGTTCCCGCCCGGGTCAGGTGCGGGTCCAGATGGAAGCCGGGCCCGTGGACGAGGCTCGGGAAGAGCCCCTTCGCGCTCGGACCCGAAGGGATGATCCCTTCAGCATTCTCATCATGGGAGACTTCCGAGGGGTCGACCTGGGCGCTCGGGCCGCTGACCTTCCGCCCCTGACCGAACGGCTTCCGGTCTTCGTGGATCGCGACGAGATCCATCGGTTCATGGCTTCGCTTTCGCCCTCGGTCCAGATTCCGGTGGAAGGAGGAGGGCCTCCCCTCATGCTCACCTTCCGGTCTCCGGAGGATTTCCACCCCGACCGGCTCGTGGCCCGGGTCCCCTTCTTTCAGGCCATACGCGAGGCCCGGAAGCGGCTGCTGGACGACCCGACATCCGTCCCGGAGTCTGAGACGGCTCCGGAGGAGCATGCCCCTCGCCCCTCTCCGGAGGAGGAGGCGGCGGGTGGAGACGGGCTCCTGGACCAGGTCCTGGCAGAGACCCCGGATCCCAGACGCACGAACGGCTCCGGTGAGGTTTCCGGCGACGGGAGTCCGGTGGGTCCCCTGGGGGGCGCAGGGGGGCTGGACGCCCTGATTCGTCGGCTCACCCGGGAGCATGGGGTCCCGGAGCCGGGGGAGGAGGTGGAGCGCCGGCTCGATGTCCTGGATGCCGAGACCACCCGCCAGCTCCGCCGCCTCCTGCACCACCCCGGATTCCAGACCATGGAGGCCCGGTGGAGGGGCCTGGAGTTCCTGGCCCGGCAGTTGGAGACGTCACCGAAGCTCAAGGTATACGTCCTCCAGACGCACCGGGAGGAACTCCTGGATGCCGCCAGCGGGGACGCACTTCCCCGGCTCCTGGACGAAGCCGCTCAGAAGGCGCTGGGCGAGGGGACGTGGTCGGTCGTGATGCTGCACCAGGCCTTCTCTGCCGCGCCCGAGGACGTGGCCGCCATGGAGGGAATGGCGCGGGCGGGTCTCCAGATGGGGATCCCGTTTCTGGCGGAGGTGGACCCGTCGCTCCTGGACAGCGGCGAGGGGGACGAGGAGCGGGAGAGGAGGGCATGGGAGAGGGTCCGGGCCCACGACGGGGCCCCCTTTCTGGGACTCCTTCTCCCACGCTTTCTTCTTCGGGCGCCGTACGATCCGGAGGAGAATCCGTGCGAGGCCATGGAGTTCCAGGAGTTGGAGTTGGGCCAGGAGCCCGAGCTGACACAGCTCCTGTGGGGTCACCCCGGCTTCCCCGCCCTCTTTCTGCTGGGCACCGCCTTTGCTCGGGAGGGTTGGGACTTCCGACCCGGAAGCGTGCGGGAGGTCCGCGGCCTTCCCGTGGCCGTTCATCGGACGGCAGCGGGCCCGCAGGTGCTTCCGCCCACCGAGGTGGTTCTGCGAGGAGGGGAGACCGGACAACTGGCCCGGGCCGGGTTCATGTCCCTGACGGCACGGCCGGGAGAGGGGTCACTCCGTCTCGACGCATTCATGTCCATTGCCCTCTCGGGCGCCCCGTTGGCGGGGCCGTGGAGTTGACCCTCTACCGCTGGGAAACCCACCTGGGGTTAAGCACCCTCTTCCTCACTCGGATCGTGGGGTGAGAGAGGAGAGGAGGGGGCGTCCCCCCCTCGTCCGGCAGACTCGTCGAGTCGCCGCCGGAAATCCTCCAGAATGCGGTGGGTGAGCCCCCACACGGTTCGGCCGTCCACGTCCAGTGCCGGGAAGGTGATTCGAGCGCCGGCCACCGGGTGGTGGTGAACGGAACGGGCGTCGGGACGGTGGAGAATACTCAGGGGAACCCAGAGGGCCTCGGCCACCTCCGTGCGCCTGGGGTTGGGCGTCGCCGGTCGGGTGAGGCTGAATACGAAGGGGAGGATGGACACTGCAGGGAGCTCCCGGGACCGGGGGGCCAGAACGGAGAGGCAACCCAGGAGCCGCCCGTCCTCGCCCAGGTTGATGTCCACTTCCTCCCGCGTTTCCCGAATGGCGGTCCGGAGAAGCGAATCGTCGCCGGGATCCCTCCGTCCTCCCGGGAGCGCCATCTGGCCTGACCAGGGGTCGCCCTGAAGGTGGGCTCGCCGGATCAGGAGAAACTCGCGGTCCCGCAGGATGAGCGCCACGGCGGCTGCCCATCCATCGTCGGGGGCCGAGGGATCGTCATCGGGGCCCTGGTACGCCCGAAAAGCTGAACGGATCTCGGGTGGGAGAGTTCGGTCGGGCATGGGAAGCCCCCCTACCCGGGGTATACCCTGGGGTTTGGGCAGGGGGGCGGTCTGCCGCCGCCGGTCAGGCCTGGTAGCGGAACGACACCTTCACCTTGGCCCGGTAGCGCACGATCCGGCCTTCCTCCAACTGCACGTCGAGTTCACTCACCTCGGCGATGCGCAGGTCTCGGAGCTGCTGCGAAGCCGTTGCAATGGCGTTCTGTGTGGCCTTCTCCCACGAATCGGTGCTGGTTCCCACCAGCTCGATGACCTTGTAGACGCTGTCGCTCATGTTGCTCTCTCCTCCCGGTTCTGAGATGCGATGAAAACACGACGTCGGCAGCCGCCACCGGACCGGCACCGATACCAGATGGTCGCCGGCGAACCCGGGGTCGTGTCCTGGCGGCCGTCCACGCTGACCCCGAAAGCCGAAAAAAGCTCCATCAGGCTGAGGGGAAGGCGCAGGAGTCAGACTCCCTTTCGCTCCGGATCCCAGATGTGCTTGTGGAGTTGGGTCTGAAAGCGCGCCTCCAGCCCGTCTTCCAGCATCCACTCCGCCAGCGCCTGCCGATCAAGGCCGTCCCAGACGGGGGAGAGGAGTATGGCCCGGAGCGAGCCCTCCCGGACCCGGGCCTCCAGATCCCGCTCCCGGATTACGTTGCGTGCCCACTCGTAGTCGGCCCGATCAGCCAGGACGAACTTGAGCTCGTCCCGGCCGTCGAGGTGCTCCAGGTTCTCCCAGCGATTCTTGGCTGACTCACCCGACCCCGGACACTTGAGGTCCATGATCACGTGGACCCGGGAGTCCAACGGACTGATGTCCATGGCTCCGGAGGTCTCCACCAGGACGGTGTATCCCTCGGCCAGGAGCCGGTGGGCCAGGACGAAGGCGTTGGGGTGTACCAGCGGCTCCCCCCCCGTGATCTCCACCACCGGACAGCCGATCTCCCGCACCCGGTCCAGGATCCGGGACAGCTCCAGCCGCTCACCCCCGTGGAAGGAGTACTCGGTGTCGCACCACACGCAGCGAAGGGGACACCCGGTGAGTCGCACGAAGGTGCAGGGGCTGCCCACCCAGGTGGATTCACCCTGGATGGAGTGGAAGATCTCCGTGATTCGCAAAAAGGACTCCGGCCCGGGGCCCTCGACACCGGGGGATCCGGTCGCGGAAGGTCTGGGGGAACTCGCCGTGGACTCAGCCATCGTCGCCCCGAGGGTCCTGGTCTGTCGGTCGGCCGTCGGCCTCCGGGCCGGAAGAGCGCTTCCGCTTGCGGCCCCAGATGGCTCCCAGGGGCGATTCCTTCACCAGGCTCTGCACCATGAACGCCACGTTCTCGGGCCGCTCGGCCAGGCGACGCATCAGGTAGGGATACCACTTCTCACCAAAGGGAATGTAGACCCGCACGTTGAACCCTTGGGCCAGCAGCCCCTCCTGCAGGTCGCGGCGGACACCGTAGAGCATCTGGAACTCGAAGGCTTCGAGATCGATGTCGTGGCTCTCCACGTATCGGAGGATCTCGTCGATGATCTCCTCGTCGTGAGTTGCGATTCCCGGGTAGCGTCCCTCGCTCAGGAGCCAGCCGGTGACCTCGACGAAGTTCTCCCTGATCCGGCGCATGTCCTGGTAGGCCAGGTCGGGAGGCTCGGCGTAGGCCCCCTTGCAGATCCGAACCCGCGCTCCCAGCTCGTTCATTCGGCGCACGTCTCCCGCCGTTCGCTTCAGGTAGGCCTGGAGCACCACCCCGATGTTTCGCCACCCGTCGGCCCACAGCTCTTCGAAGGCGTCCAGCGTCCGCTGCGTGTAATCGGAGCCCTCCATGTCGAAGCGGATGAAGGTGTCGGTCTCGGCTCCCTTCTCCAGCACCCGTCCCAGGTTCTCCCTGAGGAAGGCTTCGTCGATGTTTTGGCCCATCTGGGTGAACTTGACGGAGATGTTGGCGTCCAGCTTCTCCGCGTGGATCCGGTCCAGGATCTGGATATAGGTGTCAGCAGCGGCCCGGGCCTGCTCCCGGTTGGTGACCGACTCGCCCAGGTAGTTGGCGGTGGCGGACAGCCTCTGCTCGTTGGCCTCGCCCATGGCCCGGATCACGTCATTCACCTCCTCTCCGGGGACGAACCGGCGGCTGGCCGAGCGTGTGAGCGGAGTGCCGGTCAGCACCTTCTTGGCGCTGGGCGATTCACTGAGAAAGAGGAGGCCGCGTCGGATCATTCGGATTGGGGGGTGTGGATGAGGGGCGGTGAGGACGGTGGGCGGAAAAGCGCCACCGGAGTCGGGAGCGGGCTCATTCCGGAGTCGTCTCGTTGGGATGATCTTCGTCGATGGCTTCGTCGAGAAGAACCTTCACCTGCACCAGAGGAAGGTTCCCCAGTCGCCCCTCCACCTCCTCCCGGTTGGTGCCGGTGAGCAGGGTCGGCGTCTCCACGTGGCCCACCACGCCGAGGCCGGTGGAGGCCCACCGGGGGAAGACCAGGTAGCCCTCGAAGGGGGCCAGCAGATTTCCGGTCTTCTCCACCTCGATGGACACGGTGTAGGGCTCCCCGTCGACCCCTTCGAAGGCCGGAGGGCGCGAGTGCTCGCGAAAGTAGCCTCCGAGGGTGGCGTCGGGGGTGCCGTGGATGTCGCCGTTGTGCAGTGGGCCGTCAGTGGGGCTGTTCGGACCGTTGTTCCGGTCGTGCTCAGATGCGTTGTCGTTGCTGGCCATGGTGGCGTTCCGGCTTGAGGCGCACGGAATTGGATCGGGAGTCGGAGCGGGATCCATTCCTTCTCCACCAACTCGTACCCCTGACCCTCGCAGGCGATCGCCGACTTCCGGCCCCCGGTGGCCTCGCGGGTTGGAAGAGGCCAGTTTCGAAGTTGCCGACCGAACGGATCGCGAACGCCACAACGCAGGAGGAAGCCGTGAAGGCCGCCCTATTTCATGAGCACGGGGACCCGGGAGTGATCGAGGTGGCCGACGTGCCGATCCCCGAGCCCGGGGCCGGTCAGGTCCGGGTCCGGGTGAAGGCCTCGTCGTTGAACCACCTGGACCTATGGGTGCGGCGGGGACTTCCCATCGAGATCCCCATGCCGCACATCGGCGGATCCGACATCGCCGGCGAGGTGGACGCGGTGGGTGTGGGGGTGCAGGGTGTGGGTCTGGGGACCCGGGTGGTGGTGGACCCGTCGCTGGACTGGGAGTGGTACGAGGGTGTCCGGCGGGGTTCGGACCTGCCGAATCCCCGGTTCCGGGTCCTGGGCGAACACACCCAGGGCGGCTTTGCCGAGTACGCGGTGGTGCCCGCCCAGAACCTTCTTCAGCTGCCGGACCGGGTCTCGTTTCGGACCGCCGCCGCTGCCGGCCTCGTTTCGGTGACGGCCTGGCGCGGTCTTATGACACGGGGGACACTCCGGACCGGCGAGAGGGTCCTCATTACCGGAGGGTCGGGTGGCGTGTCCACCATGGCGGTGCAGATGGCACGGCAGGCCGGCGCACACGTTTTTGTCCTCACGTCCGGCTCGGAGAACTGTCGGCGCCTCGAGGAGCTCGGGGCGGACGTGACCCTGGACCGGCTGATGGACGAGCCGAAGGAGCTGATCCGCGAGGCCACCGGTGCGCGCGGGGTGGACCTGGTCCTGGACTCCGTGGGCGAGGTCCTGTGGGGCACCCTCATCCGGGCCCTGGCTCCCGGGGGGCGCCTGGTGACGTACGGGGCCACGACCGGACCAGAGCCGACTCTGGATCTGCGGCACGTCTTCTGGAAGCAGCTGTCCATTCTGGGCACCACCATGGGAAGCCCGGCGGAGTTCCGGGCCGCCATGGAGCGGGTCTTCGGGGGAAATGTGCGTCCTGTGGTCCACTCGGAGGTGTCGCTGGATGAGGTGAGGCAGGCCCATGAGCTCCTGGAAGAGGGCAACGTCTTCGGGAAGGTGGTGGTCCGGGTCGATTGAACCCGTGGCCGCCGGTTCTCCATTTTGAATGCGGCCTCCGCCGAAACGTTCGGATTGTTCGGTGGTAGCAACAAAGATGTGACCGAACCGATTCTCCGACCCAGGAGGCATGCATTGAGCGATCGTCGCCGGCAGCAGCGCAGGGAGATCCGGCTCCAGCAGCGGGAGTCGGCCTGGCTTCAGAAGGCTCTCTTCGCGCTGGGCAAGGCCGAGGAGACCCGGGAGAAGCTGGCCGACACCCGGGAAGAAGAAGCCGAGCCCTATTCCATCGCCCTGGGCAGCGGCGAGCTTTCCATGGAGGATCTGGAAGAAGCCCTGCAGACTCGGATCACCGAGCTCATGGAGACGGTGCGGGAGCGTCGAAGGACGCTGGGCTGACCCGCACGGCCTGTCTCCACGACCTTCCCCGGGCCTCCGGGGTTTGAGTACGAACACGACCGACGTACATACTTTTCGGATCGAACTGGAGATAGAGCATTGGCTGAAGCGCAGAACGGCGACACCGTCCACGTTCACTATACGGGCCGCATCGACGACGGAACGGTCTTCGATACCTCCCAGGACCGGGACCCTCTCACCTTCAAGCTGGGCTCCGGGAAGGTCATCCCGGGCTTCGAGGCGGCCATCGTGGGGATGGAGGAAGGCGAGGAGAAGACCGTCACCATTCCGGCAGGCGAGGCCTATGGGGCCCACAACGAGGAGCTCATCCAC
Organism: Gemmatimonadota bacterium; assembly: GCA_007132965.1. Lineage (GTDB taxonomy): Bacteria > Gemmatimonadota > Gemmatimonadetes > Longimicrobiales > Gaopeijiaceae > PWLA01. The sequence goes on along the minus strand of SLNQ01000005.1, from coordinate 5,022 downwards.
GAGGTGGAGCGGGAGCGTCTACCCGACGACCTGGAGCCCGAGGTGGGCCAGCAGCTCCATCTCCGGACTCCCGACGAGCAGACGATCCAGGTGGAGGTGGCCGAAGTCTCGGACGACGCCGTGCACCTCGACGCCAACCACCCGCTGGCGGGCCGGGACCTGACCTTCGACATCGAGCTGGTCAAGATCGACTGACCCACGGCCAGACGATCCGGTGACGGCGCTTCCGGTGGTGTGGGCTCCGGAGTACGAGGTCGATATCGGGCCGCACGTCTTTCCTACCTCCAAGTACCGGTTGGTGCGAGAGCGACTCCTGGAGGAGGGGGCCGTGCGGTCCGCGCAGCTTGGCCGCCCTTCCCGGGCCACGCGGGAGGAGCTTCTTCGGGTCCACGGCTCCGGATACCTGAACCGGGTTCTGGAGGGACAGCTCACCCGTCGGGAGGAGCGGCTTCTGGAGCTACCCTTCTCTCCAGCCCTCCGTGCCGCCTCCCTTTTGTGCTGTGGGGGTACCCTCCTCACCGGACGGCTGGCTCTGGAACACGGTGTGGCTGTGCACCTGGGCGGCGGCTTTCACCACGCCTTTGCCGATCATGGGGAGGGCTTCTGCCTTCTGAACGACGTGGCGGTGGCGGCGGCCGGACTCCGGGCCGAAGGGGTGGTCCGACGGGTGGCTGTAGTGGATCTGGACGTCCATCATGGCAACGGCACCGCATCCATCTTCCAGGGCGAGCCCGCCGTCTACACCTTCTCCATGCATCAGGAACGCAACTACCCCTTCCCCAAACCCGCTTCCGACCTGGATGTGGGATTGGAGGACGGGGTGGCCGACCACGGCTACCTGGAGCGCCTGGATCGGGCTCTGGACCGGGTGCTGGAGGACGGCCGGCCGGAGGTGGCACTCTACCTGGCCGGTGCCGATCCCTACCGGGAAGACCAGTTGGGTGGGCTGGCGCTCAGCATGCAGGGACTGGCGGACCGCGACCAGATGGTCCTGGAGAGGTTCGGTGAGGCCCATGTTCCGGTGGGGGTGGTGCTGGCCGGCGGATACGCGTTCCGGCTGTCGGACACCGTGGAGATCCACTGCAACAGCGTGCGGGCCGCGGCCCGCAGGATCACCAACTGACACAGAGGATCCGGATGCGTATCGACGAACTCGATTTCGACGAGCTGCGAGACCTGAGCGAGGCCATGGTCACAGTGGCTGGTGCCGTGAATGCGGGGCTGTTCACCGAGTTGGCCAGGAGCCCGGCCACGCCCCAGGAGCTGGCTCGGCGTCTGGATCTGGACCGCCGGGCGGTGGAGGTCATTCTACCGGTTCTGGCGCAGATGGAGCTGCTCGAAGTGGAAGAGGAAGGGTGGTTCCGGCCCAGCCCCCGAGCCCAGCGCGAGCTGGCCGACCCTGCCGCTTCGGAGTATCAGGCTGGAGGAATGCCGCTCTGGCTGGAGAACCTGCGGGCCTGGACACACCTTCCCCGGGTGCTCCGGGAGGGCGGTCCGGTAGATCGGGTCGTGGACCCGGGGCCGGAGGACGACCAGGAGCGTCTGGCCCGCTTCATGGCGGGGATGGCCGCGGCTCCCCGGGTGCGGGTGGAGCGGTTGGTGGATGGGGTTCTGGCCCGGAACCCGGAGGCCGACACTCTCCTGGACCTGGGCGGCGGTCCCGGACACATCAGCCGGGCCTTCGTGGAGCGGGGGCTCCGGGCCACCCTCCTGGATCTGCCGGATACGGTGGAGTTCGTCCGCCGCGAATACGGGCTTGACGAGGTGGACGACCTCGCTACGGTGGGGGCCGATTTTCTGACCGATCCCCTCCCTCCGGGGCCCTTTGACGCCATCCTTCTGAGCAACATCCTGCACATGCTCGCTCCCGAAGACTGTCGGCGTCTCCTGGAGAAGGCGGCCGGAGTTGCCGCGCCGGGGGCCGTGGTGGCGGTGGCGGATTTCGTGCGGGGGCGAAGCGGCAGGGCCGTCCGCTTCGCCGTCGTCATGCTCCTGCGCACCGAAGGGGGGAACACCTACACGGTGGGGGAGCACCGGGAGTGGTTCCAGGCGGCGGGCCTCCGGGACCTGCAGGTCACCGACCTGGACCCGGATCGCCAGCTCCTGACGGCGCGCCGTCCGATGTGAGGCTGGAGCTCACGGCGCACCGCCCGGGAGGGGAGTGGACATGGCTCAGTTCTGGAGCTGATCAGCGTGTTCTTCGGCGGGATGTGGTGGGAGGTAAACAGCAAAGGTCGTACCGACGCCTGGTGAGCTCTCCACGTCCACGGCCCCGCCGGCCTGGGTGACGATTCCGTAAACGGTGGCCAGCCCCATCCCGGACCCTCGCTCCCGCTCCTTGGTCGAGAAGAAGGGCTCGAAGATCCGGGAGAGGGTGGTCTCTTCCATTCCGTGCCCGGTGTCCTCCACCTCCAGGACCACGTACGTCCCCGGTTCGATGCCCAGCCGTTGCCCCAGACCGGTGGCTTCGACCTCGACGGTTCGGGTACGGAGAAAGAGCTGTCCCCCGGCACCTTCCATGGCGTCCCGGGCGTTGATGACCATGTTCAAGATGATCTGCTCTACGTGGGTGGGGCTCATTTCCAGAGCGGGAAGGTCCCGTTCCAGCTCCACGTCGAGTTGGATCGAGGTGGGAAGGAGCCTTCGGGTCAGGGTCCGGGTGCCGCGGACGACGTCGTTCAGGTCCAACCGCACGCGCTCTACCACCTGGTTTCGGCTGAAGGCCAGAAGTTGACGCGTCAGCGTGGCTGCGGTGTGACAGGTCCGGAGGATCTCCTCCACCTCTTCCTGCCATCCCCGCCCCCATTCCGGCCTGTGGCGAAGATCCTCCCGCAGGAGCTCGGCGCTCGCCAGGATCACCGTGAGGAGGTTGTTGAAGTCGTGGGCCACGCCGCCCGCCAGTTGGCCCATGGCCTCCATCTTTCGTGACCGGGCCAGCCGTTCTTCCAGCTCTCTTCGTTCGGTGACGTCGGTGAGGGTCCCGGCGATTCCTTCGGCAGATTCGTCAGAGCTCCAGGCCTGGAGCTCGACCCAGCGGATCCCTCCGGATCGATGGACCAGGCGTGCCTGGCCTTCCCAGGATTCGCCGTCTCCGCGAAGCACCATGCCCAGTTCCCGCATCAACCGGCCCCGGTCCTCGTGGTGGATGTACCGGAAGAGGTCCGTGCCCAGGCTCTCGCTGACGGGATGTCCCGAGACCTGGCGCCAGGCGTCGTTCAGGAAGGTCCACCGGCCGATTTCGTCGGTCTGGAAGAGGACCTGTTCAACCCGGTTCACCACCGTGCGGTACCGAGCTTCGCTGGCGGCCAGGGCCTGCGCCGCCTTCCGGTGGGCGGTGATGTCCCGGAGCGAAATCACCACCTCCTCGACGGTGTCGCCGTTGCGGCGCAGGGGGGCCGCGTTCACCAGCAGGACGATCCGGCTTCCGTCCTTCCGCTCCGCCAGGATCTCGTGGTCCCGCACCGCTCGACCGGTCCAGAACACCCGGGCCGAGGGAAGCTCCTCCGGCTCCAGGGGCGTGCCGTCCAGGTCCAGCGCTCTCCAGTGCACCTCCAGGTGATCCAGTCGGTCCACCGTTTCGGGGTCCTGGAGCAGGAGCCGATGCACGGCCGGGTTGGCGAACTGGATCGTACCGTCTCGCGTCAGGCTTAGAATTCCCTCCTCCACCGTGTCCATGACCGCCGAAAGACGCTCCCGCGCCTCCCGCTCCTGGGTGATGTCCATGGCGGTGAGCAGAATCGTTCCGGCTCCCTCCTCGCCCTGTCCCAGCGGGCTCGAGTTCACCAGGAGCCAGCGGGGGACGCCCTCCCGGCTTCGGGCCCTCAGTTCCAGAAGCTGCACCGGTCGATCCAGGTCCAGCCCCTCGAGCTCCAGGAACTCGCCGAGCCGCCTCCCCTTCAGGTGGTCGGGGGCCCCCCAGTCCAGCATCTGGGCAAAGGCCTCGTTCGCCTCCTGGAGCTCTCCTTCGCGGGTGAGCAGGGCCACACCCACCACATTGCGCTGGAAGAGTTCCCGGTAGCGGGCTTCGGAGCTGGCCAGCGCCTCCTCGCGTCGTCGAACCTGTCCGATGACGAAGCGGGCCCCCACGGCCCCCTCCACAACGAGCCCCAGCACCAGGAGGGCGAGGACGGCATAGAGGGTTCGTTCCACCGACGTCGCGCCCTCATTGAAGGTCCGTGAAAACTCCTCCTCCAGAATGGTGAGCTCGTCGTCCAGTTCCCATGCACGAGCCAACAGGGCATCCACCCGGACCAATTCGGGGGCTGTGCCGGTGAGTTCGTCTCGAAGCTCCTCGGCCACCTCCACCAGATCCTCGATCCTCCGGTCCGCTTCGGCCCAGGTGTCGATGGCCCGGTCCACGAAGTCCAGGTTTCGACCCATCCGGAAGAGCCGGGCCATACCGTCGATGAGGTGGTCGGGGATGCCTCCTTGGCGGAACCCATCCCGGACCACCTCCATGTCCGGATCGGCCCGTTCCAGCTCCTCGCGGGCCTGTCGGTCACCCAGCGTGACGGCAATTTCGTCGTGGAAGGCCTGGTAATCGGCCTCATTTCCGGTGAGGGCGTAGCGGTGAAGAACGACGACCGCCCGCTTCTGGGCCTTGGTCCAGAGCCCCTCTCCCAGGACGTAGCCCCGGATGGCCGACAGGGAGGCGATGCCGGCGAAGCTCACGGCGATGAGCAGGAGAAACAGGAGAGCGAACGCCGAGGCGAACGCGATGGTTCGCCCGGAGAGGAGGTCCGGCCCGGGTGACCTGTCGTGCGTTGACATGATATCGCACTCCTTCAGGGGCTCGGTCGACTACGGCGCCGGCCGATCCGGCAGGCAGGCGTCCCTGGTCCGGTGAAATCACGCCCCGCCTCTGTTGGGACAGAATAGCCCGCGGTGCGTGCTGCGGAAAGGTCACCGCGCCCTCAAGGGGTCCCCGATTCGGCCCCCTGGTGTTCCGGGAGACGACCCCCGCCGGTCCCCGGAGTCGGCTTCCGCATCTCTCCAACCACCGTCTGGAGCGCGTGGGGGGGG
>SLNQ01000325.1 GCA_007132965.1 Gemmatimonadota bacterium | reverse complement strand
TGCTCAAGGGCTGGGTCAAGACCGAGGATTACTGGCCGGCGCTGCGCTCCATCACGCGCGAGGTCAAGCGGCGGTTTGATGCCGAAGGCATCTCCATTCCCTTTCCCCAGATGGATGTGCATTTCCATGGCGCAGGGGCACCGGGCTCTCCGGCTCAAAGTTCTTCAGCCGCAGTCGAATAAGTTCCACGGTGTCTTCGGTCGACGGCACCGGACTGAGACCCGGATCAGCCTGGGCGCGCCCATTCAAGCGCCGCTGGATCTCTGCTCAGCAGCCGTCTTTTTTCTAAACGCCGCCCGCCTCCAGGTGGCGGGCGATTTCATTCAGACTGGAAAGGCCCTGGATGTCCTCGGCAAGCATGGGAATCTGCAGCGTCGCCAGGCCGTGGAACTGCTGCTCGATTTCCGCGAGGTAGCGGCCCTCCAGCTCCCGGCGCTTGTGCAGGAAGGCGCCATCGGCATGCTCCGGCAGCACCCGGTTGACGATGGCGCCGCGGACCGGTACGTCGAACTGCTCCAGAGTGTGAATGGCTCGGTGCGTCTCCAGGATGGGCAACTTCCCGGCGGTCAGCACGAACACGAAAGCCGTATGCGCTTCATCCCGCATCAGCCGCCGCGCGCGGTGAAACAGCCGCCGACGGTTGAGCAGGGTCTCGGCGATCTGCCGGGTGCGGCGCTCCATGCCCGCAAAAGGATCCTCCTGCGGGTCATCGAACGGCGTCGGCACCTCGGCTCGAGCCCCGCTGGGGGTCAGATGCTTGAGTACCTTGCCGAGCTGCTCGGAGCGCTTGTTGTGCGAGATCAGCCCGTCGGTCCACGCCGCCATGGCCTCCGGGAGCGTCAGCAGGCGGATGGTGTGGCCGGTGGGAGCGGTGTCGAAAATCAGCAGGTCATAGTCGTCTGCATGGTCGACCATGAGCCGGGAGATGCGCTCAAGCAGGGCTGCCTCCACGGCGCCGGGCGAGAGCGCGGCGGTGCGCATCTGGCGCTCCAGTTCGCCGTGCATGTCCGGCGCGGCGATCTGCTTCATCTGCTCGGTAACCCGGCCAACATGGGCGCGGGCCTCGGCGTCGGGGTCAATCTCCATGCCCCACACGCCGGCGATGATGCCGGTGACGCGGTCACCGATGGGTTTGTCGAAGGCATCGCCCAGGGAGTGGGCCGGGTCGGTGGACACCACCAGGCAGCGCTTGCCCCTTTGCGCCATCAGTAGAGACAAAGCCGCGGCCACGGTGGTCTTGCCCACGCCGCCCTTGCCGCCCACGAACACCACGCGGGCGTCGCTCAGCCGGATGGTTCTACCCGTCATTGCAGGCGGTCATTGCGGCTCTGCACATTGTTGCATCAGCAGCAGCGGAAGTGATCCAGGGGCGAGTGCTCCATGCCCATGCGCTTGTGCCAGTCGTGAAAGCGCTCGAGCAGCAGGGGCTGGAGCTCCATGGTGTAGTAGCTGGCCGGGTTGGGCACGCCCATCATCTCGGAGAACACCAGCAGCATGAACAGATCCTCCTCGTCCCGCCGGGCGCGGGCGATGCTGGCCCGGTAGCGGCCAAAGTAGAGCTCTTCAGCCACATGGCTTGCCCGCCGCAGCCAGTCCCGCAGTTCAAGCTGCTGTCCAGGTGGATTGTCCTTCTTGCTCATGCCGAACTCCAGGCGGACGCCCCGTTCGGGCGCCCGCCACGGCAACACCGCTACGAGCGGGACTCGGCCTGCTGCGACAGATGCCGCCGCAGGGTTCCGACGCTCTCCAGCAGCACCATCACGGCGGCCACCAGGATGATGATGTCCAGCGTGAACATGAACCAGTCACCGGCCTGGTAGAAGCTCCACAGCTGGACCAGCAAGGCATAGGTCGTCATCGTCAGCAGGAACACCAGCGGGATCAGCGTGTACCACATGGGCCGGCCCAGGCGCACGATGATCACGGTGGCCACGAGCAGGGTCAGGCCGGCCAGCAACTGGTTGGTGGTGCCGAACAGCGGCCACAACAGCATACCGCCGGTGCCGTCGGTGCCGCCGGCACCGAAGGCCAGGGCCAGGCAGGCACCCACGGCCAGCAGGGTGGCCAGCGGCACGCTCTTCAGGGCGGGAATTTTATAAATCGTGCCCCACTCCTGGATGATGTAGCGCTGCAGGCGAATACCCGTATCCATGGTGGTGCCGGCAAACAGCACCGCCATCACGGTCAGCAGCGTCACGGCGATGGCTTTGGGCAGCCCGGTGCCGGCAGCCACGATGGTGGCCCCGCCGTCCACGAAGGCCTGCACGCCACCGGCGCCGAAGTGGGTGTAGACAGCCTGCCATTCACCCAGGGTGGCGAAGCCGGCCGTCGCTGCCAGGATTGCCGCCAGGGCCAGGCAGCCCTCGCCGAGCGCGCCGAAGTAACCCACGAAGCGGATGTCACGCTCGTTGTTGATCTGCTTGGACGTGGTCCCGGAGGCCACCAGGCCGTGGAAGCCGGAGATCGCGCCACAGGCGATGGTGACGAACAACAGCGGGATCAGCGAGGGCGTCCCGGCGGGAACATCCGTGTTGAAGGCCGGAGCCACGATACTCGGGTTGGAAAAGAGGACCGCGGCGTAGACCAGACCCAGCCCGATGAAGAGTTGCAGTCCGTTGATGTAGTCACGGGGGCTGCAGCAGCACCCACACCGGCAGCAGGGAGGCAATGGCCGCATACAGGAACAGCAGGATGATCCACTGGCTGTTCGGCGGCAGGCCCGCAACACTCTCGGGCAGGGTGACGGGCACGCTCGGCCCGATCCCGATCAGGGCGTAGAGGGCCACCACGCCGATGACGGACACGGCCAGCAGGCTGATGCGCCAGCGGTAGATCATCTGGCCGATGATCAGCGCCACCACAATAGCGCCCCAGGCCGGAAGCACCGCCGAGGGATTGTTGACCAGCAGGCTGGCAATCACCACGGCGAACACCGCGTTGACCATCAGCAGCACGAGGAAGATCACCACCATGAACAGGCTGCGGGCGCGGGCGCCCACCACGTCGCCGGTCAGCGCGCCGATGGAGCGGGCCTTGTGGCGAACACTGGCCCAGATCGCGGCGGAATCATGCACACCGGCAAAGAAGACGGTGCCGATGACGACCCATAGGAAGGCCGGCACCCAGCCCAGATGACCGCAATGGCCGGGCCCACAATGGGCGCAGCCCCTGCCACCGAGGTGAAGTGGTGACCCCAGAGGATGAACTTGTTGGTGGGGACATAATCCACCCCGTCCTCCATCTCGTGGGCGGGCGTCCGGTAGTCGGGATCGAGCTGATAGATACGCTCGGCAATGAATCGGGAGTAGAAGAGATACCCGAACACGAAGGCCCCGAGGCCAGCCAACATGACGACTATTGCGCTCATGAAACCCCTCCGACTTTTTATTATGTGAGTTTGAGAGTTCGCGGTGGCGTAAGCGGCGGATCAGCCACCCGCCCGAACTTCGTGGGAGTATAAGCGGCAGCGGTTCATATTTTCCAGCGTGCCAAGCAGTCGTTAAGCGCTACGTTTGCCGCCCTACAGGCCGAAACGCAAGCCATTTCCCCATAGAGTAGTGTTTGTTCGGATCGGCGGCGCCGGCATCCGACACCATCCCAAAACCCATCCTGGCGCAGCCCACGCGCCGATTTACAGATCGCGCGCCACCCGGAACCCAACCCGCAAATCGCTGGAGTCCTCGTCGCCGGCGACGCGGTAGGCCGAGCGCGCCATGTTGGGTGTGCTGGCCCAAGACGCGCCACGGATGACGCGCTGCCTGCAGCCCGGGTTGACCCAGGCCGAGCCATCGACGGGCGCGCGAACAAAGCTGTCGTGCCAGCAATCCTCGGTCCACTCCATGACGTTGCCACCCATGTCGTACAAGCCGAAGGGGTTGGGCTGCAGGGAGGCGACTGGCGCCGGGCCCCAGAAACCGTCGCTATAGCGCGCGAAAGCCACGCTCCAGCGGCTATTGGTCGGCGAGATATCGCCGTCGCCGGTCACGTTTTCCACCGGCTCGGAGGGCGAATCCTCGCCCCACCAAAAACGCGTCTGTGAGCCCGCTCGCAGCGCATATTCAAACTCCGATTCCGATGGCAGCCGATAAGGCTGACCGCTGCGCTCCGCCAGCCAGCGGGCGAAGGCGTCGGCATCGCGCCAGGAGACGTGAATCACCGGTAGTTCGTCGGCCGCGTCACGGCCGAGATAGTCG
>SLNQ01000308.1 GCA_007132965.1 Gemmatimonadota bacterium | reverse complement strand
GAGGTGGTGGAGGACGGTCGGCTTCGCTCCACCGTCTACCGGGATCCCCTGGGCGTGTGCGCCGCCATCACACCGTGGAACTTCCCCATGGCCATGCCGTCATGGATGGTCCTGCCCGCTCTGATGGCCGGGAACTCCGTGGTCTTCAAGCCCTCGGAGGAGACTCCCCTCTCGGGCCAGGCCTATGCCGATGCCCTGAACCAGGTGCTCCCCGCCGGCGTGCTCCTGGTGGTTCACGGCGCCGATGCCCAGGGGAAGTCCCTGGTCCGCTCCGACGTCGACATGATCGCGTTCACGGGATCGAGGGAGGTGGGCAAGCAAATTCTTCGGGAGGCTAGCGGTGATCTCAAGCGCGTCGTCCTCGAACTGGGAGGGAAGGACCCCCTGATCGTCCTGTCCGACGCTGACGTGGAGGCCGCCGCGAAGTTCGCCGCGTGGAATTCTTTCCGGAACGCCGGCCAGGTGTGCGTGGCCACGGAGCGCATCTTCGTCGTGGACGACATCGCCGACGAGTTCGAGGAGGCCCTGGGCCGTGTCGCGTCGGCAATGACGGTGAGCCGCGGCGAGGAGGACCCCGACGTGGGTCCCATGGTCAACGCCCGCCAGCGGGATCACGTCCTGGCGCAACTCCGGGCGGCCGTGGAGGAGGGCGCACGAGTGGTGGCCGGGGGCGACGGGCATCGAGGCAACTTCGTCACGCCCACGGTCCTTGCCGACGTGACCGATCACATGGACATCGCCACCAGGGAGACCTTCGGCCCGGTGGCGTGCGTGAGCCGGGTGTCGTCCGAGGACGAGGCGGTGGAGCGCGCCAACGCCACGCGGTTTGGGCTGGGAGCGGTGGTCTTTGGGCGAGACGAGGAAAAGGCGGGTGCCGTGGCGCGGCGCCTGAAGGCGGGGATGATCGGCGTGAATCGTCCTCCGGGGGGCGCCGTGGGTACGCCGTGGGTCGGGGCGCGGGAGAGTGGATTCGGGTTCCACAAGTCGAAGGAAGGGCACCGCCAGTTCACGCAGACGCGCGTGGTGACGCACGTCATCGGGTAGCGGGAGATGTCAGTTTCTTTCGGGCCACTCGTCACCACGACTGAACTCGCGGCCGCGCTCGAGACCGACGCGCCGGTCGTCGTGCTCGATACGACCTGGGCACTTGACTACGAGGGCCCCAACAGCCCCCTCGCCCGGTACGGAGGCGGCCACATCCCGGGGGCTCGCCACTTCGATTTCCGTCGCGTCGCAGAGGACTCGAGCCCGCTCTACGATACGATCTGCGCCAGCGCTGTCTTCGAGGCCTACGCACGCGAACTCGGGATTACGGACGAACATCTGGTCTGTTATTCGCATGGCCGATTCTCCGGCGCCGCCCGCGCGTTCTGGCTGTTCCGGCTTTTCGGGCACGACCAGGTCTCCATTTTGGATGGCGGGATGGCTGAGTGGCGCACCGAGGGGCGACCGATTTCGACCGACATCCCGGACGTCGCGCCGGGCGAGTTCACGGCCACCCGACGTGACGCTCTTTTCTGCGACGTGGCGGGCTTCGAACAAGCGTTGGCGTCAGGAGTCCAGGTGATCGATGCCCGGCCACCGAAGTTCTACTCCGGGGAAGCTGACTTCTTCGCCCACCTCGAGTCCCCGGCCACGGGACGCCCCGGGCGATTCGAAGGCGCCCTCAATCTGTCGTCGGGGGCCGTCATCCGAGACGACGGGCGAATCCTCCCGGAGGTGGAGTTGCGTAAGGTGGTCGAAGCTGCGGGAATCGACCCCCGCTCGCCCAGTGTCACGGCGTGCAGCCTGGGGGTCGGTGGGGCGGCCGCCGCGTTCGTCCTGCACCTCCTCGGCAACCGCAACGTCGCGCTGTTCGACGGGTCGTGGGAAGCGTGGTCGATCCGCGATGATGCTCACCCACGTGAGAAGTAGACGGCCGTTGAAGAAGTACAGGACGCCACCTTCGGCCCGGTGGCGTGCGTGAGCCGGATGCTGATACACCGGCTATAGAGCGCTTCAGCGGTGCCCCGGCCGGCCCCGCCCACCCTGAACCTCCGAAAGGCCAAGTATCGCTCGGGCCCGGGAGGAAGGGTTGGACACCTCCCGGGGCAGGCTGCAACAACTACCTGGACACGCTGGATGAGAGCTGTGCTTCTGTGTCCGCGGACGCCAAACAGCGACGTTAGGCGGAACAGGATTCTTTCTCGATTTCCACTGGGTGACGGACCCGAGTCTTGAGCGTTGGCGGGACCCGTTCGTGAGCGATACTTTCTGCGTCCGCGAGTTGATACACACCCGTGGAGCCGGAGTTATGCACCCATGCGTCCAGACGCCACGGAGGATGATGCCGCCACGGAGGATGATGCCGTGAGACTCTTCATCATTGGAGGGCGAATCTTGGTTGTTGCAGTGATGTCGTCGGTGCTTACCGCTTGGCCGGCCGCAGCCCAGGAATCTATCGCGATCACACCCGTTACGGTCATAGACGTGACGGACGGCTCGCTTCAGCCCAATCACACCGTCCTTGTGGAGAAGCATCGGATTGCCGCTGTCGGTCCGGCGGACGAGGTGCCGGTGCCCGGAAACGCTGAGGTCGTGGACGGCTCGGACGGCTACCTCATCCCCGGGCTCTGGGACATGCACGCGCACGCCTCTCGTGACGGTCGGGCCGACCGGTTCTGGCCCCTGTTCCTCGCCCATGGCGTTACCGGGATCAGGGACACGGGGAGTTACGCGGATTCGCTTCTGTACTGGCGTGCAAGCTCGGAGCGCCCGGACGCAGCTGGACCCCGAATCGAGATCGCGAGTCCCTCCTTGACCGGGGGCGAGCCACCCCCCCTGCCGGGGATGGGTGGGCCGTTCGAGATTCGTGTCGCGGACGCCGCATCGGCCGTTGCCGTGGTGGACTCGCTCGCCCGACAGGGCATCGGTGTAATCAAGGTCTATGACGGACTCCCTCGGGAGGCGTACTTCGCCGTGGCGGCGCGGACACGGGTGCTCGGAATGTCGCTCATCGGTCACGTGCCCCTGTCCGTGAGTCTAGCCGAGGCCAGCGACGCCGGGCAGAAGAGCTTCGAGCACGTGTCAGACCTGTGGGCCTCGTGTGCAGCCGGAGGCCGGACGGTGTTGGAAGACTTCGCCTGGGCCGTGGCCAGACACGGCCCCGCGTCGGACTCAGCGTTGACCGCAAGGGAGCGGTTGGTCGGGGTCCTCGCGTTCGCCGACCCCGATCCCGTGGAGTGCGGGCATGTCCTGGAGCGGATGGAGACGAACGGCACGTGGCTCACCCCGACCCTCACCCTCTTGCTCGGTGAGTTTCAGCCGAGACAGTTCGACGGCGATCCGCGTATCCGCTGGGTCCCCAGTTCTCTCCGAGAGCAGTGGAGCGCGCGTCCCCGCATGCCCCCCGAGCAGGAGGCCGAGATCGGGAGGCGGATGTTGACCAATGCCGGGAGAGTCGTCGCCATCGCCCACGATGCCGGGGTCCCGATCCTCGCCGGGACTGACGCGAGCGGCCTGCCCTACATCTTCGCTGGGTCCAGCCTTCATGACGAATTGGCCTTGTTGGTGGAGGCGGGACTCACCCCGCTCCAAGCGCTCCAGACCGCCACGTCAAACCCCGCCCGCTTCCTCCACCGTACCAACGACCTGGGCACCGTGGAGGAGGGGAAGCTCGCCGATCTCGTGCTGCTGGAGGCGAACCCGCTTGAAGACATCTCCAACACGCAGCGCATTGGCGCGGTCGTCGCGGACGGGCGACTCTACCGCCGGACCGAACTCGACGGGCTTCTGGCCGAGGTCGAGGCGTCCGTCGAGCAGGTTGACAACCGAGAGTAAAGGGCCGGCCCTTCCATTTCTTCTGCGAGGGTTTCCGGCTCCGGGTCGCCTGGCGGCGCCCATCCGTCCTGACTTTCACTCTGTCACGGTGTGTGCCAGGCACGGCCCGCGCCAGAACCCAAATTCGGTAAAGCCCGATACGTTAGAAGGCTGTTGAAGAAGTACAGGCCGCCACCGTTGGGAGCGCCAGGGAGCCGGCGGGCACCCGCCGAAGGCGGGTCGGGCGGCGACCCGCAGGCATAGCGAAAGCTACGTCGAGGGGAGCCAACGACCGAGGCGGCTCCCTTCCGTCCCAACCCGCAGGGCGAAGGGGGGTTGCGGCCCTGGATCGTCGTTGGAACCCCTCACCGATACTACCGCATCGCTGTCGGGGCTCCGCCTAG
>SLNQ01000111.1 GCA_007132965.1 Gemmatimonadota bacterium | reverse complement strand
GGCACCATCTCGATGCGAATGTCCACCTCACCCAGGCCCACGATGTCCACCGCCTCGGTAAGGGATTGGTAACCGAGGGCTGAGACCTCGACCCGGTATGCGCCCACCGGCATGTCATCGAGGGCGAACCGGCCCTGTCCATCGGTGTGGGCCTCCCGAACAAGTCGGTCCTCGTCGGGATCAACAAAACGTACGGAGGCGGTGGGGATGGGTGTGCCGGACCGAAGGTCCAGGACCGTACCGGAAACACCCACCCCCGAGTCGGGCGTCGCCTGGCCGGAAAGCGGCAGGGCCCAGGCCAGAACGGCCAGGACGGCAACAAGCCTGGTGGGTTGACGGATCATCGTTCGGTCTCCAGCGGAGCGGCGTCGAGGCTGCCCTCTCCTCCGCTTCCCCCGGACGAGCACTCCGGGCCGGGTCGGCCGGAGCGGCCTGGGCGACGCAGGAGCACAACCTCTCTTCATCTTACGAAACTCGTAGCGGAATCGAAAGGTTCAGCTCGATTCGGTGTGGTGGATATTCCACGCCCGGTCCAATGCCCCAAGTCCGTCGGGCCGCACGCTTTGGTCCGTGTGGCGGGTCTGTTACCTTCTCTCCTGGAACGGGATGCTCCCGAACCGAAGCCGAACAACGCCCACAGCCCCCTTATCCACGGAATGAAACGATGAGAGAGCTCCACAGTGCACTGGCGGCCATCCTCTGCCTCCTGATCGTGGGGGCGTGCGACCTGAACGATGATCGGCCTCGGGACGAGCCGGACGACCCGGAGACCGGCCTCACCGAGTTTCAGGAGGAGCACGGAATCGGACCCTTCACCGAGCCCTTCGAACTGGACGAGCCGGTAGACGAGGAGCTGGCCGCCCAGGGAGAGGAGCTCTACGAGTTCAACTGCGAGGCCTGCCACATGCTCGACGAGAGCTTCGTGGGCCCGGAGCTGGGTGGCGTGCTCGAGCGCCGCACGCCGACCTTCGTCCTCAACATGATCATGAACCCCGACGAGATGGCCCGACGGCATCCCGTGGTGCAGGAGCTGCTCAGGGACTACCCCGTGATCATGCCCTACCAGAACATCTCCGAAGAACAGGCCATCGCCATCCTTGAGTACCTGCGGACGGCGAACGGCGAGGGGTAGGGCGGAAGGGCTGCGAGGCGTGCGTAGGTGAGGGAGCGCGACCTCGCTGTTGTGCGCGGCGGCGGGATCATACAATTTGATTATATGAGAATCAAAGCCACCGTCACCGAGTTGCTTCGGAATTTCTCGGATTACATTAATCGCGTCGCCTATCGCGGCGAGCGCTTCGTCGTGATCCGAGGAGGAAAGCCTGTTGCGGAGATCTCCCCCGTGCCGGTGGGCACGCGCCTGGCGGAACTGCCGGCCCTGCTCGACTCCCTGCCTCGCCTGGACGAGGAAGACGCCACCGACTTCGCCCGCGACCTCGAGCGTTTCCGTGGAGAGCTCGACGCTCAGGAACCGGTGGATCCGTGGGAGTCCTGATCGACGCCAGCGTCCTCATCGATCACGAACGCGGGCGAGTGGATGTGGCCGCCCACGTCATGGACCGAAAGGAAGACGGGTTCTTCCTCTCAGTAATCACCGTGAGCGAGCTGCTGCACGGCGTTCACCGGGCAGGGGACACCCGCAGGAAGGCAAAGCGGTCGGCCTTCGTCGAGGCGGTGATCGACCGATTCCCCCTCCTTCCGGTGGATCTTCCCACCGCCCGGCTCCATGCCGAACTCTGGGCCGACCTGGCCACGGCGGGGACGCGCATCGGGAGCCACGATCTCTGGATCAGCGCAACCTGCCTTGCGCACGATCTGTCTCTTGCGACCTCGAATCTGCGGGAGTTCGAGCGAGTCCCCGGGCTAAGTGTCGAGGACTGGTCTCGACCGCCCCCTCGACCTTCGTAGCCTGATCCTACGGACCCGACTCCCTCCCCACGGCGCTGTCAGGCCAGCACGTGCTCCACGTGCTCCAGCGTCCCCTGGTTCATCAGGTCGATTACGTTCTGCGGCGTCGCCCGGGAGGGCCGAATGCCGCCGAGCGAGAGCCCGGCACGTTGGTAGGCCGAGAAGACGAGCTGTGAGCAGAAGCAATCGACGGGTGGCGGATCCTCACCCTCGCCTTCCCGAACCTCAGGTAGCGCGGCTCGGACGACACCGGGGACGTTGTAGCCTCGTCCCTCCTGGCTTCTGGCCACTACGTAGTTCCGCACCAGCTCCTGCTGCTCCGCCTTGATCCGCGGGTGCCGGTAGGTCGCGCCCACTGTGGAGGCCTCCCCCGTCCCGAGGCTCGGCCCGGACGGAGTGGGGCTTTCGAAGGCCGCCCTTCGGCCGATACCCTGTGCGTACTTCCGATGTTCAGGTTCCGACCCTCCGAAGCCCTGACGCATGTTCGCCCTCACGCCCCTTCCCGCCTTCCTCCTGGTCGCGGCCGCCGCCCTGGCGCCGGTCCCATCCGATGGAGTGTCGGACGATTGCGGTGTCTTCCCCCTGGTCCCCGACGCGGTGGAGCAGATCCGGCATCGGACGCTCCAGCTCAGGGGCGAGATGCCGGCGGTGGGCTTTCCCACGCGGGTACGCCTCGGCGCCCGGTGCGGGATGGGCACCGAGGCCGGGCCCCTCACGCCCCGTCTCGAGCTCCAGGGCTTCGGCGCGGGCCGGGACGGCCACCTTCGCCTCACCCCCGGCCGTCCGCCTGACGCGGCCCCCGAGCCTCTTCCCGACCGACTCCTCCCGGGCGTTCGCCTCCTCGCCGCCCAGCCGCTCCACTCCCGGCTCCTCCTGGAGGCGGATCTGGTGGCGGAGTTGGGCGCACGGGGCACGGGCGGGCGGGCCCGGGCGTTGGCTCTGCACGCCGACCTGGGACCCTTATACGGGTGGGTGGGCCGGCGGGCACCGGCGTACGGAGCCGGCCGAAGCGGCGGGCTCATCCTCTCCGGCGCCGTGCCTCTGGACGGGGTGGGGGTGGGGCTCACCGAGCCCGTGGGGCTTCCGGGGCTGCTGGACGTCGTGGGTCCCCTGGACCTGGAGGTGGCCCTGGCCCGGGGGAGCCGAAACGGCGACATCAGCGCACCGTGGCTCCTGGTGGGACGGGCCACCCTGGCTCCCGGCGCCGGCTTCACCCTGGCGGTGAACCGGGGCCTCATGTTCGGCGGTGAGGGAGCCGCGTCCGTCACCCCCCGTCTCCTGCTCCTGGTCCTGGTCGGTGCCCACGCCCGGGACCGGGACGGCCAGGTGGTGCCCTTCTCCAACCAGATCGCCTCCGCGGAGGTGTCCTGGCGGGGGCGACTGGCCCATTGGCCACTCTTCGCCTACCTGGAGTGGGGCATGGAGGACAACTCCGGGGCCTGGATCCGGAGCCCCGGCGTGGTGTCGGGCCTCGAGGTGGCCCACCCCGACCGACCCCTGCGAGTGGGCCTCGAGCGAACCTACCTGTCGGGCGTCACCGGGCACGGGATCTGGTACCGCCACAGCGTCTACCGGGAGGGGTGGTCGGATGGGGGCCGGCTCCTGGGCCATCCCCTGGCGGGACCCGGCACCGAGTGGCTGCTCCACGGCGCCCTCCATCAGCAGCCGGCCCGCGAGGGGGGCGGACGCTGGGAGGTGGAGTTTGGCCTTCGCACCCGGGACCGCCTTCCCCAGAACTCCTACGCGCCCGCGCTGGAGGGCCGAAGCCTCGGCGGATTCGTGGGGGCCCGGGTCACCTCCGATCCGGTGGAGCTCTTCCTACAAGTAGACGGCGAACGGGTGCGGGGCGGAGACGGTCGCTGGTTCGAAGGGCAGGTGGGGATGCGGTGGAGGGTAGGCGGGTAGGCTCGAGTCCCGTTCGCGCACTGCGTGTGTTGCGATTCCTGGTCGGAAGGCCACGATTCCTGCTCGGGCGCCCGCCTTGCAGCCGCGCGAATCGCCGTCGCAGCCGCCCAAGCCGCCGTCGCAGCCGCCCAAGCCGCCGTCGCAGCCGCCCAAGCCGTCGTCGCAGCCGCCCAAGCCGTCGTCGCAGCCGCACGAGCCTCGACGACCCGTTCTGTCCCGAATTCCCATGCGCCAGTCTCGAATTTCTGGGGTTTTCCCCTTGACAACTTTGAGGCCCCGCAGTGGGTGAGGGCCGAGACGGCTTCCAAACGCCGCGCTGGAGGCGCTCCAAGGCGTCCCTGACGGTTTTCGGCCTATATTCGGTCTCCGCGGGACCTCCGAAGGCGACTTTTTCGCTCCT
>SLNQ01000157.1 GCA_007132965.1 Gemmatimonadota bacterium | reverse complement strand
TTGCCGAGTCCGACCTCGCCGGGCCCGTCGCTGGCGCCGAGGCCGAACCCAGAACAGCCGACCTGAGCCACGGAGGCGAGCCAAGTGATGGAGAGTGATCCGATGCGGATCCTGGTGGTGGACGATGATGCAGGCCTGCGCCGCTCCACCTCGCTCCTGTTGGCCGACGAGGGTCACCAGGTGGAGACGGCGGCCCACGGCCGGGAGGGACTGGAACGGGCCCGGGACTTCGACCCAGAGCTCATCCTCGTAGACGTGCGCATGCCGGTCATGGACGGGATGGCCTTCCTGGAGGCGTACCGGGAGGAGGGCGGTGGTGCGCCGGTCATCGTGACCACGGCCTACGGGAGCATGGAGCTGGCGGTGAGGGCCATGAAGCGGGGAGCCTACGACTACCTTCCGAAGCCGTTCGGTCGCGACGAGCTGGTCCTGACCCTCCGGAAGGCCCAGGAGCGGGAACGCCTTCGCCGCGAGGTGAGCCGGCTTCGCTCCGAGCTCCCATCGCGGCAGCACTACGGGGAGATCGTGGCCCGCTCGCCCCAGATGGCGCGGATCCTGGAGATGGTGGGGAAGGTGGCGCCGCATCCCACCTCGATTCTCCTCACCGGCCCCACCGGTACGGGGAAGGAGCTCCTGGCCCGCACACTGCACCGGGAGAGCCCGCGGGCCGACGGCCCCTTCGTGGCGGTCAACTGCGGGGCGGTGCCGGAAAATCTCCTGGAGTCGGAGTTCTTCGGTCACGCCCGGGGCGCGTTCTCCGGCGCCGATCGGGACCGGGAGGGTCTGCTGGAGGCGGCCCACGGGGGCACGCTCTTCCTGGACGAGGTGGGCGAGCTTCCCGAGGCCCTGCAGGTGAAGCTCCTGCGGGCGCTCCAGGAACGGGAGATCCGTCGCCTGGGCGAGACCGAGTCTCGCAAGGTGGATCTCCGCCTCCTGGCGGCCACCAACCGGTCGCTCCAGTCCGAGGTGGAGGAAGGGCGCTTTCGGGAAGATCTCTACTTCCGCCTGGCGGTGGTGACGCTGGACGTGCCTCCGCTCCGGGAGCGCCCCGAGGACCTGCCCCCCCTGGTGGAGCACGTCCTGGATCGGCTGCGGAGTCGGCTGGGTCGCGAGCTCCAGGGGGTGGACGCGGGGGCCATGGAGGTGCTGGCCCGGTACCCCTGGCCCGGCAACGTCCGGGAGTTGGAGAACGTGCTGGAGCGGGCCGCCATCCTGGCCGATGGGGACCGCATCGGCGAGGCGGATCTGCCGCCGGAGGTCCGGGAGGGTCGGGGGAAGGGCTCGGCGCTGCTCCCCGCCGACGCCGAGCTCTCGGTGAAGGTGCAGACCGCCCGCCTGGAGAAGGAGCTCATTCGCCGCGCCCTGGAGCGGACCGGGGGGCACCGGGCCCGGGCTGCTGAGCTGCTGGAGCTGAGCGATCGGGCGCTGCGATACAAGATCAAGGAGTACGGACTCCTGGAGCCGAGCGAGTAGCGTCCCCGGGCCGTTCCAGGGGGTTTCCGCCTCATGGACGGCTTCCGGGTCGTCCCGAACACCCATCCCCCTGCCACCGGCCGGCCCCCATCATCCTTCCAGGTGGGGCTCCCCATCGCACCCATGCGTTCGGAGGGCCCAGTGCGTGAACACGAAAATCTCTCCGATCGGAGAGATTTCTCCACCGGGAGCCATGCTCATGAGAGCCGCAGGAGGTGTTCGGAAGGGGAGGCCGGGTGTTCGGGGGATCACCCTCCTGGAGCTCGTGGTGGTGCTTGCCATTACCGGGATTCTCACCGGGCTCACGTTTCCTCGCCTGGTGGGAGGCGCCGACCGCTGGGTGGTGCGCGAGGCCCGGGAGGAGCTGGTTGGACTCATCTACCAGGCCCGGGTGGAGGCCCGGCGCCACGGCGGAGCGACGCTGGAGGTGGAGTCGGGGGGTGGGGTGGAGGTCAGGCGGGCCGACGGCGAGGTGGTGCGCCGCTGGGAACCGTCCACCCCCGGCGTGGAGCTGGAGGTGGCCGGAAGCCGTGACCGGGTCGAGCTGACCTTCGGTCCCGCCGGGCTGGGTCGAGTGGCCAACGCCACCCTGAAGGTGCGACGGGGCACCGCGGAGGCGGAGGTCATCGTCTCTTCGTACGGGCGGGTGCGACGATGAAGGGCTCGGCGTCGACTTTGGCGCTCGGCGCGGGGTTCGGGGTCGGTCCCACCGGAGCCCGGGTCCGGAATCGGCAGGGTCGGACGCTGGTGGAACTCGTGGTGGCTCTTCCCCTCCTGGCGCTGGCCACTGCCGCGGTGGCCGGTCTTCTCATGACGGGAGGAGGCCTTCTCCTGGAGTCGGAACGGCGCCTGGAGGTGGCCAGCCGGGGCCCGGCCCTCCTGGACTCCCTCCGGGCGCTTCCCGGAGACGCACCGGAGAGCGGGGTGCTGATGGTCATGGGAATGGAGGCCCCGTGGGAGTGGGACGGCCAGGGCCGCCTCGTCCTCGTCCTTCCTGGCGGTCCACGGGGGAGTGGGTCCGAGGTGGAGTGGGTCCTGGAGGCCCGACCCGCCGGCACCTCGGATGCGGAAGGCGACGAGCCGGATGCTGAGGAGGAGGCGTGATGGAGCGAGGGTATACGGGCTTCCGGAGGGCCGGGTTCACCCTCCTGGAGCTCCTGGTGGTGATGGTGCTGACGGGACTCCTGGCGGGCTCGATCTACTCCCTCCTTTCGACTCTTTCCCGGGGCGTGGCCCAGGGGATGGACCGGTGGGATCGGATGGAGGCCGAGCGCACGGTCTGGATCTCGGTGGAGCGGGATCTGCGCCCGGGGCTCCACGGCCGGGACTGGGAGGTGACCCCTGACGGCGTCCTGCGGCTTCGGGCCTTCCGGGGGATCGCCCGGATCTGCGGAGGGGCGGCGAGTCCAGGCGTGTACCCGGTGGCATGGCGAGGCGACCGCCTACCGGTGCCCGACCGGGACTCCCTCCTGGTGCTGGCGGGCGACGGGGGGTGGCGCGCCGCCGGTCTCACCGATTGGAGAGACGACGAGGACGCATGCACGGGCCTCGGAGGCGAACGTACGGGATGGATGGAGTGGAGTGGGGCTGGGTCCCATCCGCCGATCCTGCTGCGCCTCTTCGAGCGAGGAAGTTATTCGTTTCACGCGGGGGCGTTCCGATACGCCAGGGGCGGCGGGCTTCGGCAACCCCTGACCCCGGAGCTCTTCGGAGCGGGGAGCCGGTTCCAGACCGAGCACGAGGGCGTGGTTGTTCTAATGGAGGCGACGGAAGAGCTGGTGGAACTGGTGGGGGACCGGGAGCGGGAGGTCCGGATCCGGCTGGACCCGGAGGCTCCGGCCGCCGGTGGCTCATGATGGACCGGTCAGAGGCGGGCGACCGCGTTGATCCCCGGGCCGGGATCCTCCTGCCCGCGGTCCTGTTGCTTCTGCTGGCGGGGACCCTCATGGCCGCCTCGCTCCTGGTGATGGCTCGTTCGGCCATCCTCCTGGCCGACGGAGACCGTCACCTGGCCCGGGCGCTGAGCGTGCGGGCTCCCTTGGGGGACGCCGGCCCCGGCGGGGCAGGGGTGGAGGGGGGTGGAACCCTGTCCGCGGTGCGACTCCCCGAGGGCTTCCTCTTGGTTCGGCTCGGAGTGGATGGAGTGGGCTGGTCGGGCTGGGGGGTGGGGTGGTTGGCGGAGTCGGACCAGATCGCCGACAACCTGCAGGCGGCGGCGGAGGTGGGACGCCGGGACGGGGAGGTGGAGGGAGAGCTGGTGGCGGCCGGCGCCGAGGAGGGTTGCGCGGATCTCGTCCCCATGAGCCGGTGGTGGGTGAGAGCATCGTCGTCGCCGCCGCCGCCGGATCCGGATCTGGCCCCTCATCCCCGACTCGGTCCGCTGGGCACAGTGACCCTGGCCTCCCGGGCGGACGGGGCTCTCGCGGACGGCTCGGCCCTTCCGGACGCCGGCCCCGGACTCACGGTGACAGAGCCCGGAGCGCGAGTCGTGGGCGGGTCCGGGAGTGGCCTCCTGGTAGGGCTCGGGACGTTGGAGCTTGCAGGGACCACCAGCTTCACGGGGCTCGTGATGGCCGCCGGTGACCTGGTACTGAGCGGCGAGGCTGGGGTCCGCGGGGCGGTGAAGGCGGGCGAGGAGCTCAGGGTGGCGGCGGGGGCCCGGGTGTTGGGGTGCCGGGATACGGTGCGCGAAGCGCTGGAGGTGGTGGAGGCCCTCCAGGCTCCCTTTGCCGTGCCGGGCGGGGAGTTCCTGG
>SLNQ01000158.1 GCA_007132965.1 Gemmatimonadota bacterium | reverse complement strand
GAGGTGAATGGCTCCGGGGTCACCGGCGAGGCCATGGCCATGCACTCCGACGACGCCGTGGTCATCGTCATCGACGTGGAGGGACTGCCGGAAGAAGGGGAGTACGCGGCCCACATCCACGAGGGCACGTGCGAGGAAGGCGGGCCCGTGGCCGAGCCCCTGAACCCCATCATGGGGCTGGGTGACGGAACCGGACACAGCACCACCACCCTGGAGCCCGACGCCATCCCCGAGGACGAGCCCCACTTCATCCAGGTCCACGGCGAGGGCGGCACCCCCATCGCCTGCGGCGACATCGAGGGGCACGGCAACCACGAGAGCAGCGGCTGATCACGTGATCGTGGACTTCGGCCTCTGGGGAATCGGGCCGGCGGTGGCCCTCGCGCTCGCCGCCGGTCCGCTGGAGGTCCCGGCCGAAGCGCAGGAGGTGCCGTCCGACCCGCTTGCGGTTCAGTGCCAGAACCCACGCGAGGGCCTCTGCGTGAACCGGGAGGCCGGAACGGTCTCCTTCCAGGCCACCGTTCAGGCGGAAGCCTTCTCACAGTCGCTGCCGCCGGACCACCAGTACCACGCCGTGGTGAACCGGGAGGGCTCGGCCGCCGGCAAGGCCCTCTTCGTCACCGACGCCGATGACGGCGAGCTGGCCCGGACCCTCAGGGAGATGGGGGCTCGGGACGGCGGAGGCGTTCCCATGGCGGCGTGGGACCTTCGCTGGGTTCCCCTGGTGTCGGCCCCGGCGAGCCGGGTGGCCGGAACCCGGGTGGAGGTTCGGGTGACGTGGGAAGGCGCCCAGGGGAGCTACGAACTCCACGAGCTCCTGGAGGACTCCGGGGGTGAGGGCATCGAGATGCGCTTCGGCGGAAACGAGGAGCACGACCACCACTGGAACTCGGGGTGCATCCTCTGCCTCTTCTCCTGCCCCGGCGGCGTGATCTCCAACGCCGCCTACACCATCCGGGACCACCAGCGCAGTCGCACCCTCTTCGAGGCCGGCCACCGGCTTCCGCAGGACGGCACCCAGGTGACCATCACCCTCGAGCTGGCCCCCGACTGACGGGCGTGCGCACCGCCACCCTGAACCCCACACCCGGCTCTGGGTAGCCCATCGTGATCCAACGCAGAACAATGCGAACAGCAACACCGGAGAAGGCGAAACGATGGCAGACACCCGCATCACCATCCTCCAGGACGGCCCCGCGAAGGTGGAGACCGACGGCTCGCTGGAGATCGTCGACCACGAAGGCAACACCGTACCGCACCGGGAGGGGCGAGCCGTGTTTCTCTGCCGCTGCGGAGGCTCGAAGAAGAAGCCCTTCTGCGACGGCACCCATTCCAAGATCGGCTTCGCAGGCGCCGAGGCCGCAGTGAAGGCTCACCAGGAGGACAGCTGACCCGGGCGCCGGACTCCCCGCCTACCTCTTCCACTCATCTCCGAGCTCCCCATGGCCGAACCCGTACCCTTCTTTGAGCAGGTCAATCGCTACTTCGATCGGGCCGCCGACCTCCTGGACTACCCCCCCGGCCTCCTTCCCCAGATCAAGGCGTGCAACGCCGTCTACCACGTGAGCTTTCCGCTGAAGCGGGACGACGGCTCCATCGAGGTGATCCACGCGTGGCGGGCCCATCACTCGCACCACAAGCTTCCGGTGAAGGGAGGCTTCCGGCTCACCAGCCACGCCTCGGAAGACGAGGTGACGGCGCTGGCGGCCCTCATGACCTACAAGTGCGCCCTGGTGAACGTCCCCTACGGCGGCGCCAAGGGGGCCATCCGGATCGAGAAGGAGGACTACTCCGTCGCCGAGCTGGAGCGGATCATTCGCCGCTACACCTTCGAGCTGGTCCGGATCAACTGCATCGGCCCGGGGCTGGACGTTCCTGCCCCGGACATGGCGGTGGGACAGCGGGAGATCTCGTGGATGCTGGATACCTACACGGCCCTTTCCCACGGCGAGGTGAGCAGCGTGGCGTGTGTCACCGGAAAACCGGTGAGCCAGGGAGGCGTCCGGGGTCGGGTCGAAGCCACCGGCCGGGGCGTCTTCTTCGCCATCCGGGAGGCGGTGAGCCGACCCGACGACATGAAGCGGCTGGGCCTGTCCACCGGAATCGACGGAAAGCGGGTGGTGGTGCAGGGGCTGGGGAACGTGGGATACCATGCCGCAAAGTTCCTGGCCGAAGCCGGTGCGCTCATTGTAGGCGTCCTGGAGCGGGAGGGCGCCATCTACGACTCCAGCGGCCTGGACGTGGACAAGATCAACAACCACCGCGTCGAGGGGGGATCGCTCCTGGAGCTCGGCGCGGAGGAGAAGCTGGACGGCCCCAACGGGGCCCAGGGCCTGGAATGGGACTGCGATATCCTGGTTCCGGCGGCGCTGGAGGGGGTCATCGACACCCACAACGCCGAGCGGATCCAGGCCAAAATCATTGCCGAGGGCGCCAACGGCCCCACGACCTCCGCCGCCGACACCATCTTGAACCGCAGGGGGATCCTGCAACTCCCCGACCTGTACGTAAACGCCGGGGGCGTCACCGTCTCGTACTTCGAGTGGGTCAAGAACCTCTCGCACCTCCGCTTTGGCCGCATGGACCGGCGCTTCCGGGCCTCGAACCGGGCGGAGATGATGAGCGCGGTGGAATCGCTGGTGGGCGAGTCCTTCCCCGCCAAGCTCTTCGACAAGGTGGCGGTGGGGGCGTCGGAGGAGGACCTGGTGAACTCGGGTCTGGAAGAGACCATGGTCGAAGGCTACCAGGAGATCCACCGGATTTCCGGCGAGCTGGGCACCGACCTCCGAACCGCCGCCTTCGTGAACGCCATCCGGAAGGTGGCCACCGCCTACCAGGAGCGGGGGATCTTCCCCTGACCCCTGAGTCCGGAGACTCGGTCCCCGGCCAAATCGTGCACCAAAACAGGGCATACACCCAGGGAACCCACCATGCCGAATCCCTTCCCACAGCATCGGCTTCTCACGCTCCTGGCCCTCCCCGCCCTCTTCATGGTAGTGGGCTGCAACGACAACCTGGCCCAGGCGGACGACGCCCGGCCGGACGACGGCTCGGTGGCCTTCGAGGTGGTGACGGTGGCCGACGGGCTCGAGCACCCCTGGGGCATCGCCTTCCTTCCCCAGGGAGAGATTCTGGTGACGGAGCGGCCGGGCCGGCTCCGGGTGATCAGGGACGGGGAACTGGATCCGGAGCCGGTGGGCGGGATGCCCGAGGTCCACGCCCGGAGCCAGGGCGGACTCCTCGACGTGGAGCCCCACCCCGACTTCGAGTCCAACGGGCTCGTCTACCTCAGCTACTCCCGGGAAGTGGGAGGAGGTCAGACCACCACTGCGGTGATCCGGGGCCACTTCGACGGAAGCCGGCTTACGGGGGTAGAGGACGTCTTCGAGGCCGACGCGGCGGCCGGCCCCGGACGGCACTACGGCTCCCGCATCAACTTCGACTGGGACGGCTACATGTACGTCACTGTGGGTGACCGGGGTCAGATGCACCGGGCCCAGGAACTGTCGGACCACGCCGGCACCACCATCCGCCTGCATGACGATGGCCGCGTCCCCGACGACAATCCCTTCGTCGACGATCCCGACGCCCTTCCCGAGATCTACACCTACGGGAACCGGAACGCCCAGGGAATGGCCATCCACCCCCAAACCGGACAGGTGTGGCAGAACGAGCACGGTCCCCGGGGTGGAGACGAGCTGAACCTCATGGAGGCGGGGCTGAACTACGGATGGCCCGAGATCACGCACGGGATCGACTACGACGGCAGCCAGATCACCCCCGACACCGCCCGCCCCGGGATGGAGCAGCCGGTGGTCCACTGGACGCCGTCCATCGCCGTCTCCGGCATGGACTTCTACACCGGTGACCACTTCCCCGAGTGGCATGGCGACATCTTCGTGGGCGCGCTTCGGCAACAGCACATCCGACGCCTTGAGATGGATGGCGACCAGGTGACGAGCCAGCAGACCCTTCTCACGGATCTGGGCGTGCGCTTCCGGGAAATTGCCACCGGCCCCGACGGCTACCTCTACCTGCTCACCGACGAGTCGCCGGGACAGGTGCTGCGGCTGGAGCCGGCCGGGGGAGGCTGACGCAGCCTCGGGCTGGCGGCCCGGGGCAGACCTATTCGCCGACCACCGCGGTCACCATGAACTGCCAACCGGTCGGCGCATCGATCACGAGCACGTAGAGGTTTCCCGCTTCCTCGATCGCCCCGCAGGTAGGCCCG
>SLNQ01000159.1 GCA_007132965.1 Gemmatimonadota bacterium | reverse complement strand
GTTTCTTCTTGCCATGGCCATCGACAGGATGTCTCCCGGTGCCGGCCCGGCCGGCTTCCCACAGGGGGCTGCCCCATGACGCGGATCCACGTGGGTACGCTCGGGGGCCTGCGCATCGTGCGGGCCGGCGAGGAGGTCCACGCGCTCTCCCAGCAGCCGGTGCGCTGTGCCCTGTTCCTCTACCTGGCCCTTGAACGCGGCGCGACCCGGGACGAGCTCCTGGCGCTCCTCTGGCCGGAGCGCGATCCCGAGCGAGCTCGCCACTCCCTTCGCCAGACCCTGTACGAGCTGCGTCGCACGCTGGGTGAGGACTGGAGTCGAACCCAGGGCGAGCGGATCCAGGTCTCCTCCGGGGTCGAGATCGACGCGCTGACCTTCCTCCAAGCGGTGGATGAGGCCCGGGACGAGGAGGCCCTGGTGCTCTACCACGGTCCCTTCCTCCAGGGAAGCCACCCCGGCACCACTCCCGCCTTCGAGTCGTGGACGGCCGCCTGGCGCTCCCGGCTGGCCCGACGCCACCGGGAGCTCTGTCGGCGGCTTTCGGAGTCGCGGGCGACCTCGGGCGACGGTGCAGGGGCCCTGGCGGTAGCGCGCCGGTGGGTCGAGGCCGACCCCCTGGACGACGAGGGCCAGCACCGGCTCATCTCCCTTCTGGCCGAAGGGGGACGACGTTCGGAGGCTCTCCGGCAGTATGAAGTCTTCGAGGAGCTCATCGGTCGCGAGCTGGACGTCGAGCCCCTGGACGAGACGAAGGAGCTCGTGGAGAGGATCCGGGCCGGGGACGCCGCCCTCCCGGAAGGGACGGGGGCCGCCCGGGCACCCCCGGACGCTCCATACGAAGGAACCGCCCCTCCCCCTCCCCCCGCTTCCGACGCCCGTGCCGAAGTGTCCCGGGAGCCCGCCTGGACCAGGGTGCGAACGGCCGGGCTCGTGGCGGCCTCGGCGCTGGCCGGCGTCCTGCTGCTTGCCCTCCTGCTGCGTCCTGGCGGCGACCCCTCGGATCCGTCCCTGGCGGTGGAACCCCAGCCTACGCCTTCGAGCATCGGGATCGCCGTGCTCCCCTTTGAAAACTGGAGTCCGAACCCCGAGCAGGAGTACTTTTCCGACGGGATCACCGAGGACGTGCTCACCGCCCTCTCCCGCATCCAGGACCTGCGTGTGATCTCGCGGACCTCCGTCATGCGGTACAAGCAAACGACCCTGACGAGCCCTGAGATTGCCGACGAGCTGGGCGTGGATCATCTCCTGGAAGGCACGGTGCGCCGCGAGGGCGACGTGGTCCGGATCACGGCGCAGCTCATCGACGCCCGGGCCGACGCCCACCTCTGGGCGGATGCGTACGACCGCGAGGTGCGGGAGGTCGCCGACGTCTTCGCGGTTCAGACCGAGATCGCCGAGCGCATTGCCGACGCCCTCCAGCGGCGCCTCCTCCCCGGCGCCCTGGAGGGGCTTGCCGCAGGCGAGACCCCCCATCCCGACGCGTATGACCTCTTCCTGCGAGGGCGCGAGTACCTGAACCGACCCGGCGCGGGCGATCTCCGGAAGTATCCCCTCGCCATGGATTTCTTTTCGCGCGCGTTGGAGATCGACCCGGAGTATGCTCGCGCCTGGGCGGGAGTCGCGGAGACGTTCCGGCGACACGTGGCGCTCCCCGCCGTGCCCGTCCGACGGGACTCCATCCTGTACTACGCGGAGCGTGCGATGGAGCTGGCTCCGGAGCTCCCCGAGGCTGCCACAGAGCTGGGCTTCGGTCACCTCTTCGCCGGAGAGCTGGAGGCTGCAGGGTCCGCCTTCCGTCGGGCTCTGGCTGCCGATCCGAACCAGGCCGACGCCATGGACGGGATGACCAGGCTGTCGGCCCTCGAGGGGCGCCTCGACGACGCGGTCCGCTGGCAGCGGAGGGTGGTGGAGGTGGATCCCTTCTCGACCCAGAGCCTCTCGCGCCTGGGTAGCTACCTCTTCGATCTGGGCGACCTGGACGGTGCCGAGGCGAGCTTCGAGCGAGCGGTGCAGCTCGCGCCCGATCATCCGGAGGCGGGGTATCTCAGGGCTCAGGTGCACCTCCTGCGTGGTGAACACTCCGAGGCCGACGCACGCATGGCCGCCCTCATGGCCGCGGCAGGAGACCATCCCGGTGCTCTGTTCGCCATGGCGCAGTTTGAAGCCGACCGGGGCCGCTACCGGGAGGCGGAGCGCTTCCTCGAGCAGAGCCCGGTGGGCGACTCCCCCGCGGGCAAGACCTTCCTAGCCCTCCTGGCACATCGGCTCGGCGAGACCGATCGGGCCCGCGCCCACCTGAGGGAGCCGGACGAGCTCATTCGAAGCTGGGAGGCGGCGGGAATCGCCGTCCCCCCTCACGCCCTCCTGGTCAGGGAGGTGCTCCTCGGGACCCCGGAAGGCGTGCTCACCGTGATCCGGACGCACTGGCGGCAAGGGTTGCGGTGGGTCGAGGACCCGCCGCGGATCGGCATCTACTGGCTGGATCGCGATCCGGTGGTGCGGGACCTGAGCGAGGACCCCCGTTTCACAGCCCTCATGTCGGAGATTCGCCGGGAGCTCGACGACCTTCGGGCTGCCCTGGCCGACGCCTGACCCGGGCTGCAGCTTGTCGTGGGGCGACCCTCGTCTGCCGGCGACCTCCTCTTGCGCGGATGGTTGCGTCATCCTGTAAGTCCCAGAAGTGAACGGGGATGCGTTGCCAGGCCCTCCCTTCTGACGTCCCGCTGACGGCGCCCTGTCGGCGAGGTGACGTGCCCGCCCCATCGTTCCTGCCACGAGCGCGACCCGCGCTCTGTCGGGACGGGAGCCGCTCCGCGACCCCGCACCGGCGCAGCCGTCACTTCTTGCAGGAGATTCGTCATGAGACACCACCACCAGGAACACCACCGCTCCGGCGGGCTCTCCCCCCGTCGTGGGTCAGCTGGATCCGTGGCCGCAGCAGTCGCCTTTCTCGCCTTTCTGCTCCTGGCCTGCGACTCCACCACCGCACCCGTGCCCGTTGGCCATGATGTATCCGCGGAGGTGCCCCGGGCCGTGCTCCAGGGTCCGCCCGCTCACGCCGCCGCCATCCTGGAGCATGCGTGGGCCGGCGACCGGATGTGGGAGATGGTGAAGCCCCGGCCTCCGGGCCTCGGCACGCCGGAGGATCAGGCCGTCCCCTTCTACGTCCTGGCACCGATGACGGCCGACGCTCCCCTGTCTCCGCCCATCGGGATCCCGGACGTTATCTCAATCGGTGGCCGCGACCACGTCGTCCCGGTCCCGCGGGGCAACGGCGGGACCTTCAGAGGGACCGCCATCACGGTGGGGCTCCAGCACCCGGGATGGGAGGCCGCTCCACCTTTCTCGCCGGCCGAGTGCGAAACGGTCGAGCACGACGACCGCATTGCATGGGCATGGGTCGAGGTCTCGGGGCCGGCCGGCCACCCCTGCGGTCAGGTCGCGTTCGTCTACGCGGTAGAGCTCGAGACAGAGAGCTGCCCCATGCCTCTCACGAACCGCGAGCGGGTGCACGCGGCCATCGACCAGGGTCTGGTGAACGCGAGCCGTCCGCCTGAGCCGGCCTGGCCCGTGGCGATCCGCCCCATGACGACGCCGGGTGGAGGCGTCACGGCGCCCGACGCTCCATCGGGCTGTGTCCCGGCGGGGGAACGGGCGGGCTGACGGAAGCACGCGGGGTGCCGGGACCACGCGAGCGTGCTCGGCCCCCGCGCAGCGGCCCTGTCCCGGCCGCGGCCCAGAGGGCTCCAGTGCCCGACAAACGCAAAGGGACCGCCCGGCGCGTTCGTCGGGCACCGCTGCACAAGGGTGGGTCGGGCACTCCCAACGGTGGACCTTTGACCTCTACAACGGCCCTGTTAGATGTCGCCGGCCCGTGCGAACTGCGCGAGATGCCCCGCCGCCCGGAAGGCCAGCGCCTGAATGGTCATGGTGGGTTGGCCGCGCCCCGAGGTGACCATGCTGCTCCCGTCGCAGATGAAGAGGTTCGGCACCTCGTGGCTCCGGTGGTATCGGTCGATTACGGAGCTCTCAGGGTCGTCCCCCATGCGGCAGGTTCCCAGCAGGTGGGCGCCCAGGGTCTGGGGCTGCACCGGATCGGACCAGATACGCCTGGCCCCGGCGGCTTCCAGGATCTCTTCTCCCCGGTCCACAAAGAACTGCATCATGGCCAGGTCGTCCGGATGGTCCCGGTAGGTGGTCCGGATCGCGGGGCGACCCCACCGGTCCCGCACCTCGGGATCCAGGG
>SLNQ01000206.1 GCA_007132965.1 Gemmatimonadota bacterium | reverse complement strand
TGGGTGGCTCGGGCCTTCTTCGTCTGGCTCAGCATCATCAACCTCTTCCTGATCTCCATCTTCTGGTCGTTCATGAGCGACGTGTACCGTCCGCTCCAGGCCAAGCGGCTCTTCGGGGTGGTGGCGGTGGGAGGGACGCTGGGCGCCACCCTGGGCTCTACCATCACCACGGCGCTTGTGGGGATGCTGGGACCCATCATGCTCCTCCTGGTGGCGGCGGCCCTCCTGGAACTGGCGGCCCAGGCTTCGAGGATCCTTGATCGCCACGAGGCTCGACTGGCCCAGGTGGCGCTGGAGATGGAGAAGGAGGCGCTGGAGAGCGACGCCGACGTCCCCGAGGAGGCGGCCCAGGTAGACGACGGGCCGTCTCCCGAGGACCGGCCGGCGGACCAGGGAAAGGCGGTCATCGGCGGGAAGGTCCTGGACGGGATCCGGCACGTGATCAAGTCGCCCTACCTGCTTGGGATCGCCGGGTTCGTGGGGCTCTTCGCCGTCATCTCCACCTTTCTCTACTTTCAGGTGGCGGCCCTCATGGAGGCTACCTACCCTGACGATCCGGCAGCCCGAACGCAGGTCTTCGGCGCCCGGGATCTAGCGGTGAACAGCCTCACCTTCTTCACCCAGCTCTTCCTCACCGGGCGCATTCTCCGGTACCTGGGCGTGGGTCTGGCGCTGGCCTTCCTCCCGGTGCTCAGCATGATCGGCTTTAGCATCCTGGGAATGGCCCCGGTGCTCATCGTGGCCATCGTCTTCGAGGTCTTCCGGCGGGCCGGCAACTTCGCGGTGATGCGCCCCAGCCGGGAAGTCCTCTACACGGTGCTCCCCCGGACGGACCGCTACAAGTCCAAGAACTTCAACGACACCTTCGTCTACCGGCTGGGCGACCAGCTGGGTGCCTGGACCTATCAGCCTCTCTTCTGGCTGGGCATGAGCATGGCGTCGCTGGCCTTCCTCATGGTGCCGGTCTCGGTGGTCTGGCTGCTCCTGGCCCTCTGGCTCGGAAAGTCGTACCGGAAGTACTATGCCGAGGATTCGGTGGGGCCTGATACTCCTGCGGCGAAGGCGGCGGCGGAGGGGGTTTGAGGTAAGGCAGGGGGGTCTGGGGCTGGAGGGTCGCCGCAGGAGTGTCGGCGTCCCCGGCTCCGGGGACTCCAGCCGGACAACCGGAATGTATTAGACTTCTTGTCTCTTCACCTGCCAACCTGTCCAGCCGCCTCGAACGTGCCAGTCTTCCCGTTTCCGTTAGCCGTATTCCTCCTCGGCGGACTCCTCCCGTTGCCGCTTGCCGCAGCGTGGGCGTTCTCTGCGGAGCCCGCGGCAGCAGCGGTCGTCCAGGCTCCCGACCTCCCGGAGTCGGTGGAAGCTTCGGTCCGGGTCGCACCGGTGCAGGTGGACGGCGTCCTGGACGAAGCCGCGTGGGCCGAGGCTCGACCCACCTCGGGCTTCGTGGCCGGGGAGCCCATGGAAGGGGTGCCCGCCGTCCACGACACCGAGGTACGGGTCCTCTACGATGACGAGGCCATCTACGTGGGTGTCCGGATGTGGGATCCCGACCCGGCCTCCATTCGCCGTCAGCTGACCCGTCGCGACGAGGAGTCGGAGTCGTACGACTTCGTGGAGGTGGCTTTCGATCCCGACCGGGATCGCCGCTCGGCCTACGCCTTCCGGCTCACGGCGGCCGGGGTGCAGGTGGACCGCTTCCGCTACGACGACGTGGAGGTGGACGAGGCCTGGCAGGCGGTGTGGGAAGGGGATGTGAGCGTGGACTCGGAGGGGTGGACGGCCGAGTTCCGTATCCCCCTCTCCCAACTCCGCTTCGATCCCTCCGACGACCCCCAGAGCTGGGGCTTCAACGTGACCCGCCGGAAGGTCTCCACCGGAGAGGTGAGCTATCTCTCCCTGGAATCCCGCCAGCGCTACGGGGGGGTGAGTGCCTTTGCCGCTCTGGACGGACTCCACCTCACGGAGCGGGCCCGCAACCTGGAGATCTCTCCCTTCGTCCTGGCCGGTCACGAGACACAGCCCGACGTGCCCGGCGACCCCTTTCGGGAGGGAAGCGACCAGATGGGACAGATCGGCCTGGATGGACGCTACGGGCTGGGGTCCACCTTCGTCGTGGACTTCACCCTGAACCCGGACTTCGGCCAGGTGGAGGTGGACCCGGCGGTCATCAACCTCACCGCCTTCGAAACCTTCTTTCCGGAGCAGCGTCCCTTCTTTACACGGGACGACCGTGTCTTCGATTTCTCCCTCCCCGGTCCGGCGAACACCCTGTTCTACTCGAGGCGCATCGGGCGCGCGCCCCGGGGGTCGGCCCCCCCCGACGCCGATCATTCCAGCGTGCCCCGGGAGAGTCGTATTCTGGGGGCCGGAAAGCTGACGGGTCGGACGGCGGGAGGACTGAGTGCGGGGGCGCTTCTGGCCTTCACCGACCGGATGAGCGGACGGGCATACTGGGAGGACGAGGACCGCTTCGACCGGTTCGTCGCCGAGCCCCGAAGCCGCTACGGAGTGGTTCGTGTCCGCCAGGACCTGCGAGGCGGTGATTCGCAGGTGGGAGCCATCGTGACGGACGTGGGACGGGACCTGGCCGACGAGGCGCTGGCCCGGCGGCTTCCCGACCGGAGTCACGCGGTGGGGGTGGACTTCGAGCATGCCTGGGCGAACCGGGAGTGGGCCGTCAGCGGTCACCTCACCGCCAGCCGTGTCCGGGGCGCCCCCGAAGCCATGGTCCGCCTCCAGGAATCCAGCATCCATGTCTTCCAGCGACCCGATGCGCCGCACCTGGAGGTGGATTCGACGGCCACCTCCCTGGAGGGTGCGCACTGGCACGTGAACTTGACCCGGCGCGGCGGCAGCCGACTCACCGGAAGCACGTGGCTGGGCCAGCGCACGCCGGGCTTCGAGATCAACGAGCTCGGGTTCTCGTCCTCAGCGGAGCGGGTGTACGGTGGAGCCAGGGTGGAATTCAGGGAGATCACTCCCGGGCGCCTATTTCGGGAGTACTCGGCGTCGGTCTTCTCATTCCAGAGCTTTCGTAATTCCCTGTGGGAGGGCGGGGAGGCGGATCGCGGCCTCCAGGGTGCCTGGGCCGGCGGGCCCGTCAACGCGAATGTCGATGCCACCCTCCTGAACTTCTGGGAACTGGAGGCCTCGGTGGGATATTCGCCCTCGGTGCTGGACGACCGGATCACCCGGGGCGGACCCCTCATGGAGATGCCGGCCGAGCGGTCCGTGGGGGTGGGCCTGAGTTCGGATCCCCGGGCTGACGTGAGCGCCGGCATCGGCGGAGAGTACTCCACGTCCGGGGTGGGCGGCCGTACATTCGAGATGGAGGCGGAGCTCGTGTGCCGACCCTCGGCGCGGATCCAGCTGGAGCTGGGCCCCACCTTTGAACGGGGCCTCGACCGGGTCCAGTACCTGGCGGCGATCCAGGATCCCGCGTGGGAGGCCACGTACGGACACCGCTACCTCTTTGGTGAGCTGGAGCGGCGAACCCTCTCGGTGGACACCCGACTCTCGGTGGTCTTCTCACCGACGCTGACGCTGCAGGTCTTTGCCCAGCCCCTCCTCTCGTCCGGCCGCTACCGGAGCTACAGGCAGTTCGTGGAGCCCGCCGGGTTCGAGTTCGACGAACTCCCGCCTGGCGAAGCCGCCTCGGAAGCCGACGAGATCCGGTGCGTCCAGGGCCGAAGCTGCATCAGCGAGGGGACGCTGTACCTGGATCTGGACGGCGACGGCACCGCCGACACACAGCTTCGAGACCCCAACTTCACCATCGGCTCTCTCCGGGGGAACGCCGTCCTGCGGTGGGAGTATCGGCCCGGCTCCCAGCTCCACCTGGTCTGGCAGCAGCGCAGGCGGGACCAGACGCAGCTGGGCACCCTCTCTCCGAGCCGCGACGTGCGGGCCCTGCTGGATGCGCCGACGGAGCACGTGTTCATGCTGAAGGTGAGCTACTGGATCGATCTGTGATGGGAGCCGGAGTCGCCCTCCGCGGACCCCTTCCTCCCCTTTCCGGTATCCGGCTCTGGTACATGTTCGTCCCTTTCCGTTCCCACCGCCAAAGGTAGCGAGTCCCATGCAAGAACGCCTCGAGCCCATCGTCCTGAACGTGCTGCGGATCATGACCGGCTTCCTCTTCTTCCAACACGGAGCGGCCAAGCTCTGGGGGTGGTTCGACGGTTCCGTGGTGG
Source organism: Gemmatimonadota bacterium (assembly GCA_007132965.1). Taxonomy (GTDB): domain Bacteria; phylum Gemmatimonadota; class Gemmatimonadetes; order Longimicrobiales; family Gaopeijiaceae; genus PWLA01. Next base: position 11,253 of record SLNQ01000206.1, on the reverse strand, counting down.
AGTTTCCCGAACTCCGCTTCTTTGCCGGGGTCATCGAGTTCTTCGGAGGCCTCCTGATCCTCGCGGGGCTCGGGACCCGCTGGGTCGCCTTCCTCTGCTCCGGGCAGATGGCAGCCGCCTATTTCATTGTCCATGCCCCCCAGGACTTCTGGCCCTACGTCAATGGTGGCACCACGGCGGCCCTCTACTGCTTCATCTTCCTGTACCTGGTGGTTCGGGGCGGGGGCGGCTTCTCGGTGGACGGGCTCCTGGCCGGGCGGAAGGCGGGCGAGAAGACCTGAGGGGTCGCGGACGGCGGCCGACCAGGCGTGCGAACACGCACGGCATCCCGTAGAATGGAGGCATCCGGAAGACTCGAATCAGATGCCCCCCTGGAGGGTCCCCATGAGCCGTCGCGTCGTTTCTGCCTGTTCGCCTGGTGCCGCTCACTGCCAGCCGCGAGGCGGGCTCCACCGTCAATCGCGTCCAGGCCTTCTGGCGGCCCTTCTCCTGGCACTGTTTGCCGGGTGCGCCGCAATGGGGCAGCTCGCGGCGGATCCCGCCTGGGCCCAGGAGTCGGGGGACCACGGGGTGGTGGCGTCCGAGACCGGGAGCGTTCAGGACCCGGCTCACAGCGCGGACCCCGATGAGCCGCCGGTTCCCCAGACGTTCGACTGGCACCTGGAGGTTCCGAACCCCGCCGCCACCTCGTGGGGACAGCCCGTGGACACCGCCGCCACTCGCCTCATGCGTTCGTGGACCACCGACGCCGAGTTCACCAGCCGCCTGGTGGACCATCTTCCCCTGGCCGAAGGGGTGGTGTCTCCGGTGGAGCACTTCGGCTACCCCCTGGGCAAGCCCGGCCGGCTGCACACGACGGCGGAGTTCTACGGCTGGTACGAAGCGCTGGCGGGCTCCTCGCCGCGGGTCCGCTTCGAGTACCTGGACGAGACGGAAGAGGGGCGACGCTTTGCCCTGGTGAAGGTGGGAAGCGAAGCCAACCTGGACCGCCTGGAGGAGATCCGGGCCGCCTACCACCGCCTCACCGATCCCCGCGAGACCTCCCGGGAGGAGATGGAGGAGCTGATTCGGGACCTGCCGGCCATCTACATGGTCTTCTCGGGGCTCCATTCGCCGGAGACGGGCCACCCCGAGGTGACCGCGGAGCTGGCGTACCGGGTGGCGGTCTCCGAGGATCCCATGATCCGGGAGATCCGCGACGGGGCGGTCCTGTTCATCATGCCCGTCACCGATCCCGACGGACGGGACCGGGTGGTGGAGTGGTACCGGCTCCACGCAGAGGACGTGTACGAGATGTCGGACCGGCCCCCGGGTCCGCCCTTCTGGGGGAAGTACATCCGGCACGACAACAACCGGGACGGGCTCCAGCTCACCCTGGCGCTGAGCCGGCAGGTGGTGGGGCTCTTCGAGCACTGGAAGTACCCGGTGGGCGTGGACCTGCACGAGTCCGTGCCCTTCCTGTACGTCTCCACCGGGACCGGTCCGTACAACCCCAATATCGACGCCATCACCCGTCACGAGTGGCAGTGGATCGCCCACCACGAGGTCACCCAGCTCACCTCCCACGGCATGCCCGGGGTCTGGACCCACGATTTCTTCGACGGTTGGAATCCGGGCTACATGGTCTTCGCCCTGAACAACCGCAACGCCATCGGACGCTTCTATGAGACCTTCGGGAACTCGGTGCCCACCACCATGGAGCGCACGGTGGGGGGAAACCGGACCTCGGTGGAGTGGTTTCGGGCCAACCCTCCGTACCCGGAGGTGACCTGGTCGCTGCGCAACAACCTGAACTACGCCCAGAGCGGGGTGCTCCACTCGCTGCACCTGGTGGCCCGCAACCGTGACGAGGTGCTCCGCAACTACTGGCAGAAGAACCACAATGCGGTGGAACGGGGCCGGACCGAGGCGCCCCACGCCTGGGTCCTTCCCGTGGGCCAGCTTCGCCGGGCCGACGTGTCGCACATGGCGAACCTGCTCATGACCCACGGGGTCGAGCTGCACCGGGCCACCGAGTCCCGGCGCTTCGTGGACGCCGTCCAGACGGATGAGACGGATCCCACTGCGGAGGTGGACGAGGTCGCCCAGGAGGAAGGGGAGGAGGTGGCGGTGGTCCCTGGCGACCTGGTGATCCGGGCAGATCAGCCGTACGGGCACTTCGTTCGCAACCTCATGGAGGTACAGCGTTTTCCGGCTGATGCGCCCCGGCCGTACGACGATGTGGCGTGGACCTTTCCCCTGATCCACAACGTGACGGTCCACCCGGTGGACGATCCCGCCGTGCTGGAGACGGAGATGACCACGGTCACGGGGCCCGTACACTTGTCTGGTGTCGTGGAGGTGCCCGGAGGCGTGGTACCGGACTGGTGGGCGGTGCGACCGGAGGCCTCGGCCGAGATGCTGGCGGCCCGGTGGGCGTTGGGGTCCGAGGTGCCGGTGTACTCTGCCCGGGAGCCGGTGACTCCTCTGGGTGCCCCCGAGGCGTGGGGGCCCGGGAGTTGGCTGATCCCGTCGTCAGCCATGGACCGGGACGCGGTGGAGGCCTGGGCCGAGCGGTGGGGCGTACTGGTGGGCGGTCTGTCGATGGCGGAGGTGGAAGGGGTGGAGCGCCACCGTCAGACGCTGCCCCGGATCGCCGTCCTCCATACCTGGCGCAACACCCAGGATGACGGCTCGGTGCGGGTTGCCCTGGACACCCGGGAGATCCCCTATACCTACCTGCCGGAGGATCAGCTGGCGGGGACCGATCTGCGGGAGCACTTCGACGTGATCCTCTTTCCGGACCAGGGCCGAAATGCCGGCGCGCGGCAGATCTTCGACGGACTGGATCCCGACGACGGGCCCCTCCCCTGGGAACCCCATGACGAGTATCCGTCGCTGGGCCAGATCTCCCGGACCGACGACATGACCGGCGGGATGGGCTACGAGGGCCTCATGGCGCTCCGGGACTTCGTGGAGGGCGGGGGCACCCTCCTGGCGCTGGGGTCGGCGGCCACCCTTCCGGTGGAGTTCGGCATGGTCCGGGGCGTCTCGCTGCGGTCTCCCTCGGGGCTCTTCAGCCCCGGCTCCATCGTCCGGGCCGAAGCCGCGGATCCGGCCCACCCCATCGTATGGGGCTACCAGGAGAACTTCCCGGTCTTCGACCGCTTCGGTCCCTACCTCTCGGTCTCCTCGTCGCTGTCCGACAACGTGATCGTGCGCTTTGCGCCGGCTGATGAGGTCTTCATGAGCGGGCTGGTGGCGGGACCGCAGGGGCTGGGCGGACACCCGGCGGTGGTCTCGGTGCCCCTGGGCGAGGGGACCGTGGTCCTCTACGGGATCCGCACTCTGCACCGGAACCAGACCCGGGGAAGCTTCGCCCTGGCCTGGAACGCCATCCTGAACTGGGACCGCCTGGCGCCGATTGACGCCGTGGCAGAGGAATCCGACGTGGCCGAGGATGGCGTCGGGGAGGGCGGGTGAGGGCTCACCATCTTCGCGGGCGCTCCCTCAGCGTGCTGCCGGCAGCCCTGGGACTGGCCGTGCTCCTGGGATCGGTCGCCCCCGGCTGTGAAGCGGAGGACCCCGCCTCCCGTGCGGAAGACGCCCCGCGTGCAGGGGACGTCACCGGAAGCCTACAGGAGGATCCCCTCCCCATGGAGCCGCTGGAGGGGATCGCCTACCTGGAGCGGAACGACGAGGCCCCGGAGCTGGCCCCGGAACTCCGGAGTCGGGTGGAGGCCGCAGGCGCCGGAGCGCCGCTTCTGGCAGGCGGAGTGCCCATCCAGGCCACCCAGACCCTCCCCAGTGTCTACGACGGCCGGGGCTTCGAGCCTATCTGGGTTCTCGGCGCGGCCCTCACCTCCCATGGTCGAACCCTCCTGGACGAGCTCCGGCAGGCAGAGGACGACGGGCTGGATCCAGCCCACTACCACCTGGCGACCCTGGACTCCCTTGTCTCCCGGCTGGAGGCCGATGACGGTGCCGAGGCGGTCCAGGACCGGGCCGATGTGGAGTTGCTCCTCACCGACGCCTTTCTCCTCTACGGGTCGCACCTGCTGCATGGACGCCTGGATCCGTTGACGGTGGAGCCCCACTGGACCGCCACCCGAAACGGCGTGGACATGGCCCAGGTCCTCGAGGAGGCGTTGGCGGGAGACGGGGTGTCGGCGGCCCTGGAGGGGCTTCGCCCCGGTGGGGACCGCTACCCCGTCCTCCAGCAGGCGCTGGCCCACTACCGGGCGGTGGCTCGGGCAGGCGGCTGGGAGTCGGTGCCGGTGGGCGAGGTCCTGGACCCCGGAATGCGTGACCCCCGGGTGGTGGCCCTCCGGGCCCGGCTCGCCGCCTCGGCCCATCTCGGGGACAGGGTGGGTGAGGGGGCCGACCCGGAGCTGTACGATGAGGCGCTGGCCGATGTCGTCCGGGCCTTTCAGCGCCACCACGGCCTGGAACCCGACGGCCGGGTGGGGCGGGCTACCCTGGCGGCGCTGAACGTGCCGGCCGCCGAGCGGCACCAGCAGCTCCTGGTGAACCTGGAGCGCTGGCGGTGGCTTCCCCGGGACATGGGAGATCGCTACATCCTGGTGAACATTCCGGGCTTCACGGCGAGCGTGGTGGACCATGGGGAGGAGACCTTCCGCTTACGGACCATCGTGGGCCGCCACTACCGCCAGACCCCGGTCTTCTCGGGGCGCATGACCTACCTGGCCCTGGCCCCCTATTGGAACGTGCCTCCTGGGATTGCCGCCAACGACCAGCTCCCGCAGATCCGCGAGAACCCGGACCACGTGACACAGCAGGGGATGGTGCTGTTCGAGAACGCCACGAACCGGGCGGTGGATCCCCACTCGGTGGACTGGAGCGGGGTGACGGGAGCCGAGTTCAACCGTCGCTTTCGACTGCGGCAGAATCCGGGGCCCGCCAATGCCCTGGGCGACGTCAAGTTCATGTTCCCCAACCGGCACAACGTGTACCTCCACGACACGCCGGGCCGGGAGCTCTTCGACCGGACGGCTCGGGACTTCAGCTCGGGATGCGTGCGCGTGGAGCGGGCCTTGGAGCTGGCGGCCCACCTCCTGCAGGACGACCCGTCGTGGACCCGGGAGCGGATCCAGCGTGTAGTGCAGGGCGGTCGCGAGCAGGCGGTGACCCTTCCCCGGCCCTACATGGTCCACCTCCAGTACTGGACCGCATGGGTCGAAGCTGACGGGGAGGTGCACTTCCGGGACGACCTGTACCGGAGAGATGGCCGGGTCCGGGAGGCGCTTGAGCGGCCTCCGCCCCGGGGACTGTAGCGGTCCCGGGATGGGGGATACCAGCGTTACTTACGGTGGCGGCCTCCACCTCTTCAAACAGCCTTTCAGACCAACGGCCCCGTACGGACGGGGAAGACACTGCGCACATGGTACGACACGGTATGTATGGAACCGGAGGGGGCTTCCTGCTCCTCATCGCACTTTTCCTCCTGGGGGGGATGACTCCCACGGCCTCGAACGAGGCCACGCCGGATCCGCCGCCGGACCCCTTCGCGCACCTTCCCCTGGAGCTGGCCCGGGAGCTTCCGGCCCTTCCGGGCGCGGCGCCGGCGGCGCTGGAGCCCCGTCCTCATCCCTACAGCCGCCGCATTCGGGCGTCATTCCGCATCCGGGTGAACCGGGACGTGCTGGTGCCCTACCGGGTGCTGGCGCTGGTGGCCACTCCGGGGGAACGCATCACCATTGAGTTGGACGGGGTGGCGGGGGCCTCCGGGGCGGATCTTCCAGTGGGCGACTTCCGGCTCCGTACCCCTGACGGGGTGGTGCCCCCTTCGTCTGGCGGAGGCTGGGTCTGGGAGGCACCGCCCGAGCCCGGACCCGTTCCCCTCCGGGTCGAATCCGCCACCAACGGTGACGCCATTGCCCTGAACGTCCTGGTGACGCACCCCTTCGAGGACGTGTCGGCCGGAGCCATGAACGGCTTCCGTATCGGCGACTATCGTCCGCCCAACGGCGACGATCCTCCGGGTGGGTTCATCGAGGCCAACGACGAGGTGCTGGACCTTCTGGTCGCTCCCGGGTTCAGGCTCCGGCAGTTTCTCCCGCACCAGCCGGGTGATCCCCGGTACCTGGCCCTCTCCGAGCCCCTGGTGCTGAAGCTGCAGGCCGTGCTGGAAGAGGTGCGGGTGGAAGGGATCGAGGCCGAGACCCTCCACGTCATGTCGGCCTTCCGCACACCCCATTACAACCGGGCCATCGGGAACCGCACCGAGGGCAGCCGGCACTTGTGGGGCGATGCCGCCGACGTCTTCATCGACGAGACCGGCGACGGCCGCATGGACGACCTCACCGGCGACGGACGTGGCGGTGAGGCCGACGCCCGCATCCTGTACCGGATCGCGGAGCGGGTGGAGGCCCGGGCCGAGCCCCACGTATACCCCGGAGGCCTGGGGTTCTACCGGGCCAACGCCGTGCGGGGCCCCTTCATACACATCGACGCCCGAGGGGCCCGCGCACGTTGGTAGGTTGACCTGGTCTCAGAGGGACGGCCGCCGATCAGACGGGCGGCTGGCCCCGGACGGCCCGGGCCAGAAACGAGATGACCAGTAGAACCAGGAAGATGACGAAGAGGATCTGGGCGATCCCCGCCGACGCTCCTGCGATTCCCGAGAATCCGAAGAACCCGGCGATGAGCGCCAGGATCAGAAAGGTGAGAGCCCAGCCAAGCATATCTGCCTCCTGCGATTGTATGTGTCGTCGCCTACTGCGAGGTGCAGTCTGTTAGAGCGCACGTAACATGCCGGAGCAGAAATGTGCTGTTGTGGGCGGAGTGTATATGTATTTAAGGTAGTGGGTTACGCCGATTGTATCATGTTATGCATGAGGTCCTGATCTCAGGCGAGATGCGGTCTCGACCGGAAAGTCCTTCCCCCCGGGCCCGCAACGACGGGGCGGCTGGAGGCTGCCGGGTCCGGGCTCAGAGGAGCGCCTCGAAGTCCACGAACTCGGGTCCGTTCTCGGTGCAGACGGCGTACTGGCCGCCGCCCCTGAGGGTGACCCCGGCGTAGTCGCCGGCAGCGTTCACCACGTAGAAGCGGACGTTGAAGTTGGGTTCGCCCTCGTCGTTCAGGAGCCGGGGCTCGATGGTGTTGTCGCGGATCCGGCGGAGTCCCTCCATGCCGGCGTCGGTGGGGCTCATTCCCCTTCGGAGGTTCTCCACCACCAGATACGAGGTGAGGTTGAAGAGGTTGGCTTCGCCCCGACCGGTGGAACCGGCGGCCCCCACCTCGCCGTCCACGTAGAGGCCCGCTCCCAGGATGGGTGAGTCTCCCACCCGGCCCGGGATCTTCCACGCCAGGCCGCTGGTGGTGGTGCAGCCTGCCAGCTCCCCGTCCTGATTCACGGCGTTGCAGTTGATGGTGCCCCAGTAGTGTTCGGGGTCGATGAGGCCGTCGGCCACCATCTCCATTCCGCTGAGGTACCCGATCCGGTCCGGGTCGTCCTCGCCGGGCCAGCGGGAGGGGTCGATGCGCCGTCGCCATTCGAGCCAGCGCTGGCGCGAGTGGTCGCTGTTCAGGTCGTCCTCGATCTCAAACCCCATATTCCGGGCGAAGCGCTGGGCGTCAGGGCCCACCAGGAGGTGGTGGTCCGTCTCGTGCATTACGGCCCGGGCCACCAGGGAGGGGGTGCGCACGCCCTCCAGGCAGGCCACCGACCCGGCCCGTTTCATGGGACCGTGCATGCACGATGCGTCCAGCTGCACCACGCCGTCACCGTTGGGGAGCCCTCCGTAGCCCACGCTGGAGTCCCCGGGGTCCAGCTCGTTGATCTTCACCCCGGCCAGCACCGAATCCAGGATGTCGGTGCCCCCGGTCATCTCCTGGAAGACCGTCTCCACGCAGGTGATCTCCCCGTCGTGCCGGTATCGGTACCCGTTGCCCGACGAGACGACCACCGGGCGGGCCGAGCGGGTGATCACCGCGGGAGCGCGCCCGTGTGCCGAACGGGGCAGGGCGAGCCCCAGGCTCGCGGCTGCGGTGGTCTTGACGAAATCACGGCGGTCGAATGATCTGGACATGATGTGCTCCAGGGTGTGGCGGTGGGAGACGGCTCAGGCTATGTACGTCGAGGCGCCGGATACGTTACCGGTCCGTGGCTGGAGCGGCAACTCAGGGGACGGGATCGCCGGGCTCACCGGTGCCCCGGTCGGTAGCCCCGCTCCGTGGCGGCGTCCACCGCCTCGGGGGTAAAGGAGACCTCCTTTCGGTGGCCGTCCACGAAGAGTGGGAGCTGGTCGGTGTGGTGTGGGGAGTCTTCCCGGTCGCTCTGGCCGTACGCCAGAATAGTGAAGGCCCGGGGCACCTGACCGAACTCCACGGCGAAGACCCATCCGTCTCCTCCCCGGATTCGTCTCAGCCCGTCGTCGTCGTCGGTGAACCAGAGGACCCGGAAGCAGCCCAGGAGCCCGTCGCAGCCGCTCACCGGGAGGTCCAGGTCTCCACGCCTGGCCCGGTGCACCTCACCCCACGGCAGACGCCAGTCGCTCCAGCGCTCGGCGGTTGCACGCATGGCTTCCTCCAGGGCGTCCACACCCCGCTGGGGGTTGGCCAGCCCCCGGGGGGTTTCCATGGGCCGCTCCTGGCTCCAGGGTTGGACGAAGAGGCTCTCCGGGGTGGCGCCGAAGCCGGCGGATTCGGGAGAAGCAGGCGCCGACTCGGCCCCCTCGAGGTAGGCGTCCCACCATTCGGCAAAGAGAAGGGCCCCCGCCTGCCGGGCGGAGGCGGTGCGGTCCCAGTCTTCCAGGAGATCGGCGGCGGCGGCGAGCTCGCCTCGAGTCCCGTCCGCCACGGCGGTTCGCACGGCGGCCAGGAGGTCATCCAGCACCCGGTCTGCCAGGGTGATGCGGGCATCGTGTTTCAGCTCCCAGACCTCTTCGAGACTCAGGGGCGATGGGGTCTCGTGGGGCTCGGCGTGAATGAGCTCCAGCGAGCGCTGGCTCCGGAGCCGCACTCGGGGTTCGGGGAAGTCGGGCGGGACTTCGTCGGCCTCGGTGACCGCATTCAGGTTGGTGTGGTGGAAGGGGTCGTTCTCGTTTCGGAGGTAGCCGCCTGGCGGGTTCAGGAGCTGGGGAAGGGAATCGAAGGGGATGATCCGGGTCCAGACGTCGTCGCTGGACCGGGCTTCCACCGCCACGGTGTCGCCCCCTGCCGGGTGCGGCCGGACCGGGTGGCGGGCGTTCCACACGTAAAAGATGTTCCCGTCGGCGTCGGCGTAGATGATGTTGGACTGGATGCGGGCCTGCATTCGCATGGCCTCCTTCCACTGGTCCAGGTCGTGGGCCGTCATCATCCGGTAGAACTGCTCGCCCAGTCGGAACTCGCCGTCACCGGCGGAGCGGAGGACGTAGATGCGCTGGTCGGTGCGATGGATCACCGGGCCCAGGGCCGTCTCCCATGTCTCATGCACCTCCACGCGGTACTGGTCGTCTTCGTGAACAGTGACCGGGGTCACCTGCAGCCTGAGAGGGTGGGACGCCCCGTCCAGGAGATAGTGGTCGGCCCGGTCCGGGTCCGGGCTGAGGGCGTAGATCTCGGTGAGGTCAGGGCCGTTGTTGGTGGTGGACCACCCCAGTCGCTGGTTGAAGCCGCCGATGATCCCGAAGGGCCCCCCGATCCGGAAGTCGCCGTGGAAGTGCACGACGCCCGGGACCCGGAGCTGCGCCTCGTAGTAGCCGGCGGTCCACGAGAGGTGGGGGTTTCGCATGAGGATGGCGTGCCCCGACGCCGTTCGCGAGGGTGCCAGCGCCCAGGTGTTGGAGCCTTCCTCCCAGCCTCTAGGCAGAGCCGGCGGCGGCTCGGGGCCCCGGAAGGCGTACTCGGGGCCGGTGAGACGGGAGGCCTCGCCACGCCTTTCCTCGAGGGCGGACACGAACCTGTTGGCGGCCGCCCACGAGGGGCTCACCACGTCCCTGGCCAGTACGTCGTGGCCGGAGAAGCGCAGTCCCGCAGCCCGGGGCAGCTCGTCGGGGTGCAGTTCCAGGTATCGATTCACCGCCAGGGCGAAGCCGTGGTACATGTCCCGGACCGCCGGGTCCAGCCGGTGAAAGGTCTCCAGGGCCCGGGCGTGGTCGCGCCGCGCCCGCACGTCGCCCTGCACGCTGCCCTCGTCGGCGCCCAGGATCATGGCCGATTCGCCTCGGGCCCGGATCAGGCCTTCCACCACCCGCTCGCCGTAGTCCTCGAGCTGGACCCATCCCAGGGCGAAGCCGGCGGCCCGGACGGTTTCGGCATGGATGTGGGGCACGCCGAAGGCGTCGCGGCGGATCTCCACCTGGCTCGAGAGAACCTCCCATTCGGGACCGGCGGCCGGTGCGGAGGTGTGGCCATGCAGCGGGCCCTGCGCCGGGAGGAGGAGGAGCGGCAGCAGGACGGTGCCGCAGAGGCGCGGGAGGAAGCGACGAGGGGGAGCGGGGACTGGCATCATGGCGTTTGCGAGGGAGTCAGCGGTGGGCGCCCGGCGCAAAATCTCTCCGAATAGAGAGATTTTCGGCGAGAACACGGTTGAACCCGTGGCCGGGGATCGAGCTGGGGCTTCTGTGAACGATGAGAATGGGGCGTGGAGGAGACGGGGTCAAACCCCTGCGGTCCGGGAACCTTCGTCGGAGGGAGGGGTGGGACCAGCGAACGGCGGTCTCCGTCTGCTCATGCTGATCGGGGGGCTGCCGGTCCACCTGCCCCAGCAGGAGCCCTGGCGTGACGCATTTCCGGACATGGAAGGTCGGCGGCAGGGGCCCATTCGGGCCCTTGGGTCGAATTGCGTGCGCCCTCCTCCTGGCCGGCTTTCTGGCACACGCCGGCGAGGGGGTCATGACGGCGCTCTGCCATCCGGGAATGGACGACCCCGCCGGGACCCACTTGGCCGTCCATGGTGACGATTCCCACCACGACCACGGCGACCATCCCACAGGGGAAGCGCCGGCTCACGACGACCCCTGTCCCTTCGGAGGGGCGTCCATGGCGCTCTGCGGTGGAGCTGCCACCGTTCCGACTCTGACCACGCCCGCCGGACCCGGTCCCGTCCTGGGCGCTACCCCTCGTCCGGCAGGCTTCGCCGACGCCCACGGCGCCCTCCTCGCCCTGAAGCACTTCCGCCCCCCCCGCGTCTGACCCTCCCGCCGCACTCCGCGGCCATTTCCCAGTTCGAATCACGCAAGCGATCCACACCGCTCCTCAATGGGAGATCCGGTGGGGTCCAGGTCGTGGGAGGGTATGGTCCCGCTCCGCAGAGGGGCGACTGTCTT
>SLNQ01000124.1 GCA_007132965.1 Gemmatimonadota bacterium | reverse complement strand
CTAGCGTCAGCTCTCGTGCTTCGCCTTGCCTAAAGCCGGCACCCAGCTCCGACGGCACGTGAGGAATCACATGCCGTCGGAGCCGCGCCCTCGGCTTTCCGCACGAGCAGGGATGCTGTCTTTTTCCCGCCCACCCGGAGGAGCGCAGGTGTCAACAACGTGAGCGCATATTGTGCGAAGTTCAGCGGAGAGCAGGGAAATCCATGAAATATCGCTGTATAAAGCCATATATATAACTGCGTATAATAAATATATCACTCAGTTATTCGTTTTATCTTTATTGTGCGAAGTTGTGTATCGTTGTGATGTGTCGTATCATTTGCGAATACGCCCTTCCTATGCTGCGCTTGCGTATGAAAACAAGGAATAAACCAGTGAAAGAGACGCCTACCGTGTGCATCGCGCTGTCGAAACGGCGCCAGCTCGACAGGTTCGCGCCGGCGCGGAAGTCGCGGTGGTTTTCAGGCCGCGTGCGGACAGGCCGAACAGCACGCCCCTAGCTCAAGGCCGTGGCAGGCGCCGGTTCGACCGATCCAGAAGAAATTGCTGTCCTCATAATCAAATCGATCATCTCATCTGAGATTAATAATGTCGAACCGATTTCAATGCGTCCATTAAAACCCATGTACTGGTCCGTACAGCTGTCAAAAAGAGTATTTTGTTTAAAATATACTTGATAGCGCCATTCGAGCGGTGCCTGAAATCGCATCGAAATACGGCCTGCTCGACTAAAGTCGGGCTTCGTCACAGGGTCAAAAATAGTATACATTGTAAAGGAACGTACTTTTCTCTCTGCGGGTTCAAGAGACACACGCTTTCCGATCATCATGCCCTTATCATAAGCGACGGTATAAACGTGATCTAGGATACGCCAGTATTTACCCGAATTTGTGGCATACAATATAAAGGTGACGAGTCCGTGGCTTATTTCATCTGCGATGACGACCTCACCCTCTTTTATCGCCATGCGCTTAAGATCGACGAAACCGCCATATGAGTGGCTTAAATTATTACCGTCTTCGTACTCCCGAAGAAGAAGAGTCTGCGCCGTGGAAATAATACGAAGAGCTTCTTGCTGCGAACCGAGTGCGCCAAAATCGGCAAAGGCTTCTACCCCGTCATTGTACCCATACCGCCGCATTTCCTCAGCGAAGTGCTCTGCCCCTGACCCGGCAATCAGGAACCGGCCATCGAATACGGGTACATTAACAATATATTTCCCGATCCAGGCGACGCAGCATTCTGCCTGCGCAATTCCATCGTTGTCTACGTCTCCACGCGCCTCTAGAAACAAAATGGTGATATCGGAAATGAGGTCGCTAAAATCATTCATAATATAGTCGGTTACTTCGCCTAATTCGGGGTCTTGATCAGCAAATGCAACGCTAAGGCGTTCGGCAATAGTCAGTGCTAGCGAGCCTGATCCGCAAAAAGCCATTGCAATATTTTTATTGAGATTGAACAGCTTGCGCGCCAGACCAGCCGCCTGAGAATCGTCGCGCCCACTGGGAAGAGCGATCCGGCCATCGCCCCCAGCGGTCCCCGTAACAAGAGTGTCCGCGAAAATGAAGCTAGCAGCTTCTGAAACATATACGCCAATTAAAGTCATCGCCCATCCTTTCGGCACGTTATCACACGGGCACTCAATCCTCAGCTTCCCAAAAGCTCTTGAACCGCTCGGTTGCGAGCTCGGTGTAGCGGACGGTGTTCTGTATATTCTTGTGTCCGAACCAGTGTTGCAGAGCTCGGGTGTCGACGCCATCATTAGCGAGCTTGTAGCCGCCAGAATGCCGGAGCATGTGCGGGTGGATCGGAAACGGCATCCCGGCCGCCTCCCCTACCCGCGCCAGCAGCTTCCTGAAGCCCGCCGTGGTCATCGGGCCCTTGCGCTCGGTGGTGAAGACGTAGGGCGAGGTCGGCAGCTGCTCGCGCTTGAGGCGTCGCAGCTCACGGATTTCGGTGCCGCGCAAGGGATGGACGCTCGGCCGCCCGTTCTTGAGCCGGCGGACATGGACGAGCCCCTGCTCGAAGTCGAATTGATCCCAGCGTAGCCCGCACAGCTCCCCGACCCTGAGCACGTGCCGGTAGCAGACGAGGATCATGGTCGCGTCGCGATGACCGTGGCGCCCCTCCCGGCGCCGGGCAGTCTTCATCAGTAGCGCGATCTCACCAGGCGTCAGGTGCTCGCGCGAGCGCCGTTCCTCGTTTCTGACCCGCTTGGGAACGACTGTCCCATTTACAGCGGTCGGCGTCCCCTGCCCAGGCGTTGGCGATCCCTTGGTTTTCATGGGTGCAGTGTACCACGGTCGGGAACGACTGTCCTGTTATCGGCTAGAAATGGGACAGATTGGCCTCGCGCCCTTTCCGCTTTCGGGTGGTTGTAGGCTCGCTGGCTTGCCAGCGTTGGCCGTGAGCGGCTGTGCTGTCGGGTATCGGCACGCGCGAAGGCGGCAGCATCTTCGCGATCGCCGCAGACCGGCGCTCCTTCGAATAGGCCATGCCAGCTTCATCCTGTCTCCGCCCACCAAAACTACAGAGGTTTCAAAGGGGGCGACAACTTCCCTGACAGAGTGGGACCCTACCGGCTCACGACGAGCAACGCCGTCCCCATTTCCGAAGTTCAACAACGACCGGAACATCCACGATTTATTTGTTGCCGGACGCGACGACGCAGGCTACCGTTCTTTTAAGGTCTAGCTGATTCTGATAAACCAACCTTTCGGTTGTCGATAAATGGCGTCGTCCACCTCCGTCAACAGGCTTCCTGGTAAGGTCGCACCGTCTGCGGTCGGGCTTGAAATCGTCATCGCTGATCGTCGGGCCCTTTGGCGCCACAGTTTGGCGGAGGCCTTGGCTGCGGTGTGGTCCGACGTATCATTCCGGACGGTGGACACACGGTCGGTAGAGACGCCAATCGAAGAGGATACTGTCGTCGCCGCCATCCTGCTCAGCGGGCGTGGTCTGGCAGAGAACGGCGAGTTGCGAGACGATCTCCGACGCATCACGAGCGCGAGCCCGGCAACCCCCGCCCTTGTTGTTACGGACAGTGTCGAGGCAGCCGACGTGGCCATTGCCATAAAGTTCGGCGCCAAAGGCTACCTCGCGGCGGACGTGGCGCTGGAAGTTCTGATCCAAAGCCTACGGCTGCTGATGATCGGCGGCACGGCCTTTCCGGCCATCGAGCCGGCTGGCGGGTCCATCAACGGTGTAAGCTCAAGCGCTCCGCCGCCATTGATGGTGGGCGACCGCGAGGCCTCGACCAGCCCCATTGGGCTTTTCACCCCCAAGGAACGTGAGGTGCTGAGCGGGCTGGGTGAGGGCAAGCCCAACAAGATCATCGCCTACGAGCTCGGCATTTGCGAAACGACGGTCAAGGTTCACATGCGCCACATCATGCGCAAGCTCGGCGTCACCAACCGAACGCACGCGGCGCTTTTAGCGAGCGAGATGTTGATTCCCGCTGACTAGAGCCGTTGATTAAAAGGACAAGCTGGATGCGAACGACTCTGACCCTTCGCCGGCGGTCATACAGGTTCGCTCCGCATATTGACCAGTTTGCGTCAACCAGGGCAGATATACATGGAAGAGTCGCCCGAAAATCGGACAGGTCGAGAGTGTCCTCGCACTCAAGTTCTTGATCGTCACGTGGGCGCGCGGATGCGCCAGCAACGCATCATTCTCGGATTGGATCAAGACCAACTGGCCGAGATGATTGGCGTCACTTATCAGCAAACGCACAAATACGAGAAAGGAATGAACCGAATATCCGCTGGCCGCCTGTACACGATTGCGCAGGCGCTCGGTGTCGACGTTGGTTTCTTTTTCGAAGATCTAAGTGACCACCAAAATATCGTGTCGACGTCACGAGGGCGATTGCTGTTGGAGTTCGTCCGCAACGTCGCTTCGATTACAGACCGAAGCCGCCAAACAGCGCTGAGCAAACTGGTTCAAGCGGTGGCCGATACCACTGCGCATGACAACAACGCTTTGAACACAAAACCCGATCCGGACTTGTCGGCGAGCTGAAAGCTGACAACCTGTCGGCTCATTGCCAAGCCGCGGGGCGGTCGACCGGCAGATGGCCTTCTTTTCGAGCCACGCCCCGCTTGGCGGTCTGGCGATTCTCAGTCTTCATCGTCGACGTCGTCCTCTGCACTGCCGAGGCGCATTGCCTCGAGCGAGAGCTCGTTCACATCAAAGCCATAAACGATGATGACGTCAGGGACGGCCAGATGCATGAGACCTGCCTGCTTGTAGATGAACCAGG
>SLNQ01000175.1 GCA_007132965.1 Gemmatimonadota bacterium | reverse complement strand
GGGCCACCTCCACGGCGGTGGCGTCCTCGCTCATGGGGATGTACAGGATGGCCGTGCCGATGAGGAGGATGGCCCAGATCAGTGTGAACACCTTGCCGGCTCTCAGAATCCGGAATTCGTCGCCCTCGGATCCGGTGAGGGGTGCGAAGAAGTCGTAGGCCGAGGCCGATGCCAGGGAGTTGATGGACGACGAGAGCGAGGACATGGCCGCGGCAAAGACCCCGGCGATGAGCAGCCCGGCGATCCCGGGGGGCAGCTCATCGATGATAAAGGTGGCGAAGATGGCGTCGGGCACGTCGAAGGGGCGTCCCTGGTAGAAGGCCCAGAGCCCGATTCCCACCAGCAGAAAGAGGGCGAACTGGACGAATACGGCGACCCCGCTGCCCACCAGGGCCTTCTGCGAGGCCTTCAGGTCACGACAGGTCAGAAGTCGTTGCACGATGAGCTGGTCGGTGCCGTGGGACGCCATGGACAGAAATCCCCCGCCCAGGAGTCCGGCCCAGAAGGTGTAGGGGACGCTGGGGTCGGCGGAGAAGTTCAGCATCTCCAGCTTGCCCGCCGCAGCGGCCCCCTCCAGGGCTGCGCTCCATCCCCCCGGGATCACCAGCTGCAGGACCCAGATGGCGCAGATGGCCCCCACCAGGTAGAGCCCCATCTGCACCGCATCGACCCACACCACCGCCCGGATCCCCCCAAAGTAGGTGTAGATCACCGTGAGAACCCCGATGACGGCAATGGAGAGCCAGTAGGACCACCCGGTGATGAGGGCGAGGGGGATGGCGGTGGCGAAGAGGCGAACCGAGTCGGCCAGCAGGCGGGTCACCATGAAGATCCCGGAGGTGAAGCGCCGGGTGCCGGTGCCGAAGCGGGTCTCCAGGAGGGTGTAGGCGGTGGCGATCTCACCCCGGTAGTAGGGCGGCAGGAGAACCACCGAGATGATCAGCCGACCGGCCAGGTAGCCCAGCGCCAGCTGCAGGAACCCCAGGTTGCCCAGGTACGCCACCCCGGGAACGGAGAGAAACGTGAGGGTGCTGGTCTCGGTGGCCACCACCGAGAGGCAGACCGCGCCCCACGGGAGGTCCCGGTTGCCCAGAAAGTAGCCGGTGCCGCTCCGGTGGTGCCGGCCCAGCCAGACCCCCCAGGCCGTGACCCCCAGCAGGTAGACCACAAGCACGGTGAGATCGAGGGGACCGAATCCGAGATCGGGCATCCACGGCGGGGGGTGGAGGTGGTGAAGGCGGGAGGGTGGGCCGCGTCCCTCCTGCGGACGCCCCCGAAGCTAAGGGGGCGGCGTCCGGGTCGACAGGTAGGCCCTCAGACGCTCACGGTCCGGCGTCCGCGGGCTGCAGGGGCTCGTGGTCGCTCCCCGGCGGAGGTGCTTCGTCCACCCGGTCCGGCGTCATACGGGCCAGGTTGCGCGAGATCCAGGCGAAGGCCAGCACGGCGATGACCAGAAAGACGGTCGCCTGGCCCCACTCGCCGAAGATGAGCTTGCCGACGCCGAAGAGGGAGGTGTACACGACGGTCACACCGGCCAGCCAGTTGGTCCAGTTCAGCGCGCCGCCGTCGATCCCCTCAGCGCCGTACCCCAGGCGCCGAGCGGTCCCGTACCATCCCGGCCCGCCGGGCCGCGCCCGGCGATAGAAGCGCTCCAGGGTGGCTTCGCTCTCCGGACGCGTAAGGTAGGTCACCGTGAGCCACACCGCCGTGGAGGCGGCCACCGTCCCGATCATGATCCAGGCCCACTGCTCCGGATCGTCAGGATCGAGCCCGGCCCCGAACCAGAGGACCAGGCTCACCACCAGGGAGGCGATCATGGCCGAGATCTCGGACCAGGCGTTGATCCGCCACCAGTACCAGCGGAGGATCAGGACGAGCCCGGTTCCGGCGCCCACCGCCAGGAGAAACCGCCACGCCCCCTCGATGGAGGTGAGGAAGTAGGTCACCACCAGCGAGGCCACCATGAGCACTGCGGTGGCCACCCGCGAGACGAACACCAGCTCGCGATCCTCCGCATCCTTCCTCCAGAAACGGCCGTAGAGGTCTCCTACGAGGTAGCTGGCGCCCCAGTTGAGCTGGGTGGAGATGGTGGACATGTACGCGGCGGCGAAGCCGGCCAGCAGGAGCCCCGTGAGCCCGGGCGGGAGCAGGTCCATGATGGCCATCACATAGCCCTGCCGGGGGTTGTCGATGTCGGTGTAGAGGACCACCGAGACCAGGGCCACCAGGATCCACGGCCACGGCCGTATGGCGTAGTGGGCGATATTGAACCAGAGGGTGGCCAGGACGCCGTCCCGCTCGGTGCGGGCGCTGAAGATCCGCTGCGCCACGTATCCGCCGCCACCGGGCTCCGCTCCCGGGTACCACGAGGCCCACCAGTTCATTCCCAGGTACACGGCGAAGGTGATGGCGGGCATCCACGCCGCGCCGATGTCGGGCAGGAGGCTCAGGGCCGCCTCCGAGGAGCCGTACACCTCCTCCAGGCCCGCCTCCAGGCCGGCGATCCCGCCCACGGCGCTCACCGCGAAGATGGCCAGGACGATGGCGCCTCCCACCGCCAGCACGAACTGGAAGAGGTCGGTGACCACCACGCCCCACAGCCCGGCCAGGATGGAGTAGCCCGCCGCCAGGAAGAAGCAGAAGAGCAGGGCGTAGAGCCGGGGGATGTCCAGCGCCACCGCCGCGATCTCCACCATGGCCAGGTTGACCCAGCCCATGATGATGAGGTTGATGGGCACGGCCAGGTAGAGGGCCCGAAACCCCCGGAGGAAGGCCGCCGGCCGCCCCCCGTAGCGCAGCTCCGTGAACTCCACGTCGGTCATGACCCCGGCCCGCCGCCAGAGCCGGGCGTAGAAGAACACGGTGAGCATTCCGCTCATGACCATGTTCCACCAGAGCCAGTTTCCGGCCACCCCGTGGCGAGCCACCATCTCGGTGACGGCCAGGGGCGTGTCGGCGGCGAAGGTTGTGGCCACCATGGAGGTACCCGCCAGCCACCAGGGAAGCGACCGACCTCCGATGAAATAGTCCGACAGCGACCTGCCTCCCCGCTTCGCCATGGCCAGGCCGATTCCCACGGCCAGGACGAAGTAGAGCCCGATGATGATCCAGTCCAGTGGGGTCATGGGGGAGTGCGGCTCGTCGCGGACGGAGGTCGGGGTGAGCAAGTGAGGGCGGGACGGGTACGACGGCGCCACGTTACCGGCCCCACCGGAAAAAGGAAAGTCCCGGCCGCCAAAGCGGCCCTTCCCTCCCACCACCGACCGGCTGGTCTCCGTGGCACAGATCCCTTATGCTGCAGCTTTGTATCCCGCGTCCGTCTGACGTCCGCACCCCCGGCCCGGCAGCCCCACCATGGCCCCCTCACCCACAGTGGATGCGCAGGTCCTCCGCCGAACCCTGGAGGCCGTCTCCGACCTGGTCTTCGTGCTGGACCGGGAGGCCAGGGTCCTCTATGCCAACCGGGGCGAAGCGGGGGTCCGCCTGGAGGACGTCCTCCACCGCTCCATCTTCGACCACGTGGCACCGGGATCGGCGGGAGCCTACCGGGAGATCCTCGATCGAGTGATCCGGACCGGACGCCCGGCGGAGCACGAAGGGGAGGCCATCGGCGCTGACGGCCAGGCACGCTGGTACCGGAGCCGGCTGATCCCCATCCAGGAAAATGGCCGGACCACCATGATCGTCTCCATTGCCCGGAACATCACGGCCCGACGACAGGCGGAGCGGGAGCGCCGGCGCAGCGAAGCGATCCTCCAGGCCGTGGCGTTCTCCGCCAGACTCCTGCTCCGGAGCCCGAGCTGGGAGGAGGTGGCCCAGCCGGTCCTGGCCCGACTGGGGCAAGCCACCGAGGTGAGCCGAGCCTACCTCTTCGTGACCCATCCGGCCCCAGACGGCAGCCCCCTGGTGAGCCAACGTTACGAGTGGACCGCCGCGCACGCGGACCCCCAGATGGACAACCCGGAAATGCAGGGAATGGATCTGGCCGCCGCCGGCTACCAGCGGTGGGTCCGGCGCTTCCAGGCCGGCCAGATGGTCCAGGGCGTGGTGGCCGAGTTTCCAGAATCCGAGCGGCCCCACCTGGAGGAGCAGTCCATTCGCTCCATGGCGGTGGTTCCGGTTTTCGTGGACGACGCGTGGTGGGGGTGCCTGGGCTTCGACGACTGCCGGCACGCCAGGAAGTGGTCGGCAGCCGAGCGGGAAGCCCTGCAAGCCGCGGCCAGCACGCTGGGAGGGGCCGTCCGACGGGAGCGGGCAGAAGCCGAGG
>SLNQ01000402.1 GCA_007132965.1 Gemmatimonadota bacterium | reverse complement strand
GCATTCACAGCTCTCAAGAAGGAGCGCTCATGGGTAAGGTCATCGGCATCGATCTGGGAACCACCAACTCCGTCGTCGCGGTCATGGAGGGTGGCGAGCCCGTCGTCATCCCGAATTCGGAGGGAGGCCGCACCACGCCCTCCGTCGTCGGTTTCGCAAAGGACGGGGAGCGACTGGTGGGCCAGGTGGCTCGCCGGCAGGCCATCACGAACCCCGCCAACACCATCGCCTCCATCAAGCGGTTCATGGGGCGGGGCTACGAAGAGGTGGATTCCGAGCGCGGACTGGTCCCCTACGAGGTGGCCCGTGACGGGCAGGGACGGGTCCAGGTGAAGGTCCCCAACGCGGACAAGACCTTCAATCCGCCCGAGATCTCGGCCATCGTGCTCCAGAAGATGAAGCAGACCGCGGAGGACTACCTGGGCCAGAAGGTGGAGCAGGCGGTCATCACCGTGCCCGCCTACTTCAACGACTCGCAGCGTCAGGCCACCAAGGACGCCGGCAAGATCGCCGGACTCGAGGTGCTGCGGATCATCAACGAGCCCACCGCCGCCGCGCTGGCCTACGGGCTGGACAAGAAGAAGGACGAGAAGATCGCCGTCTTCGACCTGGGAGGCGGGACCTACGACATCTCCATCCTGGAGCTGGGCGACGGGGTCTTCGAGGTGAAGAGCACCAACGGTGACACGCACCTGGGCGGGGATGACTTCGATCAGCGCATCATCGACTGGCTGGTGGAGGAGTTCAAGAAGGACCAGGGGATCGACCTGGGGAAGGACGCCATGGCGCTGCAGCGGCTGAAGGAGGCCGCGGAGAAGGCGAAGATGGAGCTCAGCTCCACCATGCAGACCGACATCAACCTCCCCTTCATCACCGCCACGCAGGAGGGTCCCAAGCACCTCAATATGACCCTCTCGCGCTCCAAGTTCGAGCAGCTGGTGGACGACCTGGTGCAGCGCACCATCCAGCCCATGAAGGCGGCCCTGAAGGACGCCGGGCTCGAGTCGTCGGACATTGACGAGGTGATCCTGGTGGGCGGATCCACCCGGATCCCCAAGATCCAGCAGGTGGTCCAGGACTTCTTCGGCAAGGAGCCCCACAAGGGCGTGAACCCCGACGAGGTGGTGGCCATCGGCGCCGCCATCCAGGGCGGGGTGCTGGCCGGAGACGTGAAGGACGTGCTCCTGCTGGACGTGATCCCGCTCTCGCTGGGCATTGAGACCCTGGGTGGGGTCATGACCCCGCTCATCGACCGCAACACCACGATCCCCACCAAGAAGACCGAGGTCTTCAGCACCGCCGAGGACAACCAGACCACGGTGGAGATCCACGTCCTGCAGGGTGAGCGGAAGATGGCGCAGGACAACAAGACCATCGGCAAGTTCCAGCTTACCGGCATCCCGCCGGCGCCCCGGGGCGTGCCGCAGATCGAGGTCACCTTCGACATCGACGCCAACGGCATTCTCCACGTCTCGGCCAAGGACCGGGCCACCGGCAAGGAGCAGAAGATCCGGATCGAGGCCTCTTCCGGGCTGAGCGAGGAGGAGATCGACCGCATGGTCAAGGACGCGGAAGCCCACGCCGCCGAGGACGAGGAGCGCAAGAAGAAGGTGGAATCCCGCAATCAGCTCGACTCCCTGGTCTACCAGGTGGAAAAGGACTCCGAGGAGTGGGGCGACAAGGTGGACGAGGAGCTGAAGGGCAAGCTCGAGACCGCGCTGGAAGGCGCGAAGACGGCCCTCAAGGGAGACGACCACGAAGCCATGGACCGGGCCCGCGAGGAGCTCATGCAGGCCTTCAGCGCCGCAGGACAGCAGGTCTACCAGGCCCAGGCCGCCGAGGCCGGAGCCGCCGAAGGCGCCCCGGAGGGGGCCGCCGGCCCCGAAGGCGCCGGTCCCACCGTCGAGGAGGAACCGGCGGGCGCCGAGGAGGAAGAGGACGTGGTCGAGGCCGACTACGAGATCGTGGACGAAGAAAAGAAGTAGCCACGCCTCAGGTGCCTCGCGCACCCGATACCGATAGGGGTCCGGGCAACCGCCCGGGCCCCTTTCGGCGTCTGACGAAGAACGACCGGGGCTTGGGCGATTCGGGCGGGTGCCCTCAAGCCGAGCCCACACGCGCCCCCGACCCCCGATTCGACCGTCCCCGCCGGCGACCGGCCGGGTGCCCTCCCCCGGGATCGGTTCCGGCCCGGGCGGGTACGAAATGGCCGACGACACTCCACGAACGTGACCCCTACGTACGAATTCCACGAAGCCCCCAGAGAGAACCCCAATGATCGATCCACTCAAGACCAAGACGCGGGTCCTCCTCGCTGTCACCTTCATCACCGTGCTGGGCCTGGGCGGAGCCACCCTCCTGGGCTGGACCTCTCCCTCCATCGCCGGACCGATCTTCAACGACCAGCCCCAGGTGTCGGAGGAGCTGGTGCAGCCGGCCGTGGACCTGAGCACCGCCTTCATCAACATCTCCGAAGCGGTGACCCCGGGCGTGGTCCGCATCGAGGTGGAACGCCCCGGGCGAACGGCCCAACAGCGGCCCCAGCAGATGCCCTCTCCCTTCGACTGGTTCTTCGGCCCGCCGGGTGAAGGTGAGCGCGAGCAGCAGCCCCAGCAGCCCCGGCCCCGCACCACCGGGGGGAGCGGGTTCCTGGTCACCGAGGACGGATACATCCTCACCAACGACCACGTGGTCTCCGACGCCCAGACCATCCGCGTCTTTCTCCCGGACGGGCGGCAGTACATAGCCGAGCTGGTGGGGAACGATCCCACCACCGACGTGGCGGTGATCCGCATCGACGAATCGGGCCTCCCCACTCTCAGCCTGGGTGAATCGTCCGGTACGCGGGTGGGCGAGTGGGTCCTGGCCGTGGGGAACCCCGGCTTCGGAGGCGGACGGCAGCTGGACTACACCGTGACCGCCGGGATCGTGAGCGCCATCGGACGCCCGCTGGACCTCATCGGAGGTGAGCTGCGCCGGCAGGAGGAGTTCCACGAGATCGCTCCCTACGCCATCGAGGACTTCATCCAAACGGACGCGGTCATCAACCCCGGCAACTCCGGCGGCCCCCTGGTGAACGTCCGCGGACAGGTGGTGGGGATCAACACCGCCATCGCCTCCCGGACGGGCTTCTACCAGGGATACGGCTTCGCCATCCCCATTGACCTGGCCAAGCGCATCATGGAGGACCTGGTGGAGTTCGGTCAGGTGCGTCGCCCCCTGCTGGGCATCGAGATGGAGCCGATCACCAACGTGGACGCCGAGTACTACGGGCTCCCCCGCACCTTCGGGGTCCTGGTCCAGCGCCTCCCTGAAGACGGTCCCGCTTACCGAGCCGGCATCCGCCAGGAGGACGTCATTGTGGCCATCGACGGCGAGGAAGTGGAGCGGCCCGGACAGCTCCAGCTCCTCATCGCCCAGCAGCGTCCCGGCGACGAGGTCACCGTCCGCTACTACCGTGACGGCGAGCCCCATGAGACCACGGTGCGCCTGGGCGAGGCGGATCTGGGCCCCCGCACCGAGCAGCCCCGACCCGAACAGGCCCGCGCCGAGGAGCGCCTCGGAATCGAAGTGGCCCCCCTCGACGCCGAGGTGGCCAGGGAGCTGAACTATCCCGAGCCCGGCGGCGTGGTGATCCGTAACGTGAGCCCCGCCGGCCCGGCGGCTCGACGCAACGTCTTCCCGGGCCTCAAGCTCGACCAGATCAACCGACAGGACGTGGAGAGCGTCTCGGACGTGGAGCGGCTCCTGGAGGACGTGGGTCCCGGTGACGTCGTCTCGCTCCGGCTCTCCGATGCCTCCGGCGAAAGCCGGGTGGTGAACCTGCGGGTGCCGGGCTGATCCGGCTCCGCCACCCGAGCGGCCTCTGACGAACGGTCTCTCGAACCATCATCACCGGACCTTCGGGGGGGCCAGCCGCCCGACCCTCAGGTGACGGGCTCCCGCGCCCGGGCCTGCCCAACTCTCATGGGCGGGCCCGGGCGTCCGACGTACGGGCCTGCACCCCCGGAATCCGCCGTGTTGATGCCCCTTCCCGCCCCGGTTATGTTTTTCCTTCGGATGGGAGGAGCCTCACCGGCCCTTGGCACGCCGTCCGGGCACTGCCGACTCCCGCGGGCGAACGTGAGCTCCCGAGAGCGAAAGTGGCGGAATTGGTAGACGCGCGAGACTTAGGATCTCGTGGCCTTGTGCCGTGGGGGTTCGAGTCCCCCCTTTCGCACTGCTTCAACAACACCGAGAACAGGACCCTATGGGAATCGATGTCTCCAAGCT
>SLNQ01000197.1 GCA_007132965.1 Gemmatimonadota bacterium | reverse complement strand
TCTCCCGTACCTGTCACGGAACACGCCATGGTTCGTCCCCCGACGCCATCGAACCGCCAAGCCCGTCTCGTCGCGGGCGTAGACCGACTCCTGGAGCTGCTCATGGGACGCCGTGTGGTGGTGCTGAGTGGGGCAGGCTGCAGCACCGAATCGGGGATTCCCGACTACCGCGGGCCCGACGGCCGGCACCAGGCCCGGCGGCCCATGATGTACCAGGAGTTCGTCTCCCGACCCGAAGCCCGGGCCCGCTACTGGTCCCGGAGCGCGGTGGGGTGGCCCCGCTTTGCCCGGGCTACGCCCAACGCAGCCCATCGGGCCCTGGCTCGTCTGGAGGAGATGGGCGCGGTGGCGGGCGTCATCACGCAGAACGTGGACGGGCTCCACCAGGCCGGCGGGAGCCGACGGATGGTGGAGCTGCACGGCTCGCTGGCCCGGGTCCGCTGCCTGGAGTGTGGGGAGACCACCTCCCGTCGGAAGGTGCAGGAGCGGCTGGGCGAGCTGAACCCGGACTACGCTCCACGGTTGGCCGGGCTGGTGGCCGACGGTGATGCCCAGTTGGAGGCCGGCGCCGAGGAGGGTTTCCGGGTGCCGGCGTGCCGGATCTGCAACGGAGTCCTGAAGCCCGACGTGGTCTTCTTCGGCGAAAACGTGCCACGGGAGCGGGTGGAGCGGGCCTGGCGGATCTACGAAGCCGCCGAGTTGCTGTTGGTGGTGGGATCGTCCCTGACCGTGTACTCCGGCCGGCGTTTCGTGATGAGGGCCGAGAAGGACGGCCGCCCGGTGGGAATCGTGAACCTGGGGCCCACCCGCGGTGACGAGGCGGCGCGGGTCAAGGTGGAAGGGAGGGTGGGGCGGGTCCTCCCGCAACTGGCAGAACTGATGGAGGCGGCGATGGGATCCCCTCCGGCGCCCTCGCCTCTCTCCGACGCCTGAGGCGCCGGTCTTTCCATGGCCCGGAAACCGCGGTCCGGAGCAGGTGTGCTTCTCCTTCTCATCGTGGGAGGGACGGTAGGCTGGTGGTGGGTGGGCGGATTCGAGGGTTCGCGCATCGGGGAGATTCTCCCGGCTTCGGGAGGCCCCCAGTTGGATGACCACTGGGCCGAGGGCTCACGGGTGCGCTGCGCCACGCCCCTCGCCTGGCGGCTGGGAGAGGTGGACCCTCGTTTCGGCCTCTCCCGGGGCGAGGTGGAGGTGGGCGTACAACAGGCAGTGGATCTCTGGGAACAGGTGGCCACTGCTGAGCTCTTCGTCCACGATCCCGATGACGGCTTTCCGGTGCGACTGGTGTGGGACGACCGGCAGGCGGGGACCCAGGAGCGCCGGACCGTCGACGAGGCATTGGCCCGATCCGGGGAGGAGCTGGCTGCCCGACGCGCTGAGTTGAACGATCGGAGACAACGGTTGGAGGGCGATCGGAACGCCCTGGAGGCCCGGCTGCGGGAGTTCGACCAGCGCCTGGCCCGTCACAACGACGCCGTGGAGCGGTGGAATCGGGGTGCCCAGGGCTCCGAGGTCGAGGCCCGGGCGCTGCAAGCCGAGGAGGCCGAGTTGGAGCGGCTGGGCCGCGAGCTGGAGGCCAGGACCGCCGAGCTGGAACGGAGGCGAGCGCGGCTCGAGGCCGATTCCCACCGCTTCAACCTGGATGTGGAACGCTTCAACGAACGGGCCCGCGAGGTGGATGAGGCCGCAGCGCCTCGCCGCATCGAGTCGGGCACCTATCGGGAGGAGGTGGAGACCCGAAACGGCCGGATCACCGCCGTGTCCCGGGCCATCGAGATCTACCACTTCGCACACCGGGAGCACCTCGTGCTGGTCCTGGCCCACGAACTGGGTCATGCCCTGGGGTTGCCCCACACCGACGAACCGGCGGCGGTGATGGCGGAGGCCCACGGGCCCGGATCCGGCATGGAAGGGAGATCACTGCCGTATGCCCATCCCGCCGATCGGGCCCTGCTGGCCGAGGTGTGCCCGGGGTTGTTGAGCCCGTGACCGCCCTCAGCCGAAAAGGACCCACCACAACAGCCAGAGGAGCGCCGTCCAGAGGAGGATGAGGACCAGGACCAGGTAGAGGAGGAAGCGCAGGGGGCGGGCCACGTAGCGTTGGATGAGGCGGGCCGCCCGGGCTTCGGCCTCCGAACGGGCCTCCGCCGGAAGTCGCTTCACCACCTGGCTCAGGCCCCAGGGCACGATGATGAGATCGTCCAGGAGCCCGAAGACCGGCACCACGATGGGGATCAGGTCCACCGGGCTGGCCAGGTAGAGGATGACGGCCGCCCCGGCCAGCTTCAGGTGAAGGGGGGTGGCCGGATTGGTGATGGCGTACGCCACCACCAGGATCTCCCGGCGAAAGCGCAGGAACCGTTTGCGGACGGCGGTGGTGAGGCGGGCCATGGCGGTGCTCCCGGGGTGCGGAGAAGCTGCGGAGAGCCCGGCGCGCCGGTCCCCGCCGGTGGCCGAAAGCGACCGCGTGGCCCGCATCGACGCAAGGGTCGGCATCCTGACGGGGGAGGTGGTGTAGGAAGGGTCGTGTTCGGGGTGGTACGGTCTCCTGGAGGCCGGCACGCCCCGACCACGAGGCCCCCAGAACCCAGTGACGAGCACCTTCCGTGGAGTCCCAATCCGTCATGAGCCCCCGAATCGCCCATTCCGCAGGCCGCTTCTCCGTTGCATGGATCCCGGCCCTCCCCCTGGCGGTCCTCCTCTCGTTCGCCGCCCCCCCGCCGGCCGCCCTCGCTTCAGCCTCGCCGGACCCCTGCTCCGAGCCCCTTGCCTGGCAGGTGGGAGAGGTGGACGAGCGTTTCGGGTTGGGGGCCGGGGAGGTGGAGGCTGCGCTCCGGGAGGCCGCCGCCCTCTGGAACGACGCCGCCGGTCGCACCCTCATCGCCGTGGAGGAGGGCCGGGGCTCACCGGTGCGGCTCGTCTTCGACGAGCGGCATCAGCAGATCCAGGAGCTTCTCCCCCGAAAGGAGCGGCTCGACGAGATGGCCCGGGAGATCAGTAGGGAGCAGGTGCGCCTCGAGGAGGAGCAGCACGACCTCTGGGTGAGCCAACAGGAGCACGAACGGCGCCTCAGCACCTTGGAGCGCCGCCAGGAGGAGCACGACCGACAGGTGGAGTACTGGGAGAACCGTGGTGACGCCACCGAGGACGTCCGCCGAGAGCTCCGTCGAGTGGCTGACGAGCTGGACCGGGAGCGCCAGGCGGTGAACGAGGAGGGGGCCCGGATCACCGAGCGCGCTCGGGAGGTCAACCGGGGCGTAGAGCGGCTGAACGAGCTGGTGGAGGCCTACAACCAGGAACGTCGGAGCGTGGAAGCCGAGACCCGGGCCTCCCGTATCCAGTCGGCACACTACCAGGAGTCCAGGCGCAGCATGGGGCGCTGGACCGTGTCCGTGGACCGGGAGATCTTCGTCTGGCAGTTCAATGACCGGGAGCACCTGGTGCGGATCCTGGCCCACGAGCTGGGCAACGCCCTGGGACTGGATCACGCCGCCGAGCGCGAGGCCGTCATGCACCCGGTCACTCGTGGCGCGGGAGGTCAGGCCGCTGCGGCCGGAGGTGCCGACGAGCCTGGATTTTCCGTCGAGCCGGAGGTGCGGCTCCACAGCGCCGACGTGGCGCTCCTCCTGGCCCGGTGTCCCGACCTGGAGCCTGAAGGGCGGTGAGGGACCGCTCGGGTCCGGTCACCCCCGCCGACGTGGCCCGGCACTACGACGAGCTGGATCGCTTCTACCGGGAGCTCTGGGGCGAGCACCTTCACCACGGCCTCTTCGAGTCCCGCCGTGACGATCCCGGGGAGGCCGCCGTCCGGATGGTCTCGCTGGTGGCCGAGCTGGCGTGCCTCGCGCCGGGCCAGGAGGTCTGCGACGTGGGGTGCGGGTACGGGGCCACGGCCCGGACCCTGGCGGAAGAGCGGGGCGTGCGGGTCACCGGGATCACCCTGTCCGAGGCGCAGGCTCGCCATGCCCGGCAGGCGACGCCGCCCGGCGCCGGTCTCCGGTTCATTCAGGGTGACTGGTTGGAGAACGACTTTGCCGACGGCTCCTTCGACGTGGTCATCGCGGTGGAGAGCCTGGCGCACATGGCTGACCGGAGGCGCTTCTTCCGGGAGGCGGCGCGGGTGCTGCGGCCCGGAGGACGCCTGGTGGTCTGCGCCTGGTTGGAGGCCGAGAAGGTAGGCCGGGCGGGGCGGCGCTTCCTACTGGATCCCATCTGCCGGGAGGGAGCCCTCCCCGGCATGCCCACCGAGTCCGAATGCAGGAGACACCTGGAGGAGAGCGGTTTCCAGG
>SLNQ01000393.1 GCA_007132965.1 Gemmatimonadota bacterium | reverse complement strand
GCTGACACGCCTCCTGTCGCTTCCTCTTTGCCCGTACCCCATTCGGCTCTCGACGCATGAGCAGACGACCCATCGACGCGCAGATCAACCCCGGGGGCGCCGGGGACGACGAAGAGATCCCCGGCACGGATCCGGAGCGCTTCAAGGAGGCCATGGCCCGGTGGGCCTCGGGAGTGACGGTAGTGGCCGTGCGGGACCCCGACGACGACCGTATCTACGCCACGACCGTGAGCTCGCTGGGATCGCTCTCGGCCCGTCCCCCGCGAATCGTGTTCTCGTTGGGGCCGGGGGCCCAGGTGCTCCCCTTTCTGAAGCAGGACCGGACCTTTGTCGTGAACATCCTGGCTGCCGATCAGGAGTCCCTGGCCAGCCGGTTCACCGACTCGTTTCCGGTGGGGCCTTCGCCCTTTCCCGACCAGGGTTCTCCGACCATTGCCGGGGCTCACGCCGTGCTGGTGTGTACGGTAGACCGGGTGGTGCCGGTGGACAACTGCCGGCTGGTGGTGGGGCTCGTGGAGGCGACCCGGGTTGCCGACGACTCCAGCCCGCTCCTCTATTACGCTCGGGACTACCGGGAGTTGCTGGACTGAGTCCGGCCCGCCACCCACAGGCCCGCCAGGATGCCCGAGATGAGGAGGAAGCCCCCGGCGGCCATCACCGGGATGGAGACGAACCCGTAGACGGAGAGGTAGCGCGCCGTGCAGGGCACGCCCACGTCGCACACGTTGGTTTCGAGGGCGGGCTGGAACTGGATCGTGACGTGATAGAGGGCGATGCCCAGCCCCACCACCGAAAGGGGGAGCCCATAGCGAGAAGCGGAGCCGTCCGGCCGCAGGAGCCCCACCCCCAGGAGCAGCACCAGCGGATACATTGCGATTCGCTGGTACCAGCAGAGGACGCAGGGGACAAACCCGGCCACCTGCGAATAGTAGAGGCTCCCCACGGTGGAGACGCCGGCCACCAGCCATGCAATGCCGAGCATGAGGCGTTCCCGGCCGGCCATCTCCCGTCCGAGCGCCGCCCGTCCGGCGGGCAGGGCCATCAGGAGCAGGAGCACGAGGCCGAGGCCTCCGGCCAGGAGCGAGAGGCTCGCCAGGGTGTTGGTGATGGTTCCGAAGTTCATGGCCTGCACAGGAAAATTGAGGTGGCCCGGCCCCCAAAAGTACACCTGAGGGGGCTCGGGGTCACCCTCAGGCGGTTGTCAGCCGCCCCGGGCCGCCGCGGGAACCAGGTAGTCGTCCAGCAGCCCGTGGAGGACCCGGTTGTGTCCTCGCTCCCGGCTCCAGGGATCGGACGTGAACACCACCGTGAGCTCCAGCTCGGGGACCACGAAGAGGAACTGGCCACCGTACCCCCAGGCGAAGCGGACCTCGTAGGCGCCGGCATCCCGAGCCCACCAACCCAGGCCGTACCCGTTGCCGTCGCGCCGGGAGCGGACCCGCACATCCCATGACTCCTCGATCCACTCCCGAGGAAGGAGCCGGCGGCCGTCCAGTTGGCCACCCTGGCGGTACAGCTCACCGAATCGGATGAGTCCCCGGGGGCTCACCAGCATGTCGTTTCCGCCGAAGTAGATGCCCTGGGCGTCGCGGGGCCAGGGGGGGAGCCGGATTCCCAGAGGCTCGGCCAGGACCTCGCGGGCGTAGGCGTGGGTGCTCTGGCCCGTGGCCCGGGTCAGGAGAGCCGAGACCAGGTGCGTGTTTCCGGTGCTGTAGAGCATCCGGGAGCCGGGCTCGAAGGTCATGGGTCGGGCCAGGGCGCTCCGAACCCAGTGGGGGCTGGCCACCCAGGCGCCGTAGTTGCCAAAAGAGGTGGACTCCAGCCCCGAGCTCATGGACAGGAGGTGGCCCACGGTGATCCTCCAGCGCGGATTGGCCTCGGGGCCCTCCCCGGCGTTGGTGGAGGGGAAGTGTTCCCCCAGAAGGGGACCGATGGCCATCTCCGCTCCCTCCAGGTATCCGTCGCGCACCGCGGCCCCCACCACCGCCGAGAGGAGGCTCTTGGAGACGGACTTCACATTGGCGGGCTGGCTGGGTCCGGGCCCCCGGAAGTGGCGTTCCAGGACGATCTCGCCGTGGCGGGCCACGATCATGTTGTGAAGGTTCGTCTGCCCTTCGGCCCGCTCCACTGCCTGGGCCAGCAGGGTGCTGTCGAGGCCGGTGGTGACGGGACGGGCCCGCCGATCCAGCAAGGGAAGTAGAGGCGGCTCCAGCGTGCCGTCTGCGCCGTTGGCCTCGGCGTAGGGGTTCGCTTCAGGTGCCGGAACGGCCGTCGCCTCCGCGCCCGACGCCGGAAGTCCGTGCCCCTGGGGAGCACCGTCGCACCCTCCCGTCCAGGTTCCCAGAACCAGCAGAACGGCGAGCATCGCCAGGCTTCGGTGGTGGACTGGAGGTTGATGCATGAATCAGACTCTAGTTCGGTTGGCGAGATCGACCGAGGCTCGCAGCTGTAGCTCCAGTGAGTGGGATGGGTGACCCGCTGCGGATGTTAGAAATCTGGCCGCTGTGGCGCCCCGTCTGGACCCGGCGCCGTCGGCTGATGATACTTGAGTGTCGCCAGTGCCCGTCGGCTTCCGGCCTCAACGAAACCGAGACACGCTATGAGTTCCCCTGCTGATCTTTCCGAGTCCTTCTTCCTGGAGCAACTCACCTGGCCCGAAGTGGAACTGGCCATTACCCGAGGCACCACCACCGTGGTGATTCCGGTCGGTGCTATTGAGCAGCACGGGCCCCATCTGCCGCTCTCGGTGGATGCCGACCTGGGCACCGCCCTGGGGTGGCGGGTGGCCCGAAACCTGGGGGACGCCCTGGTGGCGCCCACCATCCGTGTGGGGTGCTCCGAACACCACATGGGGTTTGCGGGCACCATCTCGCTGGAGGTCGAGACGCTGGAGGCCGTCTGCCGGGACTATTGCGTGAGCCTGGCCCGCCACGGCTTCACGGACATCTGCCTGATCCCCTCGCATGGAGGGAATTTTTCGCCGCTTCGGGAGATGGTGCCGCGACTGCAGGAGGCGGTGGACCAGGTGGACGACGGCTGCTGGGTGGGGGCCTACACCGATCTCCTGGGACTGGTGGGGCTCTGGCGTCTGGTGGTGGAGGAGGAGCTGGGGTTGGGGGCTCGTGTGGGCGGACACGCCGACATCGCCGAGGCCTCGCAGATGCTTCACGTAAATGCCGATCTGGTCCGGGTCGCCCGGGCCGAGCCCGGGCGGGTGGGTGAGCTGGATGAGTCCCTGGTGGAGCAGGTGTTCCGCAAGGGTCTGCGGGCCATCACCAGCAACGGGATCCTGGGTGATCCCCGGGGAATGGACGCCGGGGTGGGCGAGAAGCTCCTGGAGGCGGTGGCCCGGGTCATGGCCGAGTCGTTCAGGGAAGACGCCGAACCCGACCCGGGTCTGGCCACCCGTGGCGGATCGGATCGGGCTTGATAGCGTGGCCCGGATGAGGGGACGGCGGCTCCGCGCTGCAGAAGGCCGTCACCGCGGCAGCCGGGTGCCGTTGCTCGTGGCGGCATCGCTCTTCCTGTTGGCCATGCAGCCCGGAGACGGCGGAGTGTGCCCGGAGACGGACCTGCCCGACGGTCTCTATGCGTATGTATTCACCGAGCGGGGCGTCATTATCCTTGGCCTGGAGCCTGAAAGGGCGCCCCTGGCCACCGCCAGCTTCGTAGGGCTGTCTGAGGGCACCATCGAGAACGCCGCCTTCGAGCCGGGGCGGCCCTTCTATGACGGAACCGCTTTCCACCGTGTCGTGGAAGGTCACGTGATTCAGGCCGGAATGGCTGACTCCGAGCGGGCGTCGGGACCCGGCTACAGCTATCCCAGCCAGGTCCACGCCGAGCTGGATCACGGCCGGGCCGGCGTGCTGGGGGTGGCCAACAGCGGCCCCCACACCAACGGGAGTCAGTTCTACATCACCCTGGACGACCGTTCGTACCTGGACCCCATCTATCCGGTGTTCGGAGAGGTGGTCGGGGGGATGGAGGTGGTCATGCGAATCCGGCAGGATGATGGCATCGACAGTGTCCGGATCCAACGGGTGGGAGAGGAGGCCGACGCCTACCGTCCCGACACCGCCACCTTCGACCAGCTCCGCCGGGAGGCCCGGGCCGAGGTGGAGCGGCACGAGGGGGCCCGCCGGGAGCTGGAGGAGGCCTGGCTGTCAGAGCGCTGGCCCCGGGTGGACGGCGAGTCCGACCAGGTGCGCGTACTCAGGCTGGACGGCACGGATCCCCGTGACCCGACGCCGGCGGAAGGCGCTCTGCCCGATACCCTCCAGGTGCGCTACCAGGGC
>SLNQ01000362.1 GCA_007132965.1 Gemmatimonadota bacterium | reverse complement strand
GGTGGGCTGCTTCGAGCGCCACGTCTCTTCCCAGAAGCCCCGGACCTCGTAGACCACCGGCACCTGGAACGTGTCCCGAAGGGCCAGGGCGAGCAGCGCATTTCGGTAGTCGGAATGGGCATGCAGGATCATGGGGCGCCGCCGACGCACCAGGCGCCTCAGTTCGGCGATGTTCCGATCCAGCCGATCGTCCAGGCGTGCCGGAAGGGGGTGAGGACCCGGGATCCGGTGGTGGAGAATGCCGTCCAGTTCCTCGCTGAGAGGAGCCTCCTCCGTGCCCTGATCCCACGGAAATCCCAGCTGCGTTGCGACCTCCGGATGCAGCCCCGCATCCCGTTGCGCCAGGGTGATGTAGCGGGTGCGAACCGAGTAGCCGGTCTGGACATAGGGGAGGGACTTGCCCACCAGGTGGAGGATTCGCCCGTCCACGCTCTCGTAGTGCCGTTCTCCGGATGCCTGCGCTCTCCAGGATCCGGACAGGACCTGCACCTCGCCCAGGACCACGTCTCTCCAGTGGCGGAGGCTGGGGTCGCTCACCCCGAGCGCGGCCGCCCGATCGAAGGCCTCCCAGGCTCGGGTCAACTCGCCGCAGCGCCGGAGGGCCTGGGCGGTTCGGGACACCAGGGGTCCGTCCTCTTCGCCAAGGTCGATTTCTCGGAGGTGGCGCCATGCCTGGAGCGGGTCGTCGGCCTCCAGGTGGAACTCCGCGGCGGCCCGCCACCTGACCTCCGGCTGGCAGCCGGGTACGGAGTGGAGGAAGCGCCGCCCCGTCTCGGAGTCTTCGGTCCGAGCCAGGGCTACGGCCTTCGCGGCGATGGCCGTCGCCTCGTCCGGGCACCCGGCCAGGAGGGCGTCCGCCACCTGATTCGCGGTCTCCGGCTCGGGCAACCTCGTGATGCGGCGGGCCACGGCCCTGGCCACGCCATCTCCATCGCCGTTCCGCGTGCTCCCCAGTCCGGCCGCCACCTCTTCCAGGACCCGGGAGGCCGCTCCCACCTCCTTCGCCTCCATGTGCAGGTCGGCCAGGTGGAGAAGTCCCGGCGGCCACCCCGGGAGGACTCCCAGGGCCCTCTCGATGGAATCCCGGGATCCCTCCAGGTCCCCCATCTGCATCTGCGACCGGGCCAACCACAACCACGGCCAGGGCCGCTCCCCCCCCACGGCCGCCGCCCGCCGAAACCAGACGACGGCCTTCTCGAACTCCCCGGCATCGAAGGCCGCCCTGCCTCGTGCCCGGAAGGAGTTCTCCGTGCCCTCCGGATCCAGGCTGCCCGTCGCCGGGACATCCGCAAAGGTGCCCAGCTCGAGTCCCTGCTCCCTCAGGGTCTCACGGACCCGGCGATGGCTCAGTACCTGCAACTCCGTTTCCCGCTCCCGCCCATAGGAACCGGCCCCCGAATCTCCATACCCGGGATGGCAGATGAGCTCGCTGGCACCCTCGGGCAGGGACCGCAGCACGGCAAGCAGGCGGCTCAGACGGATTCCTTCCGGATAAGGACGCCCTGTCGATGTCTGTCCGTGGAACTCGGAGCAAACGAAGACATGGTCGGTGAAGTGCCTGAGGGGGACCCCCAGCTGGCGGGCCGTGGTCAGGAGGACCGACCGCACCGGTTCGGTGCGATGCACGTTCTGGTGCGAGTCCAGGTGGGTGGGCTCCCGCTGGAAGAGTTCACGGAATCGAGAAAGCTGGCGAGCGACCTCTTCGGAGACGGCGTCGGCGTCGTCCAGCGGCACCACCTCCTCGACCTGGACCCAGCGCCCGTCACGGCAGACCCACTCACAGAGGTCCACATGGAGGCCCACGCCCAGCGCGGGGTTCTCTCTGACGAGCCGGGCCGCCTCCACCGCCGCCGGGCGTCGGACCATGGCGCTGGCGCTGGTTACGATGCCCCGGCGATGCGTGTCGATGACGCCCCGGTTGATCCCGGGACTCCGACCGAACTCGTCTGCGTTCACGATGAGCAGACGTTGCGCCTTCATTGGACCTCCTCCTGCATGGGCGTCAACTGTGCCCCGCCCTCCGCCGGCGAGCTCCCGAGCGCGAAGACGAGGCCGGTATCTTCGTGGTAGGCGACCAGGCGGCAGTGGCTCGCCAGGTACGCCCGCAACCCTTCGTAATGATCCAGCCACCAGAACGCCGTACAGGGGATGAGGAGCAGTTCCGCCCCTCGCTCCCGCAACGCCTCCAGGTGGTCCACCGCCTCTATGCTGTCCGCTGGATGGTGGCCCGCGTACACACCTTCGTCGTTCTGGGGAAAGTGCCACCCTTCGCGTCCCGGTATCCGGGTCAGCTCAGGGTCCCCACGACTCACCACGAGCACCGTGCTGCCCTCCGGCGTCGTGGCCCGGGCAAAGTCCCGAAGCCGCTGGGCGGAGGAGGCGGGACCCAGTCCCGCACGTGCGGTGGAACCGCGGGCCTCGAACTGCCGACGGATCTCCGCCAGCGCGGTCGGATCCGGACTCCGGTCGGACACCCGCTCCCCCCGAAGCCCGAGCCAGAGCCTTCGGGCCTTCGTCCTCACCGTTCCATCGTCGGCCTCACCTTCCCTGGTCCCGTCACCCTGCTCCTCCTCGAGGTCGGGTTCCAGACCCCGAACCGGACGCACGCACGCCGGGTGGAATGGCTCCTCGAGGAAGGCCAGGCACCTGAGGAGCGTCCGTTCCGGGTCCGACACCAGGTCCGCGTGCCGGATGCGGATCATGGATCCGGTGCCCAGCGCCCGCTCGGCGTCGACACACGCCCGGACACATCGGAACCAGGCGTCCACCGCCGATTCCTCGGTGAAGTAGGCCCCGTCGGGCGTCGCCGAGTTCACCAGTGAGTGCACCACCGGTTCCACACCCCGCAGGACATGGATGAACCGGGCTGAGGGAAAGAGTCGACTCAACCCGTAGATGTAGAGGGAGTGGTCCGGATTCCCCGTGACCCATCGTGCCCCTCTGCCGGAGTCCTCTCCCCACGCGGTGCGACGGCCCAGGACCGCATGGACCGAGACTCCGAACTCCTTCAGGAAGACCTCAAGTGACGCAGACGCGAACGCCGGGCCCGCGGTCTCCGGTGCCTCGGCACCCTCCCGATAGGCCGCCGCCAGATCACTGGACGTGCGTGCCATCCACCCGGATCTCGGCACCACGTCGATGGACGGGTGCTGACTCAGACTCCAGGTCAGGATCCCCACCCCGGATCGGGGCGCTCCCACCACGAATACGGGACCGGGTTCAGCCACTGTTTGCATGACGCCTCCCTCCTGCCACGGTCGTCTCCCGGGCCGTCCGCAAGGGAGGCCCGCCCAGGTGCCGAAGCCTCACGGGCGGGCCAACCGAGGACGGGCGAAGGTCCGGGGCCTGCCCGCGGGCCGTTCTCTCAGCGTTTTTCCGGGCCCGCTCCCAGAGAGCGGCCTGCACCCGTCTCCGAGCCCGAGACTCCAGGCCCGTGTCACGGGAGGTGGTGAGGGCTCCCGTGCGTTTGCGCCGGAAGTAGAGGTACTCGGGCACGTTCACCGCTCGTCCCGCCCGGGCAGCCCGACGCAGGAACTCTGCGTCGCCGCTGAACCGCATCCCCGTCGCGAAGCCCCCGATCCGCCGGACCAGGTCGCGGCTCACGAGGCTCGTGGGATGCAGGAGCGGGAAGGCCGTCGGCTCTCGCTCGAGGGCTTCGTTTACATCAAGGGGGTAGTGTGCCAGGTAGACCTCGCCCTCCCTGCAATCCACCCGCACCTCCTGACTCCCCACGAGCTCGGCTCCCTGGTCCCATGCTTCGTCCAGGAGGTGCTCCAGGCGTCGCGGATCCGACCAGTCGTCGGCATCGTTGAAGAGGTAGGCATCGTACCCCGTCTGGTCGATCACGGCCTGAATCAGGGCGTAGGGCCCCGCGTTGCGCCGAGACTGCAGAAGGGTCACGCCGGGGAACCGGTTCGTGATGCTCGCTGGGGGCACCTCCGACGCATCGTCGATCACCGCGATCCCGTCGAGGCGCACGGTCTGCTCCACCAGCGCCGCCAGGGCATCGGGAAGCCATCGCTCGCATCGATAGTGCGGGATCAGGGCCAGGACCCGGGAGCCGGGACCGATCCGCGCCGAGGGACGCGGGCGGGGGGCCGTTGCCGGTACTTTGTCGGTCATGAGCATGCTGTCCTCCAATGCGTTCATCCTCCCGCCTCATGCAGAAGACGGGGGAGCACCTGATCGTGCGCGAAGTATTCCCTTGCGATCTCTCGTGCGGCTCGACAATGCCCCCGGTAGTCGGTTCGGATGGCGTCCAGGGCTTCTTCCACCTCCTCCGACGTATTGAAGGCAAACAGCCCCCGGCCCGTCGGGAGGTTCTGGTCGAAGGCCGTGTCCTGGGTAATGACCGGACGACCGGACGCGAGGTAGGTGGCACTCCGGTCGCTGAACCAGCCGGTCTGGAGGCGGACGTTCTGGTCTTTTGCCACGGTGAACTCGCCCCGGGAGCCCTGGATGTAGCGTCGGTACTCATCGGGATCGACCGAGATCTCCAGGGCGTTCCGAACGGCCCACCCGGACGATTCCAGCATCTGGATGTCCTCCTCGCCGACACCCCTGGGGCTGAGGGCCAGCTCGAACGATTCGCCGGTCCGGGTGGGCAAATCCAGGAACTTGAGGAACTCGTGGTGCTTGCTCCAGTGGTACGTCTCGCCCTGGAAGCGCACGTCCCGCCAGCTCTGCTTCCAGTTTCCCACCGTGGTGAAGATGGGGCCTGGAGAACACCCCTCCCGGTCCCAGAAATCCAGGACCACCGGCTGTCGGGTGGCCCGGAACACGAAGCGTTCCGAGACGGGAAGGGGGCACCGCGGCGTTCCGTAGTTCTCCCCGAAGGTGAAGAAGGCCCGGTGCGGCGCCAGGTACTCGATGGTCTCCTCCAGCCCCTGGGAGAGCTCGATCTGAATCCACACCGGGTCGGTCTCCAGGTAGATCAGCCGGTCCGTCTTCCAGTGCTCGGGCCGGGGAAGGGTCGCCCCGTGGAGGTTGATGATGAGCTCGGCCGTGGCGTAGACCTCCCCCAGACGCCGCTCGCTCAGTCCGTGGCAACGCCCATCGGCATGAAGCGCATGGAACGCCCATCGATCGCCCATCCCCACCGGCCTCAGGATCCGCTCCAGGAAGGCAGCCGCAGCCCGGGACCGGTCTTCCGTCCCGTTTGCCGACGGGGCAAGCAGCGACGAGGGCTGGTGTGCACCGGCCTCCACGTAGTAGACCTCGTATCCCAGCCTCTGCAGGCCCTCCAGGTAGTGAAGAGTCTGCCAGATCACCCCGGCCACCGGGTGGCGGGTCATGATCCCCAGTAGCACGATACGGGCCGCTCCCTTCTTCATGAGCCACCTCCGCCGGGCCCCCCGGCCACTCCGCTCGGAACCGCGGTGGCCATCCTCCTGCCCTGCCGCCGACCCTGCATCTGGGTCTGGTACAGCTCGTGATAGAGCCCCTCGCGATCCATGAGTTCGTCGTGGGTCCCCTGCTCGACGAGGCGGCCGCCGTCCACCACCAGAATCCGGTCGGCATTGCGGACCGCAGCCAGTCGATGGCTGATGAGGAAGGTGGTCCGCCCCTTCATGAGCCGGTTCAGGGCCTCCAGGATCATGGCCTCGGTGCGGGAGTCCACGGCCGACGTGGGCTCGTCGAGGATCAAGATCGGCGCATCCTTCAAGAACGCCCTGGCAATACAGATCCGCTGCCGTTCCCCCACCGAGAGCTGCACGCCCCGCTCCCCCAGGACGGTGTCGTACCGCTTGGGCAGCTTCTCGATGAAGGTCTCGGCATTGGCCGCCCGCACGGCGTCCGCCACCTCGGCTTCTGATGCGTCGAGCCGTCCGTAGCGGATGTTCTCTCCGATGGTGCCGGAGAAGAGGACCGGCTCCTGGAGGACGAGGCTCACCTGGTTTCGCAGAGATTTCAGGCGGAGTTCCCGGATGTCCCTCCCGTCCAGGAGGATCTGGCCTTCCTGGATGTCGTAGAACCGGGGAATCAGGCTCACCAGCGTCGTCTTTCCCGCCCCCGTGGGGCCGACGACTCCCACCAGGTCTCCCGCACGGGCACGAAAGTCGATCTCCTCCAGGACATGGGACCGGCCTTCGTAGGAAAAGCTCACGTTCTCGAAAGCGATCTCGCCCCGGGCCTTCTCGAGATGGACGGCCCCCGGCCCATCCCGGATGGCCGGATCCCGGTCCATGAGACCGAACACGTGCTCCAGGCTCACGATCTTCTGCTGCAACGAGCTGATGGTGTAGATGATGGCTTCAAGCGGCTTGTAGACCGAGGCGATGTAGGTCATGACCACCAGGAGCTCGCCTACCGTGAGGTGGCCGTTCAGCGCCCGGTACGAACCGAACCCCAGCACGAGTGCGGTTCCGCCCGCGGTGCTCATGTTCACCGCCATGGAGAAGAGCGTCTCTCCGATGGTCACCTTCACCCGGGCGTCCACCGCCTCCTTGCCCTGCCGGTGGAAGCGTTCGAACTCATGCTTCTCCCTGCCGAAGGCCAGGACGACCCGAAGCATGGTGATGGCCTCGTGGACGATGGAGATGGACTCCATCTCGAGGTTCCGGACCCGTCGCACCTCGGGGACGATGCGGCGAGCGTAGTAGTTCACCGAGTAGTAGAGGAACGGAATCACCGCCAGCGAAAGAAGGGCCAGTTGACGGTCGATGTTGAGCACGATCCAGAACATCCCAACGAGAGTGAGGAGGTTCTGGGCGAGAGGCTGGAACGCCATGACCAACCCGGCGGCCGCCGATCCCTGGTTGTTGATGGCGAAGATCACGCGACCCGTCTTGCGCTTGTCGTGGTAGGCCAGGGACAGGCGCTGGGTGTGCTGGTACAGATCGCTGCGAATGTCCAGGACCATGTTCTGCTCGATCCCGGTGTTCACGTACTTGGACAGCACGTTCATCCCGTTGTGGGCCAGCGTGATGAGCAGTCCGGCCACCACGGTAAGTATCAGGAGGTGCACGGCGTTGTCTGCCAGGGGACCCAGCGGGGTCGCCAGGACCTCCGGAAGGGGCAGGTCTTCCAGGACGTGGTCGACCAGGATCTTGAGCGGCCATGGAGAGAGGAGGCTGAATCCCGTGCCCACGACCATGAGCACAAAGGAGACGACGACCAGCTTCCAGTAGGGCGCCAGGTATCCGAAGGACCGGCGATAGTAGGAGAGGTGTTCCCGGTTCATTTCCCCTCCCCGCCGGCCCCGGTTTCCATCCGCCTCCGGGACGCTCGGCGTCCGCTGGTCTTTCCTCTCTGGTCGTAGCGGATGGCCCCATCCACGAGCCGGGCGGCCCTCCGCAGCCCGGTGGGTGGGAACCCGAGGACGGCGTCACGCTCAACCCCGCTCTCCCCTGCCCTCTCGTCCGCCTCGTGAACCGCTTCGTCCGTGCCGTGATCCTCCATGGCGCGGGCCTCGCGCGCCACGACCCACAGCGCGGTGAGATGTTCGGTCACAGACCGGGCCACGATCGCCGCCACCACACCTCCCAGGACGAGAACAACCAGCCAGGCGTCGTCGAGGGCGGCGGCCACACCGAGTCCCGTCAGGACCACCCCGACGCCCAGGGCCCAGGGGCTCCAACGTCGACGCAGGCGCAACCGTACGAGCTGGCGCCCCTCACCGTGCTCCTCTACGGCCGCGAGGATGCGCAGAGAGCCCAGAGGACCGCTCCGTGCTTCGAGATCCCATCGGTCGTACGCCCCACCCCGTCGGACCACGAGCCCCGCCTCCTGGACGCGCCGCTGGAGCGATCCCATCCAGTCCTCGATGGGACGCCACGTCTCGCTCCAGAGCGATAGGTGCCGAACGGGCCAGACCAGCCGGGGGGTGTCCGTCGACCGCCTCCAGGGAGCCAGACCCGCCTGAATCCGTCCCACCAGACGGGCAAGCGGTTGAAGGAGGTGAAGGAGGCTCGTGAGGGCAAATGACTCCGCCAGGGACCGCCAGCCATGGACGGCTTCCGTGCGGCAGGCCCTCCAGGCCTTCTTCACCACTCGTGCACAGAGACCGCCCACGAGGGTCAGGGCCACCGCGGCCGCCAGCAGGAGGGGAGACCAGGCGAGTCCCAGGACCGCCAGCAGAACAAGAAAGAGGACCGCCAGCCAGA
Organism: Gemmatimonadota bacterium; assembly: GCA_007132965.1. GTDB lineage: Bacteria > Gemmatimonadota > Gemmatimonadetes > Longimicrobiales > Gaopeijiaceae > PWLA01. The sequence continues at coordinate 7,476 of SLNQ01000362.1, read as the reverse complement.
TCTCCGGCATGGCGGCCACCGTGGCCACCGGCCCCGGGCTGCCCTCCTCTACGGTCTGAAACGGCGCCGTACCCCAGGTCCCCTGATAGATCCGCTGGCGTCCGCGGGGGAGCAGGCTCCATCCTCCGCTGGCGTAGATCCGGCCCGTCCACGAGACGTGGCCCGCCCCGTTGTACTTCTCGGGCCATTTCCGCTCCAGCATCCCCTCGGCCTGACCGTACCCCTTCTGCTGCTTCCAGTAGCCTCGAACCGAATCTCGCCTCCGATGCCACACGACGGCGCCGGGGCTGAAGCCCAGGGTCTCGCCGTCATCCATGAGGCGCCAGCAGACGTCCACGTCGTCCCCAGCGGTCCGGAAGCGCGGATCGAATCCGCCCACGGCCCGCAGGCGGTCAGCCCGGAAGGCCATGTTGCACCCGGGCAGGTGCTCCGCCTCCGTGTCCGACACGAGGACATGGATCGGGGCCCCGGGTGCGCGAGCGACGCACCGGGCCACCAGGCCCTCATCGGACGGGGGGATGTTCGGCCCGCCCACCGCCGCGTGCGAGCTGTCCCTGAAGGCGGCGGCCAGGTGGGTAAGCCAATCCGGGTCGGGAAAAGCGTCGTCATCCAGGTAGGCCACAATTTCGCCGGTGGCCGCCCGGAGTCCCGTATTGCGGGCACTGCTGAGTCCCCGGTTCGGCGTGCAGATCAGCTGCACGTCGAAGCCCGCGGCCACCTCGGCGCTCCCGTCGGACGAACCGTCGTCGACCACGACCACTTCGTAGTCGGGGTAGTCGAGGTCCGCCAGGTGTCGCAGGCATTCTTCCAGCGTGGCGGATCCGTTGTACGTGCAGACCACCACGGAGATGCGGGGGCACGTGCCCCGCACCCGCACCGGGACGTTGCCGAACGCCTGTCGGACGGCGGAGAGGGCGGGCTTCGGCCGTCGATCACGTGTCGTGACCCCGAAGCTCCAGTCCACGACCTCCTCTCCGCCCCGGTACCACTGGTCCGTCCACGAGAACACCATGGCTCCGGCGCACCCGCCTTCGAACGCAGCCCGGATCTGCCACTGCAGGGACTCGGCCTGAACCCGCTCTCCGTGGGCGCGGGCGTCGAGGCCCAGCTCGGCCATGAGAAGGGGTCGGTCTCCGGCCCGATTCTGGAGCCGGGCGATGTAGGCCCGGAGGTCTTCTTCCCGCTCCAGGTAGACGTTGAAGCTCAGGAGGTCCAGGAACGGAAGCTCCAGGTACTCGGTGGTGGGATAATTCACATAGGTGACCAGCCCGGCAGGGTCTTCCTCCTTCACCGTTTGCCAGAGACGTTCGATGAAGCGTGCGACCCGGGTCCTCCCGTGCCAGCGCACGATGGGGGCGGGAACTTCGTTCCCGACCGCGTAGCCCAGAACGGCCGGGTGACCCGAGATTCCTGCCACGTCCCGACGCACCTTCTCCCGAATGCGCCTGGCGGTTCTGGATCCCTCCAGGAAGGCCACGTGCTGCTCCCACGCCAGCCCGACCATCACCCGGAGTCCGTGCCTCGACGCCGAGTCCAGGAACCAGAGCGGCGGAGCTTCGTAGGTGCGCAGGGTGTTGATGCCGTTCTTGCGCATGGAGATCAGGTCCCGCTCCACCTCCAGCGGATGACCGAACGCCCGGCCTCCCTCCGGAGGGCCCAGCGGCCCATAGGTGACCCCCTTCACGTAGAACTTTTCGTCCGCAGTAAAGAGGAACTTTCCTTCGGCCCTGGGCCGGAGACGGGCATCGCTCGCCGGCGCGACAGGCGTGGCGACGCGAGGGGAGGCGGGTCGGTTTCCCGGAGAGACGAGTGGCTTCATCTATCCACCATTTGGAAAGGTCCGAGCGAACGTCCTCCGGCCAACGGCGGGAGGGCCGTCGGGTGGGTCGCACCCAATCGTCCGACGGCTGCCACGCAATCCAAGGCAAGAGGTGGACCGCGCCCCTCCGCGGGGTCGTCTCCATCGCCGGGAAGGCCCGTTCCACAAGGGATTGCCGCCAGTCTCGAGGCCGTCCGGAACGGAGGCGCGCCGGGATCCGACCGGGGCGTAAGCGCGAAGGATTTTCGGCCGGACAAGGAAGAATCTTTCCGGAGTCCGGCGGAAGCGATCCGGATCGGTGACGGCTCGCGGCGCCCGAGGCCGAAGGACGCTCTTCCTGCTCGAACTTGACGAACAGGAGGTGGCGCCCTGCAGGGAAGGGGCCGGGTTCGCACGGCGTGGGGGGAAGGGTACGCCTCTTGCCAAGACCAGGGGACACGACAGCCGAGTCAGGCGGCCAATCAACCCAGGAGGAACACCCCATGCTCCCAGGCCTTCACCACAGGATCGCCCTGATCGCCATCGTCATCCTTCCGGTCGCCTCTCCCCTGTTCGCCCAGTCCACCTCCTCCGAGCCTGAGGGGACCTCCCACCCCGACTCGATCCGGAGTCCGGCGATCGAAGTTCCGCTGCTTCGGGACGGCGGCCCCCGCATTGATGGCACGTTGAGGAATCGGGCATGGGCCGACGCGTCCGTGATTTCGGGCTTCGTCCAGTCCGAGCCCTCCGCCGGCGAACCCGCGAGCCAGCCCACCGAGGTCCGAATCGCCAGGACCCAGGACGCTCTCTACGTCGGCGCTCGCATGGAGGACTCCGGGCCCGGAAGCATCCGCGCCCCCCTGGCCCGTCGAGGCGCGGACGTCGCCTCCGACTGGTTCGTCGTGTACCTGGACCCGGGCAGGGACGGCGCCAGCGCCGTGGCCTTCGCAGTCAACCCTCGGGGAGTGAAGCGGGACTGGCGCATCGGCGACGACGGTCGCGAGGACCCGGAGTGGGAGGCGATCTGGGAGGCGTCCGCATCCATGGACGGCACGGGATGGACAGCGGAGCTCCGGATCCCCTTCTCACAGATCCAGGGAGAGGGGACCTCGGGGTCCAGCGGCGTCTGGGGCGTGAACTTTCAGCGACATCGCTCCCGTACCGGCGAGGTGTCCAGCTGGGCACCGTTCCCCAGGAACCCCCGGCAAGTGGTGGCGGCCTTCGGGGAGCTGAGGGGCATGGAGCAGGCAGGACCCTCCTTCAGCCTGGAGCTCATCCCCTATTCCATGGGCCGCGTGACCCGGCCCTCGGGAGGACCGAACGACCCCAGCCCGTTCTTCGGAACGGTGGGAGGCGACCTTCGAGCAGGATTCCCGGGCAACCTCACCCTGGCGGCCACCTTCAACCCGGATTTCGGGCAGGTGGAGGCGGATCCGGCGGTCGTGAACGTCAGCGGATTCCGGACCTTCTTTCCCGAAAAACGGCCCTTCTTTCTCGAGGATGCGGATCTGTTCACCCACGAGATCGGACGCACCCGGATCTTCCATTCACGACGGATCGGCCGAGACGTTCAGCCGACGGCAGCCACCCGCAGCAGCTTCCAACGGGTACCTGACGCTTCCGGCATCCTTGCTGCCTCCAAGCTCTCCGGACGAACGCCAGGCGGCTGGAACCTGGGACTGATGCACGCGTTGACGAACGCGGAGATGCGGGTGTCACAGGACTCTCTCGGGGTCGAGGAGCTCGAGCCCCTGGAGCCACGGGCCAACTACGTGGTGGCCCGGGTGGCCCGGAACCGAAGCGACGGCCTGGGCTCGCTGGGCGCCATCGCGACCCTCACGCACCGCGACCTCCGAGGCACTCTGGACGAGGAGCTTCCGTCGGGGGCGGTGGTGGGAGGAGCCACGTGGTACCGGCAGTCCAGCGGCGGCGCCTTCGAGCTCTCCGGGTCCCTCCTGGGAAGCCATGTGCGGGGCACGCCCGAGGTGATCACGAACCTTCAGACCGTACACGGCCGATACTTCCAGCGGCCCGACGCCGGACACCTGGAGCTGGATCCCCTGCGCACGGGGCTGTCGGGGCTCGCCGCCGACGGCCATGTGGCCTGGGCGGGTGAAGGAAACTGGAGCTGGGGCCTGGGAGGACACGTGCTGTCACCAGGGTTCGAGGCGAACGACCTGGGCTACCAGCGGGAGGCCGACCGCACGCACCAGTTCGGGCACGTGTCCTGGGATCGGCTGGGGGAAGGCTTCATCCTGCGTCGCCGTAGGCTGATCCTGACCCAGTGGTCGGACTGGAGCTTCGGAAGGGAGCGACTGGCCACCGGCGGGCGGGCCGACCTGCAGATCCAGCTCCGGAACTTCTGGAGCATCATCGTCCAGGGCGAGCGGCACCTTCCGGCGCTCTCCACCGACCACCTCCGGGGAGGTCCCGCCCTGGCCATGCCGGGAAGCACGCGGGCAAGGGCCATCCTGGTCACCGACCCGCGCCGCGACCTCAGCTTCCGACTGGACGGAAGCGTCACTCGCGAAGATGAGACCGATGGCCTGATGAGTGTGCTCCGGGCCACGCTGGAGGCCCGACCCGCCGGGCGCCTTCGCCTTGCCCTGGAGCCTTCCGTCGTAGACCGTGCGGAAGAGGTCCAGTACGTGGCCAAGGTCCCGCACGAAGGGGAGGACCGCTTCGTGTTCGGTCGGACGGACCACAGGACCCTGTCTGTGGTGTCCCGTGCAGAGCTGGCTCTCACGACGGACCTGTCCCTGCAGTTCTACGCCCAACCCTACCTGGTCACCCGACAGGTGGACCAGTTCATGGAGGTGGTGGATCCCCGAGCCCCGCACTTCGCCGACCGCTTCGAAGACTACGACCCCGACCGGACCTGGATCGACGCCGACGCCGAACGGGTGCATGTGGACCGGACTGGAGACGGCAGCTCGGATTTCTCCTTTCCCGACCCTTCGTTCACCTATGGACAGCTCAGCTCCAACCTGGTCCTCCGTTGGGAGTATCGTCCGGGCTCCACCCTCTTCGTGGTGTGGAGCCGAGACGTGCGGGACCGGGCCAGCTTGGGAAGCCTCGACCCGGTGGAGGGGATGACGGACCTGGTGGGGCTGGGGCGGCCGCTCCCGGCGCCGGCGACGAACCTGCTGGTGGTGAAGCTCACGTACTGGCTGAATCCCTGACGGGCCCCTCGGACCCCGACCCGACGGGTCGGAGCCCGAGGGAACATGCTCAAGCTGCCACCATCAGGTTACGAGCGGGGCAGCCCGCAGGTACCGATGACCACAGGGTTGCCTTCCTCGTCCAGAACCACATCTCCGTTCTCATCGAGCTGGTAGTTGTTGTTCATTGCATCCAGCCAACTCGCCAACCCGAGGATCGTCTCCCTGTCTCCGCTGCTCAGCGCTCCATTCACCTCGTCCACGATGTCTTGCACGCTTCCTGCGGGGAAGCCCTCTCCGAACACCTCGGCGTTGAGCGCTGCCGCCACTGCTTGTCGCAGGAGGATCTCCGAGGCCCCCTCGATGGTGTTCCTCCGCACTCGGCTTAGGCGGTATCCCTCCAGCGCGCCAAGGAGCGGGGTCGCGCCCAGGTATCCTTCAGCGGATTCAAAGAGGGTGTTCACGGCATCGTCGGGCTCGTACCCTGCCGGCCATTCGCCCTGCCGCAGACCGTTGTTGCTCCAGAAGCCGGCGGAGCACCAGTCGGTTCCATCGGCGAGGGGAGGATCAGGATCGGGTTCCGGCTCCGGCGTCTGGGTCACCTCAATGGTGGTGGTGCCCGTGCCCGAGTCCCCGTCCTTGTCCGTCACCGTCACCACCACCGTGTAGCTGCCCACGGCGCCGTAGGTGTGGCTCGCGCTGAACGGCGAGGTCACCGTCCCCTCGTCCGACGTGGTCCCGTCACCCCAGTCGACGGTGGCGGTGTGGGTGTCCAGGATGCCCGGGTCCGTGAAGCTGACCTGGATACCCGCCGACCCACCCAGCTCCACCGCTGCCGCGGGACCGCTCACGTCCGTCACATCCGGCGCCACGTTCAGCACCGTCACCGTGATCGTCTCCTGGTCCGTGTCGTCGCCGTCGCTCACCACCACTGTGAACGTCGCCGTCGCCGGCCCGTCCGGCGGCGTCCACGAGAACTCCCCCGTGGTGGCGTCGATGGTCGCCCCCGCCGGCGCATCCAGCAGGCTGAACGTCAGGTCGTCTCCGTCCGCGTCCGTGGCCGTCGCCGTAAAGCTCAGCTCCGAACCCTCGTCCACCGTCTGGTCTCCAATGGCGTCCAGCACCGGCGGCGTGTTGGGATCCGGGTCCGGCGCCGGGGGTTCGGTGGTGAGGCTCTCAGCGCGGATGAAGACGTTGGAATCCAGAACCGCGTCCGAGGCGTCGGCGATCCCCAGCCGCATCGTGTTCGTGACCCCGGCGTTCACCTCGGCCTCACAGGTGAGCACCACCGTGAGCCCGTCCATCTCGGTGTTCAGCAGATCTTCTTCGGGAACGGTGTTCCCCGTATGATCCGGCCAGAACGGGTCGTTGTTGATGTAGAGGTGGGGATTTGACGGCGACGCCGGGATCGGGTTGTTGGAGAACGACCCGTCGTAGCCGTTGTTGATCGTGTTGATCGTCACCGGCACGGCAGGATCCCCCACCACCGCACAGTTCGCCCCGTTCACCCAGAAGGCAAAGACGTCGTTGAACTCCGAGCCCACCCACTCATTGTACTCCTCCGAGCCGAAGACATACTCGAAGTAGACCCGATCCGCATCCGGGACGAAGTCGAACTCCAGAATCGTAGCATCGAAGGTCTCGACGCCGGCCAGTTCGGACAAAGCCGCATCGCCTGGCTGCCCGAGGTTGGTGGAAATAGCTTGGAACTCGTTTGGCCCCACCACACTGGCAATGTATCCGGTGCTGAGGATAATCCCATCCTCGAATCCGATGATTCCATCCCCACCGCTGAAGGTCCCAGCGGCAGAGGGATGGCCTGTGAACTCCACGTTCGAAACCGTCACACCCACCCCTGCCAGCGTCTCAGCGAGCACGCTGGCGGGAGCTTGCGCTTCCAGGAGGCTTTCCGTGACCAGCCCACCTTCCTGACTGAACGCGATCATGTTGCTCCCGAGCACCTTGCTGTGACCGATCCGTTCGAAAGGCTCACTGATTTCAGGGGCTGACGCTTCCGGTGGAATCTCCAATTCGAGGGGACCATTGGCATCACAGGCCCAAAGCAGGACGAGTGCGGCCACTGCCGGCAAGAAAAGGCGAGGGACGGAGAGAATACACTTCATGGCATGACCTCCTATGGATGAATCCTGCCACCGCTTCGTTGCGGGCGCAGGGTACCGGGCCGCGGGCCCGGCAACGAATCGGAACGACGAAAGCGCCGGCTCCAGTAACCAAGCCAGCTGCTCCCCGGAAGGCTTCGCTTTCAGGGCTCCACCCAACCGAGAGGGGATAGACCCCTTCGCGTCGGACCCCACACTTTTTCGAAGGCCTTCTGTATACCCAAACAGAAAACCGAGCTGAATCCCGTCATCGGACGGTGCGTGTCGGGCCGGCTCTAGAAGGCCGTTGAAGAAGGGCAGGGACCACCGGGACGGGGTCTTGCGGTGTCAGGGTAGGAGGAGCGTCGAAAGCGATGCCCCAGTGCATCGGTGAGACGCTCCGACGCCGCCTGACGCC
>SLNQ01000180.1 GCA_007132965.1 Gemmatimonadota bacterium | reverse complement strand
GGGGGCTCGGAGCGGATCCTCCTGGTAGAGGACGATGCGTCCGTGCGGCGAACATCCCGTCGGACCCTGGAAAGCTATGGCTACGAGGTGGTGGAATCCCCGTCGGGCCCCCAGGCGCTGGAGATCCTCCGCAGCGATCCGGATGATGTCCAGCTCGTCCTCACCGACGTGGTGATGCCGGAGATGGACGGCCCGACGCTGGCTCGGGAGATCCATGAGCTCCGACCACATCTCCCCATTCTGCTCATGTCAGGGCACTCTGAAGAGATGGTCCGTCGAGTTGCAGAAGCTCGAGATCCCGACCAGCAGGAGGGCTGGGTCGAGTTCATTGGCAAGCCCTTCACTCCGGAGCTCCTCGCGAGAACGATCCGAAGAGCGCTGGAAGTCTCCTCAGCGGAGGACGGTTGAACCGGTGCTACCGGAGATTCCAGCCTAACGCTGGCGCCCGTTGGCCTCGATCTCGTCGAGTCCCTGTCTCACCAGCCGCTCGATCTCGGGGCTCGTTCGAAACTCCACCAGGATCTGCCGGCGGCGGCTGGTATACATCTCGTCCATGGCGTAGCCGATGATGGTGGCCATCACCGAGCCTTCCTCGCTGCCGGTGGCCAGGAAGCGCTCCCGGAATTCGCGGAGCACCGGCGCGAAGGAGGGCTCCTCCCACTCGTCCCAGTGTGCGTCCAGACTCAGGAAGTCGTCCAGGACCGCTGCGTACTCGGGTGAGGGGGGCCGATGCCAGAAGGTCACGTCGGGCCCGAACTCTTCCACCCGGAAGGGAAGATACAGCGTCGCGCCCGTGGGAACCTGGCGCACCAGGGCCGGATTGAAGCGACGCACCTCGTCAACAGAAAGCCCCGTTCGCCGGGTCACTTCGCTCAGGGGTATGGGACGGGGAGCCCGCATGGCATGGATCCGCTGCTGGGGTACCCCATTCCGGATGCCCCTCACGGTAGGTCCGTTCCCGAACACCATCTCGGCGTAGAGGAAGGAACGGGGTCCGTAGCTGCGCACGACCTCCCGGTAGGACCTGGGAGACAGGTTCCTCAGCTCACGGGCCAGCTCCGAACCCATGAAGTACTGGTCCCGCACGTCGATGCCGCCCAGTCGGGACCCGTTGATCACCGTACGTCCCACGTTGCTTCCGCCGGCGTGGTGCTCCGAAAGCGCCGGCACGAAGCTGCCGTACTTGGTGGCAAGCACGCTCAGATAGGCGGCACAGTAGGCGGCCTGCGTGGTCTGGTTGTAGCCCTCGATCTCGTGGGGAGCCCGGCGCTTCAGGCTGTTCCAGTTGCGGGGCAGCCACTGGCAGAGCCCCAGCGCCCCGGCCTCGGAGCGGACCCGTCCGTTCAGCCCCGACTCCACCACCGCCTGAGCGAGGCCGATCTCGGCCGGAACCCCGAACCGCTCGTAGATCCGGCCCCACTCTTCCACGAACCCGCCATACCGGCGGGCGTTGGGGAGGAGGAACCGGCCCCGGGTCGCGTTGTGAACCACCGGCCCCACCACCGGCTCCAGGAGCTCCGCCACTTCTTCCCGCCGTTGGGTCAACCCATGCGGCAGGCGTCGACCCAGAACCACGTTGGGGACGGTGGGGTCCGCCCATCGGACCTCCCTCGTCCAATCGCCCCGGCTGGGGAAGGTGGCCAGGAGGCGGCCATCCGACGCACTTCCGAAAGCGACGGACCCGTCAGGAATGTTGAAGACGTGCTGCCAGAAGGGGTAGCCGGGGCGGTAGTCGCGCATGGCCGCCAGATCACGGGCCTCCCGTTCGACGGGCAGCAGCGTGGACCAATCTTCCGGTGAGTACGGCAGGGCCAGGGTGTCGGCGGGGGGACCCACTTCTGCTCCGGCAGCCGCCAGCGACGTCGAGATCGGGACGGGCTGCTCCGCCGCCACGGAATCGGGAAGCAGGATCAGCCCGAAGGCAAGAAGGGCAACTCCCGAGACGTGGTTCATCGACTGACTCCGGTGGTTGGAGACGTGCAACCCGCCCCGTGGCTGTGGGACCAGGCCGGCCTCCTCGGGTATCCCGGTGAAAATTCGGCCCTCCCTGGAATCCTACCCTCCGGGGTTCCCAACCGGCCGGACCTTCACCCTCGCTACGCTCATGCAATTGGGTGACTGTGTCTGTTATTATGCACCCGAAGTGGGCCCACGCGCAAAGATCCCGGCCTCCGCACCGATGGAAGCCACCTACTGCCCAGACAGCTGTCTCGTCTTCCACACCGATGACCACTCCACCCGTCCTCGCCTGTCCACTCTGCCGCCTCCCCTCCTCCAGCGCCCCCATCCGGGCCCACGAACGCCGGTACCGGGAGTGCCAGGGTTGCGGCCTGGTTTTCATGCACCCTGACGATCGGCCCACGCCTGCCGAGGAGCGGGCCCGCTACGACACCCATGAAAACGATCCGGCGGACGTCCGGTACCGGGCGTTCCTCTCGCGGCTAGCCACTCCCCTCATGGAGCGCCTATCGCCCGGCGCCGTCGGGCTGGATTACGGATCCGGGCCGGGCCCCACCCTCTCGGTCATGCTCACGGAAGCGGGGTTTCCGACGAGCGACTACGACCCATTCTTCGCGCCCGACACCGGGGTTCTCCAGCGGACGTACGACTTCATCACCTGCACGGAGACCGCAGAGCACTTCTTCCGGCCCGCCAGGGAGTTCCAGACCTTCGACCGTCTGCTGCGTGCCGGCGGATGGCTTGGCGTCATGACCGAGGGGCCGGCCCCGGACGTAGCGCTGGCGGATTGGCACTACGCCCGGGACCCGACCCACGTGTGCTTCTACAGCCGCCGCACCATGGAATGGATCGGCGGAGAGCACGGGTGGACCCCGGAGTTCCCCCACCGGAACGTGACCCTCTTCCACAAGGGCCGGTCAGGGGGGCGTTAGCAATCTGTTGAAGGAGCGATCAGGCGCCGAGAGTCACTACTCCGTCATCTGCCGCGCCACTACCTCGTCATCTGCCTCGCCGGGCTCGAAGAGGACCACGCGCACGGCGTTCCTGCCACCTCGCTTGACCCCGTAGAGCGCCTCGTCCGCAGCCTTGATGAGTCGATCCACCTCCACGGGTCGAGGCTCCTCCCAGACCATGACGCCCTGACTCAGGCTCACCCCGATTTCGGCACCTTCGACCCGGAAGGGCTCCCGGCACACGGTCAGCCGCACGCGCTCGGCCATCTTGGCTGCCTGGTCCTGCCCGATGTTGGGTAGAACGAAGAGAAACTCCTCTCCTCCGTATCGTCCGATGGAGTCGTACGATCGAAGGCTGTTCCTCATCCGGCGCGAGACCTCCACCAGCACGCGGTCGCCGGCCACGTGCCCGAACTCGTCGTTCACCGCCTTGAAGCTGTCCAGATCCGCCATGACTACTGCCAGAGGGTATTCCTCACGGTGGGCACGGTCCAGCTCCTGGGACAGGGCATCCAGGATGGCACCGTGGTTCAGGACCTTCGTCAGGGGGTCCTGCATCGCCTGGGTCCGGAGGGCCTCGCGGGCTTCGATGAGCTCGTTCTGGAGTTCTACGATCCGCTCCCCTGCCCGCAGGCGCGCCCGGAGCTCGTCCCAGTCGAAGGGCTTGGTGAGAAAGTCATCGGCTCCGGCGTCAAAGCCCTCCAGGAGATCTGCCCGGTTCGCCTTGCCGGTGATGATGATCACGTACACGTAGGGGCTCTCACCCGCCTCCCGAAGCTTTCGGCAGAGATCCAGTCCCGACATGCCCGGAAGCATCCAGTCCAGGAGCACAATGTTGGGTGGAGGCCCTTCCTGGAGCTCCTCCCATGCCGCCTCCCCGCTTTCGAAGGGGACCACGTCGTGACCCCACTGGCGAAGTCGCTCCGCCAGGGGCTCCAACGAAATTGGGTCGTCATCGACAACGAGGATTCGCATAAGCTCACTCACGTAACGGTGGTCAACCCCTCCCTCACCGTGCAGGACGGTCCAGGATGTGGGGCTCGTCCCCTATCCTGACGCCTTCCGATCTCGGTCCAGTGCTGTGGGCCGCGGAGGGTCGGATGGGGTACGCACCGCATCCGGGCACGCAGGATTCAGTAGTCTGGCCAACCGACGGCCATCCGGCAATGGGTGCGATCCGTGTGGACCTTCCCCGTTGTTCTCGCTCCGCTATCGGCGTCGTGAATACGCCAGGCCTACACGGGCTCACATCCCCGAAGCCCTGCCTCTCGACCCGTTAGAAGGCCGTTGAAGAAGGGCAGGGCGCCACCGTTGGGAGCCCCAGGGGCCCCACGGGCACCCGCCAGAGGCGGGTCGGGCGGTTCGTCGAAGGCATAGCCTTGCGCTACGTCGAG
>SLNQ01000032.1 GCA_007132965.1 Gemmatimonadota bacterium | reverse complement strand
GCGGCAGCCGCCGTCCCCGCGGGACACGGAGAGGTGTCCGAGTGGTTGAAGGAGCTCGCCTGGAAAGCGGGTATACGGTTTATAGCCGTATCGTGGGTTCGAATCCCACCCTCTCCGCCAGTGTGATCTCTCAGGAGATCGGAAACGGACTGAACCTATGGTTCGGTCCGTTTCGTTTTGGGTTTGGGTCCTGTTGGTGCTCCGGTGGGTTGGTAGTCGCGGGTGGGGTCGAGGGTGAGGTGGCGTAGGAGTTCGCCGGTGCTGGGGTCGACGATGCGGCTGTCGTGGTCTTGCACGAGGAGGAGGATGACGCGTGTGTGGGCGTGGGTGCGGCCGACGCCGATGTGGTGGAGTCGGCCGTTGACGCGGGGGGTGACCACGCCGGCTTCGTCGCTGGTGTCGGAGCGGACGCGGTCGTGGGTGTCGTGGGTGTCGTGGTGCGTGTCGAGGTGCCAGGCAATGGTGGCGGGTCCGGCGTCGAGGCCTTGGGGCGCCGGGAGCGGGGTGCGTAGGCGGCTTCGCCGTGTTCGCGGTAGCGGGTGACGAGTTTGCTGACCCAGTTCTTGGCGACGCCGCAGTCGCGTGCGACGTCGGTCTGTGTGCGCCGTCCGAGCACGACGGCGGTGATCGCGAGCTGGGCTTGGGACACGCTGGCAGGTCAAGCAGGTCGCGGTTGCCGATGTCTTGAGACATGCCGCCGATGGGTGCCGATGTCCTGAGACATGCCATCGAACGCGTTGCCGATGTTTCGAGAGATGGGTTTCCTATGTCGTGGGGTCAGACACCACCCTCTCCGTCGAAGACTCACGATGCGCCCACCGACACGTTCGCGGTGGGCGCATCGCGTGCGTCCGGACGATCAGTCGTCCTGCGACATGAGGCACGCGACCAGCGCACCCATCCCGCACGTGTCGACGCATTGCAGCGACGCCATCAGCTCCGGTGACAGGTCGTCGTCGTCGTCATCGTCGTCGATCTCCTCCATGGCCAGCGCGATGCTCAGCAGGGCATCGCAGGAGCAGTCGCAAGGCACCAGCACGGACCCGCCGTCGGCGCCCCTGCCCGCTTCGGACGATGGGTAGAGCTCGGGCTCGTCGTCCTCGTCGGGGTAGCCGAACAGGAAGCCCATCCGATAGGCGTACTCGAGATCCGAACCGGGCGTCTCCACCAGCGACAAGCCGCTGCCCGCATGGAAGGCACCGAACGGCACGACCACCTCGCCCCTGAAGGGCTGCGGGTCGAGGCAGAGCGGCCAACCCTCGTCGTCCTCGTCGACGTAGCCGAGCGTGCCCGAGAAGCGGATGATCAGGAGGTCGGCCTCGAACGCGACGACCTCGACCTCCACCGAGGGCGCCAGCGGCCCCATGCGCTCCATGTCATCGGGCGGCAAGAACCAGCGGAAGCCGGCGCCCCACTCGTCCTCGTCCTCGGGCAGCGGGGCGTACGGGTAGTTGCAGAGCGGGTAGCCCATGCCAGCGGGGTTGTTGGAGACCATCGCTGACATCATGCGCGCTAGGCCGCCGTCGTCGGACACCCCGAGGCCCGCCGCGCGGGCGTCGCCGAAGCCCATCAACCACGCCTGATAGCTGCCGGTGCGCCCGAGCTCCGGGAGGCCGCCCGGCAGGTGCTCGTCGAAGAGGATCTGCAACTGGAAGGTGGTGTCGAAGCCGTGGTACTCGTCGTCCTCGGGAGCGAGGTCGCCCCACCAGACCGTGAAGCCGTGGAAGCGACCGTCGGAGAGGTCGGGCACCACCGGCAGCGCACCGCTGGCGAAGCGAGACGCATCGCCCAGGTCGAGGCCCGAGAGCGCGGACGGGCCGTCGGAGCGGAGCGGCGGATCGACCATCGGTAGGAAGGGAACCTCGCCGCCACCCGAGATCACCCCCGGCCTGCGGGTGGCGGGCGACCGCTGCGTGGCCGGCGTGTCGAGGGCCGCGACCTGCAACCCGAACTGCAGCCGGACCGTCTGCGGGGTCCGCGTCTGGTGGAGGGCGTCGCGCGGTTCGAGCGGTGCGCGGGTGACGACGTAGAGGTTCTCGAATCCTCCACCCTCGACGGGCCGCTGCGGTCCCGTCCGCCACGTCTTGACGACCTCTCCCGGGGCGAGGTCGGGGGCGACCCCCACGAACGGGCTGAAGGTGCAGGGGTCGGATCCCGAGCGCGCGGTCCGCATGTAGGTGTGGCAATCGAAACCGTCGAAGTCCAACCCGTCGAAGCGCGTGAACGCCGTCGACGACGCCAGGCCGAGGTGGAGTTCGTCGAGACGGTCGGTGTCGGCGTCGCGCGCCACCACCCGCACGGAGGCGAACGCGTCGGGCTCGAGCCCGCCGACACTCACCCGCACGCAATCGCCCGCGAGTGGCTCGAGCTGCAACGTCACGAAGCGAACCGGTTGGCGGGGGTTGAGTGGCACCACCGTGCAGGCGCCGAAGACCTCTCGCAGCCAGACCGACTCGCCGATCGTGTCCTCGTACTTCTCGGCGCCCCACGACGCGTAGTCGGTCAAGAAGGCGGCGTAGGTCATCGCCAACGGCATCCGGATCTCGCGATCGGCGCGCGTCAGCCGGTCGAGCCAACGCAGCCAATCATCGCGAGCCCCGGCGCTGTTGTTGGCCACACCGAGGAAGCGGACAAGGTAGCGCCAGTCTTCGCGCATGTAGGTCTCGCCCAGATGTCGCCACAGCGCGCTGGCGCGGTAGCCCAACACGTTGGCCTCCTCGCGCACGCCGGCGACCGCGCGCGCCCGGGCCGCGGTCAGGTTGATGTCGAACCGCCGCAGGCCCACGTAGTTGCGGACCCATTCCGGCCCGAGCGCCGGGGTGAACCCGGGATAGGCCAGGCGCGTGAGGTGGGTGGAGATGGCGTCGGCCGTGCCCTCCGACACCCAGTGGTCGATCATGCAGCTCTTCGTGCCGGCGCCGATCTTGAACGTCTGCGCGTTCTGCACCACGTGGAAGAGTTCGTGGGCGAGCACGTAGTAGAGGAACGGCGCCGGCGACGTGCGCGCCACGTGCGTGTCGACTACCACGAAGCTCAGGCGATCGAGCATCTTGACGCCCGCCGACGTGCAGGGCGAGACGGTGTACGCGAATTCCGGGTCGTCGTTGACGTAGATGCGCACCACGGGCTCGCCCAGGACCCCATCGACGACGGGTCCCAGGCGTGTGGGTGAAGGGTTGGCGAAGCCGAGGTCGCGGTACGCGGCCACGATGTGGGCAGACATCCGCTGGATCATGCCCAGTCGCTCGGGGCTCAGGCAGGATGGGTCCTCGAGAACGTCGTCCTTGCCGGTGCGATCGGCGTAGAACGCCCGGTCGTAGGAGCCCGTCAGGCCCGTCGACCACGCCGGCTGCCCGCAGAAGACCTCGAAGCGCTCGGGCGTCCAGGCCCAGGCCAACGTCGACGTCGCCACCAGCGCGAGCGCCAGCGCCAGCTGCCGCCGCCTCACGGAGCGACCGCCCGTGCGGCCGCGACCAGCGCCTCGAAACGGACGACGAACGGCGCAACGCCCGCGGCAGGCGCCGGTTGGCCGGCGAGCGACGCGAGGTAGCTGAGCCGCACTGGGTCCTCGAACGGCACGGTGCCGGCGAACGCGGCCTCGAGTTCGTCAAGATCGACCCCGCTCAGGCGATGGGCGTCGGCCGCCGTGACCAGGTGCTCCATCACCTCGCGCCACGCGGGCACGGCCGCCTGGCCCGCATGTGGGAAGCCGGCGTCGGCCAGCGCCGCGCCGAGTGCATCGAGGCCTTCGCGGTCGTCGAGGACGGCGGCGGCGCCGAACCAGCGCCACCACTCGAACGCCCACGCGTCGGCCGCCAGCGGCGGCGCGGTGTCCACGTCGATGACCGCCTGCACCGCCTCCGTGGCGACCAGGGCCGCCTCCAACTCCTGGAACTCGAAACTGGCGGGCAGGAGCTCATCCCACTGGTGAGCGAAGACCGCACCCGCGGCCACGAGCGCCACCGCGATCAGCCAGCGGCGCACGTGCCCCCGGCGAGCCAGGGCGCGAGCGCCGTCGTGCATGGAGGCATTGGACATGGAGGACAGTATCACCAGGCGGGCGAGCCCGTCGCGAGACCCACACGAGGTCGGCTCGGTCGCCGTCTTCCATCCGACGGACGACATGTGCCGCCAGGCACTAGCGTGTGACATGACCGTGACACCAGAACACTTCGACCACGTCCTGGTCGGTACCGGCCAGGCGACCGCCACGCTCGTCGCCGGTATCGCAGCCAACGAACGCATCGCCGTGATCGAGGGGGGCGCCATCGGCGGCACCTGCGTCAACGTCGGCTGCACGCCGACCAAGACGCTCGTCGCGAGCGCACGCGTGGCCCAGCTCGC
>SLNQ01000385.1 GCA_007132965.1 Gemmatimonadota bacterium | reverse complement strand
GTGGACGCCCAGGGGAACGAGGTGCCGGGTCGGACTCTCACCTGGAGCTCGTCCAACGAGAGCCGGGCCACCGTGGCCGATGACGGCCTGGTGACAGGCGTCTCGCCGGGCCAGGTCACCATCATGGCGCAAACAGGGGACGCATCGGGGCAGATCATCCTCCAGGTCGTGGAGCCTCCGGTGGCCTCGGTTGAGGTGGTACCCGCCGAGCTGGAGCTCCGGCGGCAGCAGGAGGTTCAACTGGAGGTCATTCTCCGGGACGCTGACGGCAATGAGCTGGAAGAGCGGCCGCTGCAGTGGTCCACCGAAGATGCGGCGGTAGCCACCGTCTCGGCAGAGGGCGTGGCCGTCGGTCAGGGCGAGGGACAGACGAGGATCATCGCCTCGGTGGACGGGGTGGAGGGGCATACCGACGTCACCGTGGTCGTGGGCGAGATCCCGATCATCGAGTCCATCTCGCCCGAGGTGCTGGAACCCGGCGAGAACTTCACCATCACCGGCGAGAAGTTCGCCGAGGATGAACTGGAGGTCCGGGTCCACGGCGCGGCGGCCACCATCCTGACCGCCTCCGGGACCAGCATCACCGC
Organism: Gemmatimonadota bacterium; assembly: GCA_007132965.1. Classification (GTDB taxonomy): domain Bacteria; phylum Gemmatimonadota; class Gemmatimonadetes; order Longimicrobiales; family Gaopeijiaceae; genus PWLA01. The sequence goes on along the minus strand of SLNQ01000385.1, from coordinate 15,115 downwards.
CCGGGTTCCCGATGACCTCTGCCGTCCCGAAGGCCCGGCGCCCATCCTCGTCTTCTCGGCCCTGGAGCCCAGCGACCCGCTGGATCACCCGTACCGGCCCGCCGACCTCCTGGAGCTCGGCGCCGGTGAGCACCAGCGGCTCACCTCCCCGAGCCCCTTCTGCGTGATCCTGGGAGGCACCAATCAGGAGGCCGAGTACATCATGGGCCTCCAGTCCACCAGCGAGACGGCGGCCAGCCGGACGTCGGTGCGGGTTGAGGGCTTCGCGGGCCAATCCCTTCCGGTGACTGCAGCCGCAGCTGCTCGGGAAGGCAGCTCCTTCGCCGCCGAGGCGGCACGCCGGATCGCCGGCGCCGCCGGGCTGTCGGATCGAGATCTCCGCTGGGCTCGCCACCGGGAAGCGAAGCCGGAGCTCCGCCAGGCCGAGGCCACAGCCATGTCTCAGGTGCGGCTGGGCGACGGGCTGGCCCGGGCCGCTCGCACCGCCGATCATCCGTCCCGGATCTCGGCAGACGTGCAGGTAGGCGACACGGTGCCGGTGAACGTCCCGGACATCAACGCCAACATCTGCAGAGACTTCTCTACCATCCAGGGAGTCATCCAGCGGGTGGGCGAAAAGTCCATCTGGGTGGATGACGCGGCAAATCCGGCCGGTGGCTTCACCGACGCCGACTTCGAGCTCCTGGCCGACGAGTTCGACAACGAGATCTACGACGAGGTGGTCTCGTACTTCGGCGAGCCCACGGACCTGGACGACAACGACCGGATCGTCATCGTGAACACCCGCAAGGTGAACGAGATGTCGGCCAACGTCCTGGGCTTCGTGGTGAGCACCGACTTCTTTCCCGATGACTGCGCCTCGTCCAACGGCGGGGAGTACTACTACTCGAGGGTGGTGGACCCCGACGGGAGCATCACCGATCCGGACGGAGAGTCCCGCGAGTACTCCCGCAGCGACGCCCTCTCCGACGCGCCCCTCCTCCTGGCCCACGAGGTGACCCACATCATCCAGTTCGGGCGGCGTTTCCAGATGCCCGAGGTGACCAGTCTTCAGGAGGTCTGGCTTTTGGAGGGACAGGCCACCATCGCCGAGGAGGTTGTGGGCCACCGTTACACCGGAAACGCTCCGGGGTCGAACCTGGACGAATTCACCGCCTTCTCGCCGGCCGACCCGACCGACACCTTCTGGTACCGGAACCCCTTCGTCGATCTCTCCATCTATTACGGCGTCGCCTTTTCGGACCAGAGCACCTTCAAGGTTGACGGAGCGCCGGAGGAATGCGGCTGGCTCAGCGTGAGAGAGCCCGAACCCTGCATCTCGGGGCGAATTGCCTACGGGGTCACGTGGTCGCTGCTTCGTTGGATCTCCGACCACTTCGGCGGGGAGTTCGCCGACGGTGAGAGGGAGATCCAGCGGCGCATCGTGGACTCCTCCGAGACGGGCTTCTCCACCTTCGACGACGTCCTGGGGGACGTGGTGGAGGAAGACATCCTGCAGCTCATGGCTCCGTGGGCCGCCTCGCTGTACACCGAAGGACGGGTGGAGACCGGCGACCCCCTGCTCACCCTCCCTTCGTGGGATCTGAGGAGCATCGAATCGTGGATCTCCGAACCGGTCCGGTGGGGCGACCCCGCTCGGCTGGAGCCGGCGGACCATCCGTTCGCCAGCGACTTCCAGTCCAGCTTCGTGGTGGCCGCCGGATCGTCCGCCTACCAGCGGCTCTCGTCCGACGACGGACATCCACCCTTCGCCGTCCGTGCCGGCGCCTCCGATGGCGGACCCCTGCCGGACTTCATGCAGCTCTGGATTGCGAGGATCCGATGATACCTGCCACCATGGCGAAAACCAGGGCGTTGGCCACCCACGGGCTCCTGGCGAGCCTCCTTCTCGGGATGACGCTGGCGGGCTGCGGAAACGACGCGCCCCCACCACCCGGGGAGGTACCGGTGGACCCGGAGGCGGCGGTGGACCAGGTAGAACCTCCCGAGCAGCCGGAGATGGACCCTGACCCCGGGATCGACCCGCCGGCACAGATCGACACCCCCGATCTTGAACTTCCCGAGCCGCCGCTGGAAGCTCCACCCGCCTTCCCGCCCCGGGACCTGCCCATGGAGACCACCGATCCGGACGAAGAGCTCCGTTCGGCGGAGGGCGTGCTGGGCGTGAGCGGCACGGAACCGGCGCTCACTGCCGTGCTGCACCTTGACGACGGCAGCTCGCTGGGTCTCACCGGCGCTCCGGCCCGTGAGCTCATGCGGCTCTCGGGGGCCCGGGCGCAGGTGGAGGGCCGGCGTGCCGGCACCCCGGTAGGCCCGGGCATCGAGGTCTCCACCTATGAGATTCTGGAGATCGAGGGCCGCACACCCTACCTGGGCACGCTCCAGCGAGATGGCGACGGTCGCTGGATGCTTCTCAGGGATGACCGTGACGCCCTCCCCCTCTCCGGCCTTCCGGAGGATCGCATGCAGGACGGCATGAAGATCTGGGTCATCGGTGACACCGACGCCACCGGACGCTTCCGGGTGGACAGCTACGGGATCGTTTCAGTGCGTGAGTCGTAGGAGACCCGAACCCACTCCACCCCACCGAAAGGAGACCTTCGCCATCGCCTCTCTCAGCTCGAAGCAGCGCGCCCATCTGCGATCCCTGGCCCACTCCCTCAAGCCCATTTTGCAGGTGGGCAACGACGGCGTCAGCGACGCCTTCCTGGAATCGCTCGAGGAGGCCTTCAACACCCGTGAGCTTCTGAAGGTGAAGGTGCTGGAGGGGGCGCCGGAGGACACGGCAGAGGCGGCCCGGGCCATGGCCGACGGGTTGGACGGAGTGGAGGTAGCTCAGACCATCGGCCGCACTGTGGTGCTCTACCGGGAACACCCCGACGATCCGGAGATCCGGCTTCCCTGAGCCACCCGGCCTGCCATGAAGATCGAGATTCTGGGCAGCGGGGGGGCGGTGACGACCCCGCGCCCCCTGTGCTTCTGCCCCCTGTGTCGCAAGGCCCGGAAGCTGGGTCCGCCGCATCAGCGAACGGGGCCATCCCTCTTCGTCCACGGACCGGACCTCCTCGTGGACACACCCGAGGAGTCGGCCTTTCAGCTGGCCCGTTCCGGGGTTCGCCGGGTGGCGGCGGGGCTCTACTCCCACTGGCACCCGGACCACGTCATGGGGCTTCGGGTCTGGGAAATGAACCGGGATTTCCGGCGCTGGCCCCGGGAGGAGCGGCCCACGCCCGTGTACTTTCCGGGACGGGTTCGAGACGACCTGGTGGAGCGCCTGGGCGCAGGGAGCCACCTGGAGTTCCTGGAGTCGCAGGGACTGATCCGGAGCATCGTCGTCGAGGAGGGGGCCTCGGTGGAGCTCACCGGCTGCACCCTCCGCCCCTTCCCCCTGGCCGAGGAGTACGTCTACGCCTTCCTCCTGGAAGAGGCGGACGGCGCCCGGGTCCTCCTGGCCCCGGACGAACTGGTGGGCTGGATCCCACCGGACTGGCTCGGTCCCCTGGACCTGGCGGTCCTGCCCATGGGTGTGGTGGAGTTCGATCCCTTCACGGGCGTCCGCCGGATCCCGGCGGATCACCCCATCCTGGCGGCCGAAGCCACCTTCCGACAGACGCTGGAGATCGTGGAGTCACTGGATGTCCGCCGCGTCGTCCTCACCCATATCGAGGAGCCTGACGGGCTGGATCACGACGACCTGGTGCGCCTCGAGGCGGAGCTGGAAGCCCGTGGTCATGCCGACGTCCGCTTCGCCTACGACACCATGGTGATCGAGGTCTGAGTCCAAGGGGCACCCTCGCGCCGCTCCGAGGTATTCGTACGCTGGCAGGACGAAGAATCGCCGGCTTCAAGCATTCAGACGAGGCACATCATGGAATCCGCAACAGTCGGGAAGACACAGGACAACCCCCCCGCATCCGCCACCGAGCGCCCGCCCTTCAAGGTCAAGGATCTGGGCCTGGCCAGGTTCGGGCGCGACGAGATCCGCCTGGCCGAGCACGAGATGCCCGGCCTCATGGCGCTCCGGGAAGAGTACGCCGATGCCCGTCCCCTGGAGGGCGCCCGGATCATGGGCTCGCTCCACATGACGGTGCAGACCGCCGTGCTCATCGAGACCCTGAAGGAGCTGGGCGCCGACATCCGCTGGGTCTCGTGCAACATCTTCTCCACTCAGGACCACGCCGCCGCCGCCGCCGTGGTGGGCCCCGACGGGACCCCCGACGCCCCCCAGGGCGTGCCGGTCTTCGCCTGGAAGGGCGAGACGCTGGAGGAGTACTGGTGGTGCACCGAGCAGGCCCTCACCTGGCCCGATGGCGGAGGACCCAACCTCCTCCTGGACGACGGCGGTGACGCCACCCTCCTGGTGCACCGGGGCAAGGAGTTCGAGGACGCCGGCGCGATCCCCGAGTTCGACGAGGAGAACGACCCGGAGGAGTGGGGCGTCATCCTGGACCTCCTCCGGCGGGTACGAGACGAGGACCCCACGAAGTGGAACCGGACCGCTTCGGCCATCCGGGGCGTCTCCGAGGAGACCACCACCGGCGTCCACCGCCTCTACGAGCGGATGGAGGCCGGCACCCTCCTCTTTCCGGCCATCAACGTCAACGACTCGGTGACCAAGTCGAAGTTCGACAACCTCTACGGATGCCGGCACTCCCTGACCGACGGCATCTTGAGGGCCACCGACGTGATGCTCGCGGGCAAGGTGGCGGTGATCTGCGGATACGGGGACGTGGGCAAGGGATGCGCCCAGGCCCTCCGGGGACAGGGGGCCCGGGTCCTCATCACCGAGATCGACCCCATCTGCGCCCTGCAGGCGGCCATGGAAGGCTATCAGGTTGTCAGACTTGAAGATGTAGTGGAGACCGCTGACATCTTCATTACCGCCACGGGGAACAAGGACATCATCACCGCCGACCATATGGCCCGCATGAAGGACAAGGCCATCGTGGGCAACATCGGCCATTTCGACAACGAGATCGACATGGCCGGACTCAAGAAGGGCAACATCAAGCGGCACAACATCAAGCCGCAGCTCGACGAGTTCATCTTCCCCGACGGTCACTCGGTGCTGGTCCTGGCCGAAGGTCGGCTCCTGAACCTGGGGTGCGCCACGGGTCATCCCTCCTTCGTCATGTCGGCCTCCTTCACCAACCAGGTCATGGCGCAGATCGAGTTGCACCGCCGCGCCGACGACTACGACCTGAAGGTCTACACCCTCCCCAAGCGGCTGGACGAGAAGGTGGCCAGGCTCCATCTGGATCAGCTGGGGGTGAGGCTCACCGAGCTCACCGAAGACCAGGCGGACTACATCGGGGTGCCCCAGGAGGGCCCCTACAAGCCGGAGCACTACCGGTACTGAGGTGAGGCGTCCATGGCCAAACTGAAGCTGGACCTCCACGACATCTACAATCGGGGCCACCGCATCGATGCCGAGCTGGAGAGGATCATGGACGAAGCGGTGGACAAGAAGATCAAGACGGTAGAGATCATCCCGGGAAAGGGAAGCGGCCAGCTCAAGAAGCGCGTCCTGCGCTTCCTGCAGCAGAGACGAATCCGCAACCTCTACCACCGGGTGGAGAAGGACTCGAAGAACCACGGACGCGTCTTCGTCCACTTCAGGCACTGAGAGTTCCCGGCGCCCACCTCCACCCGACCCCTTGACGGGGACTAATCATCTATTAAGTTGACTAGGTGATCAGTTGTTCATAACCGCAAAAACACAGGGCTCCTGACATGCTCGAAACACTCCTTGGACCCTGGCCCTGGTACGTGGCCGGCCCCCTCATCGGACTCGTGGTCCCCCTCTTTCTGCTGCTTGGAGGGCGGGCCTTCGGCGTCTCCTCCAACCTGCGGCACATGTGCGCCGCGGCGCCCACTCCCCGGCGCTGGAAGCCGGAATTCCTTCGCTACGACTGGAAGTCCTCCGGAATCTGGAACCTGACCTTCGTCTTGGGCGTCGCCCTGGGGGGCTTCCTGGCTCTCACCCTCATCGGGATTCCCGACGCGGGCCAGTCCGTGTCGGAAGCCACCCGTGCCGACCTCCGGGCCCTGGGCATCCAGGACTTCAGCGGGCTGCTCCCTGACGATCTCTTCTCGTGGGGCGCCCTCCTGAGTCCCGCCAGCCTGATCCTCATCGTAGGCGGCGGGTTCCTGGTGGGCTTCGGCGCCCGCTACGCCGGAGGCTGCACCAGCGGGCACGCCATCTCCGGCATCAGCAACCTGCAACTCCCCTCCCTGGTGGCCGTCCTGGGCTTCTTTGCCGGGGGGCTGCTGGTCACCTTCGGACTCCTGCCCCTGATCCTGTCATGAAGACTACAACGCAAGAAGCACCGACACCGACGGGAGCCGAGGCCGGACAGGTGCCGGCGAACCGGCCCCTCTTCCTCCTGGCGTACCTCCTCATCGGGGCGTATCTGGGCCTCATCTTCGTACAAAGCGAAGTAGTATCCTGGTTTCGAATTCAGGAGATGTTTCGCTTCCAGAGCTTTCACATGTACGGGATCATCGGGAGCGCCGTGCTGGTGGGCGTCGTCTCGGTTCAGATCATCAAGCGCCTGAACCCGCGGACCCTCACCGGAGAACGCGTACAACTCTCGCCCAAGGAGTGGGGCGACAGCCGGATCCCCGCGGCCCGTTACTGGATCGGCGGCACCCTCTTCGGCATGGGCTGGGCCCTCCTGGGCGCCTGCCCCGGCCCCATCTTCGCCCTGCTGGGAAGTGGGATCACCGTCATGGTCGTCGCCCTGGTCGCCGCCCTCGCCGGTACGTGGGCGTACGCCGCGCTCCGGCCGTATCTTCCGCACTGACCGTACTCTGAACCCAACTGCCCTACACCTTTGAACCGGGAGCAATCATGCTTTTTCGCCAATTCTTCGACCCCAAGCTCGCCCAGTACGCCTACCTGGTGGGCTGTCAGCAGACCGGAGAGGCCCTCATCATCGATCCCGAGCGGGACATCGACCGCTACGTGGAAGCCGCCGAGGCCGAGGGGCTCCGGATCACCGCCGTGGCCGAGACCCACATCCACGCCGACTTCCTCTCGGGAGCCCGGGAGTTCGCCGAGCAGTTCGGGACCCGCACCTACCTCTCCGACGAAGGAGGCGAGGAGTGGGCCAGCGACTGGGCCCGGGACGGGGAGTACGACGTGGAATTCTTGAAAGACGGCGACACCCTCAAGGTGGGCGGGATCGAGGTCCGGGCCGTGCACACGCCGGGCCACACCCCCGAGCACCTGAGCTACCTCCTGGTGGATCGCGGCGGAGGCGCCAGCACCCCCATCGGGGTGGCCACCGGCGACTTCGTCTTCGTAGGGGACCTGGGCCGCCCCGACCTGCTGGAGCAGGCCGCCGGCATGCACGGCGTCCAGGAGCCCGCGGCTCGCCAGCTCTACTCTTCGCTTCCCCGCTTCACCGAGCTGGAGGACTACGTCCAGGTGTGGCCCGCCCACGGCGCCGGCTCCACCTGCGGCAAGGAGCTGGGCGCAGTTCCCCAGACCACGGTGGGCTACGAGAAGCTCTACAACGCCTCGCTGAACGCCGCCGACCGGGGGGAAGACGCCTTCGTAGACGCCATCCTGGCCGGGCAGCCGGAGCCCCAGACCTACTTTGCTCGGATGAAGCGGGACAACAACCGGGGCGTGCCGCTCCTGGGGCAGCTTCCGCGTCCCCGGCAGATCACCGTCACCGAGCTGGAGCGGATGGTGGCAGACGACGAGGTGCTCTTCGTGGACACCCGGCTGGATCGGCCTGCCTACATGGGCCGCCACCTCCCCGGCTCCCTCTACGCTCCCATGAATCGGAGCTTCAACATGGCGGTGGGCTCGGTGGTGGAAGACGAAACCACCCCCATCGTGCTCATCATCGACGAGTCTCGGGTGGAGGAGGCCGTACGGGACCTCATCCGTATCGGCTACGACAACCTCCCGGCCTTCGCGACCCCCGAGACCCTCACCCGATACTTTGACCGGGGCGGCGAGTGGGCCTCCATTCCTGTCGTCACCTTCGATGAGCTGAACCGGGAGAAGGACCGCGACGACGTGACGGTGGTGGACGTGCGCTTCGCCTCCGAGTTCGCCGCCGGGCACGTGCCCGGGGCGGTGAACGCCTCCTACACCCGGCTTCCCTCGCTGGCGCCGGAGCGGATCCCCGAAGGCCGAACCCTGCTGGTGCACTGTGCTGCCGGCGGTCGGTCAGCGGTGGCCGCCGCGTACCTGGCCCGCAAGGGCCACGACGTCCGCTTCGTCGACGAGAAATTGGAGAAGTACCACGAGGTGGGCGAGGTGGTGAAGGACGAGGCTGCGGCGCAGAGCCCGGATCCGGCCCCCGTGGTCTGAGCCGCGCTGCGCCATGATTCGTAGACTCCTTCCCATTCTGACCCAGGTGGACGGGTACGACCGCGGGAGGCTCCGGTCGGACCTGGCCGCCGGGGTCACGGTGGGGGTCATGCTCATCCCCCAGGGGATGGCCTACGCCCTCATCGCGGGAATGCCGCCCATCTATGGGCTCTACGCGTCGCTGGTGCCCATCGTGGTCTACGCCCTCATGGGGAGCTCCCGCCAGCTCGCCGTGGGTCCGGTGGCCATCGTCAGCCTCCTGGTGGCCGCCGGTGTGGCCCCCCTGGCCGACGGAGATCCCGAACGCTACGTCCAGCTGGCCCTCCTCCTGGCCCTCATGGTGGGCGTCCTGCAACTGGGAATGGGACTCCTGCGCTTCGGATTTCTCACCAACTTCCTCTCGCACCCGGTCCTGGCCGGATTCACCAGCGCGGCGGCGCTCATCATCGGGGCGAGCCAGCTCCGGCACCTGGTGGGCGTGGAGCTGCCAGGCGGCCACGAGGTGCACCGGATCGTGATGTCCCTGGTGGAGCAGGCGGGGCAGATCCAGCCGATCGCTCTGACGCTGGGGATCGGGGGAATCGTACTCCTCCTGGCCCTCCGCCGCTGGCTCCCCGTCGTTCCAGGCGCGCTTGCGCTGGTCGTGGTGGCCACCGGTCTGGTCTGGGTCCTGGACCTGCAGGCCGTCGGGGTACAGGTGGTGGGAGAGGTGCCGGGCGGCCTCCCCGCACCCTCGATCCCTGCGCTCGAGATGCAGGCCGTGATGGATCTCCTGCCGGCGGCCCTCACCATTGCCCTGGTGGGCTTCATGGAGTCCATTGCGGTGGCCAAGGTCTACGCCACCCGCAACCGCTACGACGTGGACGCCAACCAGGAGCTGGTGGCCCTGGGAGCGGCCAATGTGGCGGGAGCCTTCTTCCGGGCCTTCCCCACCACCGGGGGCTTCTCCCGCACGGCCGTGAACGACCGGGCCGGCGCCACCTCGGGTGTGGCGGCTCTGGTGAGCGCCGGGGTCATCGCCCTGACGCTGCTCCTCCTCACCGATCTCTTCTACCACCTCCCCAACGCGGCGCTGGCCGCCATCATCATGGTGGCGGTGGCCGGGCTGGTGGACTGGCGGGAGGCCCGCCACCTGTGGAACACCGACCGGCAGGATCTGGCCATGTTCGGGGTCACCTTCCTGGCCACCCTCACGCTGGGCATCGAGGCCGGAATCGTCGTCGGCGTAGTGGCCTCGCTGGTGGCCCTGATCTACCGGAGCTCCCGCCCCCACGTGGCCGTCTGCGGCCGACTCCCCGGGACGGATTCGTTCCGGAGCCTTGCCCGCAATCCGGAGGCCGAACCCATTCCCGGTGTCACCGTCTTCCGCATCGACGCCACCCTCTCCTTTGCCAACGCCGAATTCCTCCGGGACTGGGTCCGGGAGCTGGCCGATCCCCAGGGACCGGGAGCCGAGGCGCCGGCCGCGCTGGTCTTCGACTTCCACGCGGTCAACGGCGTGGACTCCACCATCCTGCACCAACTGGACGAGCTCATGGACTTTCTGGACGACCAGGGGGTGGAGCCCCACTTTGCCGGGGTGAAGGGCCCGGTCATGGACCGCTTCCGGCGGGTGGGACTGGACGAGCGCATCGGGCGAGACCGCTTCCACCTGGAGGTGGCCCAGGCGGTGGAGGCGGCCCTCGCCGGCATACGGGGGCCAGAACTTTCCCCTGAGCCCCGGGGTGCCCATGTTGGATGACCACCGCACAACCGATCCTCCGCCCCAGCTCCTCCACCGCCAGAAGGAGAACCATCCGTGATCGCCAGAACCGCCGAGCGCCTGCATCTCCTCACCCTCCCGGGGGCCGCTCTCCTCCTCGTTCTCCTGGCCGCCGTCGGCGGGTGTGAGCTGCCCGACGAGACCCCGCCGGACGTGGCCGAGGAGGATCTCTTCGAAGTGGATGCCGAGATCCGACCTGAGGTGTCGGGCTTGCACGGCGCGGTGACGGCGGGCCACCCCCTGGCGGCGGCCGCCGGCTACGAGGTACTCCGGGGGGGCGGCAACGCCGCCGACGCGGCGGTGACCATGGCGGCGGTGCTGGCAGTGGTGCGTCCCCACATGAATGGAGTGGGAGGTGACGCCTTCGCCCTCTTCTACGACGGCGAGAGCCGGGCGGTCGAGGCGCTGAACGGCTCAGGCCGTGCCGCCGCCGGGGCCACCCCGGAGTTCTTCCGCGACCGGGAGCTCGAGGAGATGCCCGAGACCGGCGCGCTGGCGGTCACGGTTCCCGGAGCGGTCTCGGCCTGGGATGCCACCCTCGAGCGGCACGGAACCATCTCCCTGGCGCAGGCACTGGAACCGGCCATCCAGCTGGCCGACGAGGGGTTCGTGGTCACCACCACCCTGGCCGCCGACCTCTCCGGCGCCACCCGCCTCAACCAGGCGGGCCAGGATCTCTACGCTCCGGGAGGCGAACCCCTGGCGGCGGGGCAGGTGCTCCGCAACCCCGCCCTGGCCTTCAGCCTCCGGGCCATCGCCACCGAGGGTCCGGGAGCCCTCTACGGAGGTGAAGTGGGCCGGGCCCTGGTGGACTTCCTCGAGGAGGAGGGCAGCCCCCTCCGGCTGGACGACCTGGAGGGGCATTCCGCCGACTGGGTCGATCCGGTGTCCCTGGAGTTCCAGGGGCTCACCGTTCACACCCTTCCCCCCAACAGCCAGGGCATGGTCGTGCTGCAGACCCTCGGGATGGTGGAGGCGCTGGGGATCGACACCGAAAGCGCCTTCGCCCCCGAGCACTTGCATCGGCTCATCGAGGCCAAGAAGCTGGCCTTCGCCGACCGGGATCGGTGGGTGGCCGACCCGGAGACCGACCCCGCGCCCCTGGACCGGCTCCTGGATCCGGAGTACCTGACCGACCGGGCCGGTGAGATCAGAAGCGAGGCCGCCCTTGAGGTGACCTCGGGCATTGAGGACTCCCAGGGAGCCGCCGACCCGGAGGCGAGCGCCTCCCTGCCAGGGGCGACCGCAGACGACCACGGGGCCCAGGGCGACGGCGACACCGTCTACCTCATCGCGGTGGACGCCGACGGAAACGCGGTGAGCTGGGTGCAGAGCCTCTTCCACAGCTTCGGTTCGGGACTCGTGGAGCCTGAGACGGGGATCGTGCTACAGAACCGCGGGGCCGGCTTCACCCTGGAAGACGGGCACCCGAATCAAGTGGCTCCCGGCAAGCGGCCCTTCCACACCCTCATGGGCACCCTGGTCACCGGGCCCGACGGCGCCTTCGAGATGGCCCTGGGAACCCCCGGCGGCCACGGCCAGTCGCAGACCGTGGCCCAGGCCCTGATCCAGATGGTCCACTTCGGGCTCTCACCGCAGCACGCCGCCGAGGCGCCTCGCTACCGCAGCTACGACGGCCTCACCCTCCGGCTGGAGAGCCGGCTCCCGGAGACCACCCGGGCCGGCCTGGCCGGCATGGGGCACGAGGTTTCGGTCGCCGACGGGTGGACGGCTCCCTTCGGCAATCTGCAGATCATTCGCCGGGACGCCAACGGGGTGCTTCGGACCGGAGTGGACATGCGACGGGAGGCTGCGGCGCTGGCGTACTGAGCCCCGAGGTCGGCTCAGCCGGCCTGAGACTCCAGGAGGGCCACTCCCGCCGCGATGCAGACCCACTGAAGCGTCAGCTGGTGGCGCAGGGGCACCCCCGCCAGCCCCGCCTCGGCCGCCGCCCTCCGGACCCGGTCCGGGTCGGCGCCGGCAGCCAGCTCCTCCTGCCAGCCTGCGATCCGGGCATTCCACTCCACGGCGGCGGGATCAGGGGGTCCAAGCTCGCGGCCGACACCGGGAATGATGAAGAGGGGCATCTCGGTGACCATGGTGAGGGGATCGGCTCCCTGCTCCAGCCCCAGGCGACGGATGATCTCCATGGAGCTGGGGCGGAACCGCTCTGCGGTGTCCTCGTCCCCCTTCTCCAGGAAGTGATCCCGCATGGCCGCGGCGCTGGGCCGGGTGGCGAAGCCGGGCGCGATCCGGTGAAACCCCTTCTCTCCCTTTCGCTCCACGTCGTGAAGCCGGTACCCCAGTCCCCGTACCGCATCTTCCAGCCGCCGACGAACCGGCCCGGTCCGCTCCACCCATGCAGGATCCAGGAGGAACCAGGGTCCGGCGGAAAAGGCCATCCCGTGGAGGCTCACGTGGAGGTGGAAGGGCCCGTCCGCACTTCGCCACCACCGGTGAATGGCGCGGTTCTCGGGACGGGCGTCGCGATCGGAAAGCTCACGGGGGAAGCCGAACTCCATGTCGTCTCCCGGCTCTTCCCGCTCCCGCCCCCGGAGGAACGCCGCCACGTCATGGGCGTCGTCCAGGGCGTCCCGGCCCTGGGGAAGCTGCCAGCTCAGGTTCCGGTGCTCACCGTCGGGATTGGCCTGGGGAACGATCCACCACTCGGCCCGTTCCAGCAGCGGATCGGAAGGCTCCAGCTCCGCCATGAACGCCGCCAGGTGCCGGAGAAGGCGGGGTCCGGCGGGCTCGTCGGCGTGACACCCGGCCAGGAGGCTCACCCGGAGAGGACCACGCCCGAACCGATGACCCAGCACGGGTCGTCCCTCCCGGGAGTGTCCCAGGAGGGTGCCGGTGGAGGTATCGGCCCGTGGCAGGGGGCGCACCCTCAGGATCTCTTCGATGCGGTTCTCCATGACTCAGGTGGTCCGGGTGATTCAGCCGACACGTCCCAATCCGCCCCACAACGGGACGTTACGGCCCCGTCTTCCGGGAAGGCTACCGAGGCAACAGCAAGCACGCCAGGTTCCCGTGCCCGATCTCAGCCCGGGCACGCCTCGTGCAACACCGAACCCTTGAGCCGGAGCGGGGTCATCCACCGGCGCCAGTGTCCCTTTCCCCCAAAGGAGGCTCTCATGTCCGTGGGAACCATCTGCAGTCGAATCGTCGCCACCGCCTCACCGGACGAGACCGTGGAGGAGGGCGCTCTACGGATGAAGGAATATGGGGTGGGCACTCTGGTGGTGGTGAACGCCAGCCGGCAGCCCCACGGCATTATCACCGACCGGGACATCATGGTCCGGTGCGTGGCCGAGGCCCGAGACCCGGCCGACACGCCGGTCTCGGACATCATGAGCTCTCCGGTGCGGACCCTCCACGAAGCGAGCCCCCTGGACGAGGGGCTCCAGGCCATGCAACGGGTGAAGGCCCGGCGCCTGGTCATCACCGACGACGACGGGGTGCTGGCCGGCATTCTCTCTATTGACGACGTGGTGAGCGTGCTGGCCGAGCAGGTGGACCGGATCGGCGCCGTTCTGGAAGCCCAGACCCGGGAAGTACTCAAGGGCGTCTGAAGGCTCCCCTCAGAGTGTCACAGAACGGAGGGCCCGGTCGTTCATACAACGACACACGGCACCGTTCTCGGCTCCTGGAGGACCCGATCATGTTCCGGACACCTGGCTTCATGGGCCGCACAGGCCCCATCCTTCTGGTTGCGGCCCTGCTGGCGTTCCTCCCTGCGTGCGAGCACATCACCGGACCCGGCGACGATCCTTCGCCACCCCAGCAGATCACCGAGCTGCCCCGTGACCTGACTGCGGCCGAGGTGGAGGCCATCCAGGCCAGCAACGCCTTTGGTTTCGAGCTCCTCGGCCAGATCCTGGACCAGGAACCCGGCTCCACCGTCTTCCTGTCTCCCTTCAGCGCCTCGATGGCCCTGGGGATGACCCTCAATGGAGCCGACGGCCACACCTTCGACGAGATGCGCTCCGCGCTGAGGTTCGACGGCATGTCGGAGGAAGAGATCAACGCGTCGTACCGGGATCTCCTTGAGCTGCTGGGCGGACTCGACCCCGACGTGGAGCTGGCCGTGGGCAACTCCATCTGGCACCGCCAGGAGCTGGCGCTCAGGAGCTCGTTTCAGGAGCGGGTGGAGAGCTACTTCGACGCCCGTGTCCAAGGTCTCGACTTCAGCGCGCCCGGCGCCGCCGGAACCATCAACGACTGGGTCCGCGACGCCACCCGGAGCCGGATCGAGGAGATCGTCGACGACCCCATCGACCCGAACATCATCGCCTACCTCATCAACGCGGTCTACTTCAACGCCGGCTGGAGGGAGCCCTTTGATCCCGAGCTCACCCGCTCCGAGACCTTCCACCCGCTGGAAGGAAATCCCGAGCCGGTGCAGATGATGATCCGGGACGACACCCTCCGCTACTACGCCCAGGTTGACGGCTACCAGGCCGTGGACCTTCCCTACGCAGGAGGCGCCTTCTCCATGACCGTGGTGGTGCCGGACGAGAACTACGGCATCCATCGGCTCAGCGACGAGCTGGACGCCAACGCCTGGGGCGACCTCACGGACAACCTCACCACCACCCGAGTGCAGCTCTGGCTTCCCCGCTTCGAGATCGAGTGGGACGGGGTGCTCAACGATCCCCTGGCCGCCATGGGCATGCCCGGCGCCTTCCAGCCCGGCGCCGACTTCTCAAGGATGTTCGAGGCCGCCGACCCCTGGATCGACGAGGTCAAGCAGAAGAGCTTTGTCCAGGTGGACGAGGAGGGAACCGAGGCGGCGGCCGTGACTTCGGTCTCCATGGCTACCTCCATGCCCCCGTTGGTCAGAGCCGACCGACCCTTCCTCTTCGCGATCCGGGAGCGGCTCTCAGGTGCGATTCTCTTCGTGGGCGCGGTGCTGGAGACGCCCCCCGCACCGTCCTCCTGAGTCGCCCTCCGTTCTGTCTGCAGGATGTGTGGGTGCGCTACTCGTCCCCGCTCTGGTCCAGGATGAGCTTGTGGGC
>SLNQ01000098.1 GCA_007132965.1 Gemmatimonadota bacterium | reverse complement strand
AGGTGGTGGACATCGGCGAGGCCCTGGACGTCAAGGTGCTGGACATCGACTGGGACCGGGAGCGGATCTCCCTGGGCCTCAAGCAGCTCCTGCCCTATCCCTGGACCGACATCGACAAGAAGTACCCGGTGGGTTCCCGGGCCAAAGGGAAGGTGGTCTCCATCACCAACTACGGCGCCTTCGTGGAGCTGGAGAAGGGTGTGGAGGGGCTGGTCCACATCTCCGAGATGTCCTGGACCCGCAACATCCGCCACCCCTCGAAGCTGGTCTCCATCGGTGACGAGATCGAAGCCGTGGTCCTGAACGTGGATCCGGAGGAAGAGAAGATCTCGTTGGGCATGAAGCAGATCGAGGAGGATCCCTGGCTCTCGCTCCCCATGAAGTACCCGTCCGGCACCCGGATTACGGGTACTGTCCGGAACCTCACTTCGTTTGGCGCCTTTGTGGAGATCGAACCGGGGATCGACGGGCTGGTCCACGTTTCGGACATGAGCTGGACCCGCCGGGTGGAGCATCCCTCGGAGGTCGTCCAGAAGGGCCAGGAGCTGGAAGTCCTGATCCTGGACATCGATGCCGAGAGCAAGCGGATCTCCCTGGGCATGAAGCAGCTCGAGGACGACCCGTGGCCCGGAATCGCCCAGCGGTTTGCCCCGGGCGTGGAGTGGGAAGGGAAGGTGGCCCGGATTCAGGACAAGGGGATCGTGGTGGACCTCGGCGACGACATCGAGGGCTTCGTTCCGGCGTCGCACTGCGCCGTTGAGAACGTGGATCGCCTGGACGAATACTACGAGGAAGGCGATCCGGTTGACCTCCGGGTCCTGGAGTCCGACGCTGCGAACCGGAGGATCGTCCTGGAGGTCATCACCCCCCCGGAGCGGAAGGCCGAGCAGGTGGAGGAAGCTGAGGAGGCGGAGGAAGCTGACGAGGTGGCCGAAGCTGAGGAGGTGGCCGAGGCCGAGGAGGACGTGGAAGTCGAGGCCGAAGAGGACGTCGAAGTCGAAGCCGAGGAGGACGTCGAGGCCGAGGCCGAAGCAGCGGAGGATGCCGATGTCGAGGAAGAGGCCGGGACCGAAGTCGAGGCCGAAGCGGTAGAAGCAGAGGTGGAGGAAGAGGAGCCGGCTGAGGCGGAAGCCGACACCGACGACGCCGATCCCGCCGGGGAGGCCCCGGACGCGGAGGCCGAGGAGGAGGCCGCTCCCGAAGCCGAGACCGCAGAAGAAGCCGATGACGACGACGAGGAGAAGGTCGCCGCCGAGGCCCGCAAGGCCGAGGGGGGAGAGGCCTGAGTCCGTCGATCAGACTGCCATGGGAGGATCACCCACAGTGACGACGGATTTCGCTGATCGCAGACGAGGCCGTCCCATCCGAGCACCGATGGGGCGGCTTCGTGGCGTCGTGCCGGTGCTGGCCCTCCTGGGGGTCTTCCTTGGCGGCTGCCAGCTGGGCGAGGGCCCGCCTCCCGGTGAGGCTCCACCCCCGGAGCCGGCGGCGCTGGAAGGCCCGGCGCTGGCGGAAGGTCCCACCGACGAAGACGACGCCCGGATGCGAGCCGCGGCCCGGCTCGTCGCCGACGCCCGGGCCGCCCTGGAGGCCGGCGATCCCGCCGAGGCCCTGGACCGGTTGGCCGAGATCGAGGCCGAGTACGCCGCCGTCCCCGGCACCCTGGAGGCCCGCTGGCTGGAGGCCCGTGCCCATCGTGACCTGGAGGCATGGGAGGAGGCCGACGCCGCCATCGACCACTTCCTGTCCCGGGGTCCGGCCACGGCCGAAGAGCGCTACCGCGGGCTCCTGCTCCGCTCTGAGGTCCGCATAGCCGGCGGCATGGAGGGGGGCGTGGAGGCTCTCTTCCAGGTGCCGGTCGATGCCCCTGAATCGGTCCTGGAGCCCGCCGAAGCGCTGGCAGTGGAGACGGCCGGGACCATGTCGCTCCGGGTCCTTCAGGATCTCCTGGATGAGGCGCCCCAACATGCTCGGCTCTACCCGGCATTCCAGGTGGAGCTGGCCACCCGTCGCGCCCTCATGGGTAACATGGAGCGGAGCCGTGAGCTGGCCACCCAGGCGTTGGCGCTGAGTCCGGGTGCCGAGGTGTCGGAGCGGGCCCGGAACCTGGCCGAGGGACGGGTGGAGGCGCTGGACCTGGAATTGGTCTCCCTGGGCGCCCTCCTCTCGGAAGGAGGACCGCCCTCCCTCCGGAATCTCTCGAGGGAGATCCGCGACGGGATCGAGGTGGCGCTGGCCCAGGCCGAAGGGGAGGGACTGCCGGTGCGCTTCCAGGTGGTGGACGACGGGGCCTCGCCCACGGAGGTAGCACGGCTGGTTCGCCGGCTCGAGGACGAGGGGACCGGAGCCATGCTGGGTCCCCTGGACGAGCGGGGACTCCAGGCGGCGGCCGACGCCCGGCAGGGCACCATTCCCCTGATCTCGCCCACGGCCAGGACCCTTCCCTCCGGCCGCAACCACGTCTTCTCTCTCAGCGGAGTGGATCCGGCGGCGGCCCGGGCCCTGGCCGGCCTGGCCCGTGACGCCGGCGTGGGCGAGGTGGTCATCGTCCACCCCCGCACGCCGGAGATGGAAGAGGAGTCGGACAACTTTCGTGAGGCCTTCCGGGAGCTGGGCGGGGTGGTGCGCCGCACCCTGGTCTACCCGCCGGGCACCACCAACTTTGCCGAGCCTTTCGAGGAGGTGGTCCGCCTCGCGCCCCAGGGGCTGGTTCTATTGCTCCCGCCGGATCAGGTGGAGCTGGTGGCCCCCCAGGTGGCCTACTTCGGCGTGGACGACCTGGAGCAGATCACCATTCTGGGCAACGACGCCTGGAGCACCCCGGCGGTGCTGGAGGCGGTAAACCCCAGGCATACCAACGGGGTCCTCACCGTCTCGTCCGGCGACGGGACCGGAGGCTTCGGGCCAGGTTGGGATACCTTCGTGGAGCGCTACGAGGAGCACTTCCAGCGCACCCTCCGTAGCCCGCTGCCGGCACTGGGATACGATGCTGCCCGCCTCCTGATGCACGCGTCCCGGGAGGGGGGCGGCTCGCCGGAGGCCACTGCCGAGGCACTGCACCGGATCCGGGACTTTCCGGGAGCCACCGGTCTCATCTCGGTGGTGGACGGCCGGATCCAGCGCAGCTACACTCCGGTCCGCCTCCAGAATCGGCAGCCCGTCCCCTTCCGTCGCTGATGCACCCGTCCGGCCCCGATCCTCTTCCAGAGTAGAATCCAACCAGAGTAGAATCCAACCGTAACCAGGAGCCCGTCGTTCGATGAGCATGCGAGCCCGTCTGAAGGAGCTGGAGCAACTCAGGGAGGAATCGCTGAAGGGAGGGGGCGAACGCCGCCTGGAGGCCCAGCACGAGCGGGGCAAGCTATCGGCCCGTGAGCGGCTGGACCTGCTCCTGGACGAGGACTCGTTCGTGGAGTTGGATCGGTTCGTGACGCACCGCTCCACCGACTTCGGGCTCGAGGAACAGAAGATCCTGGGCGACGGCGTGGTCACGGGCTACGGCACCATCCACGGGCGGCTCGTCTACGTCTTCAGCCAGGACTTCACCGTGTTCGGCGGTTCCCTCTCGGGGGCCCACGCCGAGAAGATCGTGAAGCTCCAGGAGCTGGCGGTAAAGAACGGAGCGCCCCTCATCGGCCTGAACGACTCGGGCGGGGCCCGGATCCAGGAAGGCGTGGTCTCGCTGGGCGGGTACGCCGACATCTTCCTGCGCAACACCCTGGCCTCGGGCGTCGTACCCCAGATCTCGGTGGTCCTGGGCCCCTGCGCCGGCGGCGCCGTCTACTCACCGGCCATCACCGATTTCGTCTACATGGTCCGGGGCACGAGCTACATGTTCGTCACCGGTCCCAACGTGGTGAAGACGGTGACCCACGAGGACATCGACATGGAAGGGCTGGGCGGCGCCGACGTGCACGCCTCCAAGTCGGGGGTGGCCCACTTCGCCCACGACTCTGAGCCCGAGAGCCTGGAGGCGGTGCGGGAGCTCTTCAACTACATCCCCCAGAACAACACCGAGCGGGCCCCCGAGGGCTCCGGGGAACCGCCGCAGGAGGGTGCGGCGGAGGAGCTCCTGGAGCTGGTGCCGGAGAACCCCAACAAGCCCTATGACGTGACCGAGGTCATCGAGCGGGTCGTGGACGGGGGACACTTCTATCAGGTGCATGAGAACTTTGCCGGGAATCTGGTGGTGGGGTTTGCCCACCTGGGCGGCCACGCCGTGGGGGTGGTGGCCAACCAGCCCATCGTGCTGGCCGGG
The DNA here is from genome assembly GCA_007132965.1 of Gemmatimonadota bacterium. Classification (GTDB taxonomy): domain Bacteria; phylum Gemmatimonadota; class Gemmatimonadetes; order Longimicrobiales; family Gaopeijiaceae; genus PWLA01. The sequence continues at coordinate 89 of SLNQ01000098.1, read as the reverse complement.
GTCCTGGACATCGACGCCTCGGTGAAGGGCGCCCGCTTCGTGCGCTTCTGCGACGCCTTCAACATCCCCCTGGTGGTCTTCGAGGACGT
>SLNQ01000234.1 GCA_007132965.1 Gemmatimonadota bacterium | reverse complement strand
GTGCAGTTCGTCACCGAGGGCACCGATATCCGCCTGCCGCGGGTGGAGGACGGCCAGGACGACGCCACCTGGCAGTGGCACGATATCCTCTACCGGGATCACGTCCCCGCCGCGGACGTGGTGGCGGGCGCCGACTACGATGTGGTGCTCGCGGGCGGGGAGGGCTTGCCCGCGACAACTTACGAAGGTGCACTCCGCCTGCCCGGCGACTTCCAGCTCGCCTTCCCGAACACGGACGATGTCGTGATCATGCTGGCCGGCCGCGACTTCCGGTTCCTGGCAGGAGATCACCCCGAACCCCACGAGTTCGACTACACCTTCGTGCGCTTCGCGGACAAGTTCGGCCCGGTTGGGCTGTGCATCGGGCCGCCGTCCCAGCACATCACCGTGCCGGCGGACTTCCTCGAGGTGATGCCCCCGGGAGGGGTCGTGCAGGTCGGATTCCTCAACCACCAGGTCGCGGAGCGCGACGGGCGCCGCATCGACTTCATCGGCGTCAACAGTCGGGAGGCGCGGTACCTCGTAGATGATGAGTACCTACCGGGCACCGTCTCGGAGGAACATCCGCAGGACCCATAGGCTGGCTCGGACAATCTGAAAAAGGATCGACCCTCTATCCAAACAGGAGGACAGTCATGACGACCTCAACCAGAGCAATCCCGATCATCATTCTTGCGCCGCTGTTCGTCGTAGCGGCGTGCGATGACGACGCGGCTGTTGCCGACCCGGCTGCAGCTACCGGCTCCCCATCCGTCGAGGTTGAATATCACAGTTCGAGGGTCATCGATGGACTGCCATACCACTTCATAGAAGGGGTGATGACGGGCACAGTGGAGCGGGGAGACGGCACCACGGGCTCATATGAGGTGCCGATCAGGCTGGCCTACCCCGAGAGCGGCGGGAACGGCGTGGCGATCGTCGAGCCGGCCATGACGCCCTTCTTCTGGGATGAGGTCTGGACGAACGACGCCGGTCTGGCACACGACTGTGGCCGTGGGATCAATCCCACGTTGTGCGAGGATGGCGTGACCGAGGGGCGCCTGCTCGAGAACATGATCCCGACCTACATGGACAGGATCGCCGGATCCCATCTCTTCTCCGAAGGCTACGTTGTGATGGACGTGCAATGGGACAAGACGGTCACGGAACAGATGGGGGCGGAGACGCCTGACGGCACGCAACGCAGGCGCCTCGCCTACGGGACCATTGAAGAGGGGCGCGATCGCTGGGATATCATCTCCGATGCATCTCTCTGGCTCCGTGATCCGGCGGCGTTCACGGGCCACGGCGCTCCGGGGCTAGAAGCGCAGGATTACGTCATCGGCCACGGGCTGTCAGCGACCGGAGCATTCTGGCGCACGTTCGTGTTTCAGGGCCTGAACGAGGCTTCCGATGGAAGGCCGATCTACGACGGGTTTCTCCTACTCGGTAGCACGGCGTTCTGTTTCATCGAGGGCGAGGATCCGCCGAACTACGTAGCGGGTCTCGAACCGTGTCCGGGAGGGCCGCCGGCTGGTGAAGCGAAGGTGCTGAAGCTCGAGCCTGAGAGCGAATACCAGTATCTCCTGGCGGCGCTGACGCGCGATCCGGGCAACGAAAACCCAAACCAGGTGACCTGGGACCTGCCAGGGGTCTCGCACCTCAGCCCGACGATGTTCGATATGACGGGCAGGGGGGCAGTTCGGCAGAACCCTGCAGACTGGAACCCGGTGGTGCGAGCCGGCATCCATCACCTGACGAACTGGGTCGTCGACGGGACAGAGCCGCCTCCCACGCGGTACATGGCCGGAGACTTCGACGAAGAAACGTTCGAATGGACCACAGCGCGTGACGAAGACGGCAACGCGCTGGAGGGTGGTGTCCGCTTGCCGCACATGCCGCGGACGCTGGATGACGGTACGGTGACAGGAGCTCCCGTAGGCGTCTATAACGGCGTGGATCCTGACTTCGCGGCGGGGCCGGAAGAGAACATCACGATCGCCGTCTCCGGCACCTTCGAGCGCTTCAGCGATGAGAGGCTCGCCGAGCTGTACCCGAGCCGCGACGTCTATGTCGAGCGCTACGTGGCTGCGCTCGATGAGCTCCTCGCGGACGGCTACATCCTGGAAGCCGACTACGACAGGATGCGCGCCCGCGCCGAAGGCATCCGGATTCCCGGCCCGCCGGCGGGACCGGAGGCCGCAATTCCTTCCGAGCTCGATGCTACCACCAGAGAGGTTCTCGACCTTCCCCGGGGCGGTGAGGTGCGCCTCGAGCTCGTTCACACCAGCACGTGGGGACCGGAGGTGCGGAGCCACGCGTGGTTCGCGAGCAACGGGGATACCGAGACAGGACCGTGGCCAGGCCTGCTGGAGGCTTCTGGCGTAGAGGGCGAAGTGGTCTGTCGGGACCTGAGGGACGATCCATTGCCGGCACCGAGCGAGATGGAAGGGCTTGCGTACAAGGACGTGGGGGAGGTGATCACCTTCGCCGCCGATGGGGCCGAGTTTGTGCTCAACCGGCGATCCAGCACGCAGGATGACGTGGCCTATCACTGGCACGATATCCTGTACAAGGACCACCTGAATCCGGCGAAGGTGACCCCGGGAACGGACTACGACGTCCTCCTCAGCGGCAGCCCCGACGTTGCGGAAACGACCCATGCGGCCGCATTGCACGTGCCGGCCGACTTCCAGCCCCAGTTCCCGAACATGAACGAGCTGGTGATCATGCCGGCCAACGAGGACTTCCGCTTCATCTCCGGCGGCGCCTCGGACGACCCGCACGACCTGGCCTTCGTCGCCTTCGTCGATGCGCACGGCGCCGTTGGTCTCTGTGCCGGCCCGCAGAAGGGGCATATCACCATCCCGCAGGCATTTCTGGAGACGATGCCGACCGGCGGAGCCGTCCAGTACGGGCACCTCAACCGCCAGATCGAGGAGCGTGAAGGGCGCCGCATCGATTTCATCGGCGTCAATACCCACCAGGCCGAGTATCTGATCGATAACGAGTACCTAACGAACATGAATCCAGGTTGAAGACGATCATGAATACGGCCATCAGAGCGATCCCGGTCATCACACTCGGGCTGCTGTTCGTGCTCGGTGGGTGCAGTATCGAGGATGACACCGATGACGACCTCGACGAAGCTCTTGCCACCGCTCCCACTGTCGAAGTCAACTTCTCCTTCGGCCAGAAGACCTTCGGCGAGTACGACTACGAGTTCGTCGATGCCACCATGCGGGGGACCATTGAGCGGGAAGACGGCAGCACGGGCGAGTACGCGGTGCCGATCAAGCTCGCCTACCCCGTAGGCGGCGGGAACGACGTGGCCGTGGTCGATCTCATAAGCACCGCCCTGTGGGTCGAGACGGCCCAGGCGCTCGCCGGGAATCCACACACCTGCGCACGCGGAGAGAACTTTTTCGACTGCCCTGATGACGTAGAAGGGGACTCGAGCGGTCGGCGCGCGGAGGCACACCAGGTTCCGGTCGGTCGACTCTCCACCGGAGGCTACCTTCTGCGCGAGGGCTATACATACCTGGCCCTGCAGTGGGATAAGGCGGCGCTCGAGACCCTCGGCCCCGAGCCCCCCGACGGATCCAGTCGGCGTCGACTCTCCTACGGAACCATCGAGGAGGCCGACGACAGATTGGGGATCATTCAGGACGCGTCGCGTTGGCTGCGAGATCCCTCGGACCCCGGGGGCGACGTCGCACCCCAGGCCGATCCGCCGGCGAACGAGTACGTCGTCGGATTCGGATTCTCACAGCCGGGCACGATGATCCCCAACCTCATTCATGACGGCATCAACGAATCCGAGGATGGCCTACTCTACGACGGCTTCATCCCGAGCGGTGTCGGCGGAAATTGTCGTAACTTCATCGAGGAATTTCCCTACCATGAAACCCTTCCTTGCTTTCTGCTTGATATTGACCCGTGGGCTACCGGTGACGCCAAGGTTATCAAGGTCGAGACGCAGACCGATCTCGAATTTAACTTCTTCTTTGGTCCCTTTGGGCGCGATCCCGGAGAAGAGGACCCTGATGTGGAGCCCAACCCCAACTTCCGCATGTGGGAGGTAGCCGGCACGTCGCATCTTCCGTCGGGGATCATCGACGTTAGCGCTTTTGGGGGAGAAAATCCCCTGCGCACCGACTTCGGTCCGGTGGTGCGGGCCGCCTTCTACCACCTGACGAACTGGATCAAAGATGATGTCGACCCTCCGCCCTCGGCGTTGATCGAAGGCGAGGTCGAAGACGACCCGGAGGCCGAAAACTTCGGGGCTCTGTATACCGAGGTCGATGACGACGGCAACACCCTGGGCGGCGTCCGGCTGCCCCACCTGCTGCGGGAGCTGGACGACGGTACGG
>SLNQ01000260.1 GCA_007132965.1 Gemmatimonadota bacterium | reverse complement strand
TGAGACGGCAGAGCTGCTGGGCGTCTCCTCAGCCACGGTGGTCCGGGACTGGCGGGTGGCGCGGGCGTGGCTCGCCCGCGAGCTCGCCGGCGACCCCGGTCCCTGACCATCGGCCCCGCCTCCGATCAACGGAGCGAGTCATGAGCCACGACCCTGCACGGTGGGACCGGATCGAGGAGCTCTTCCGCAGGGCTCTCGAGCGGGACGAAGACGCCCGGGAAGCCTTCCTGGATGTCGAGTGCGAGGATGATCAGGATCTGTTGGCCGAGCTTCTCGAGCTTCTCGAAGCCCACGACCGAGAGCACCCGCTGCTGGACCGGGAGGTGGGCCGGGTGGCGCGCGACGTGCTCGACGGCTCGGTCCCCAACGCGCCCCGATTCGGCCCGTACCGCGTTCTGGATGTCCTCGGTCGGGGCGGAATGGCGGTGGTCTATCTGGCCGAGCGGGAGGATCTTCAGAATCGGGTTGCCGTCAAGGTGCTCCGCGACGCCTGGCTTTCCCCGGCTCGGAGGGCTCGTTTCGAGCGCGAGGAACGCACCCTGGCGCAGCTCAACCATCCCGGCATCGCCACCCTCTACGACGCCGATGTGCTGGAGGACGGCACGCCCTACTTCGTCATGGAGTACGTCGAGGGTGTCCCGCTCACGACCTACAGCGAGGAGCGGGCTCTCGAGGTCCCGGGGCGCCTCCGACTCTTCCGTGCCGTCTGCGAGGCCGTGCAGTACGCGCACCAGCAGGCGGTGATCCACCGGGACCTGAAGCCTTCCAACGTGCTGGTCACCGATGACGGTCGGGTCAGGCTTCTCGACTTCGGCATCGCCAAGCAGCTCGAGGGCCTGGAGAAGCCCGGCGACCAGACCGTTACGGGGCTCGCTCCCATGACCCCGGCCTACGCGGCGCCCGAGCAGTTCACCGGAGCACCGCTGGGGGTGTACACGGACGTGTACGCGCTGGGTGTGATCCTCTACGAGCTCCTGGCCGGGCGACATCCCCACGCCCTGGAGGGCCTGACTCCGGGCCAGATCGAGAACCGGATCCTGGAAAGCGAGCCGGAGCCTCCCTCGTTGGTGGCCGCCAGCGCTGTCGCGGATCGCTCCTCCATCCGCCGGGCCGCCATCTCCCGGCACGAGTGGGCGGATCTGGATGTGATCTGTCTCAAGGCCATGCAGAAGGATCCGGGGCACCGCTACCCGACGGTCGAGGCTCTGGTCCGGGATCTGGACCACTACCGGGACGGCGAACCGCTCGAGGCCCGGCCGGACACCCTGCGTTACCGGACGGGGAAGTTCCTCCGGCGGAACCGCCGGGAGGTCGGGGCTGCGGCCGCGATGCTCGCACTGCTGGCGGGCATGCTGGGATTCCATGCCGTCCAACTGGGCGCGGAGCGGGAGCGGGCGCTGGTGGAGGCCGAGAAGGCGGCGCAGGTGAGCGAATATCTGATCAGCCTGTTCGGGGCGGGCGACCCCTACGCCCCCGAGGGGGACGAAGTGGACCTGAGGGTGCTCCTGGAGCGAGGCGAATGGCAGGCCGAGGAGTTGACGGACCACGAAGAGGTGAAGGCCGCCATGCTGAACACCCTGGGGCGAGTCCACGCCCAGCTCAGCGACTACGAGCGAGCCGAAGCCCTGTTGATTCGTGCCCTCGACCTCCGCCGTCAGGTGGGCACGCCCCTTGAGGTGGCGGAGAGCCTCTCCAATCTCGGGCGGCTTCTGATCGACACGGGGGAGTACGACCGGGCGGAAGAGGTCCTCCGGGAGGCGTTGGGCCTCCGGGAGCGGGAGCTGCCGGCGAACCACCCGGACCTTGCGGCCACCCTGAGCGATCTCGGCAGCGTCCTGCGCTACAAGGGCGGATACGCCGAGGCCGAAGCACTCCATCGACTCGCCGTGCGGGTCTTTCGTGCCACCCACGCCGAACCTCACGAGGAGCTGGGCATGGCGCTCAACCGGCTGGCCGTCGCCCTCTTCCAGCAGGGGAAGTATGACGAGGCGGAGCTGCGTTACCGGGAGGCGCTGTCCGTGAAGATGGCGGTCTTCGGTTCGGGGCACGCCGGCGTCACGCGGGTCATGGCGAATCTGGGGAAGCTCTACGAGGAGGTAGGGGACTTCCTCCGCGCCGATTCCCTCCTCACCGAGGCGCTGCGAATCCGGCGCGCCACCCTGGGGGACGATCATTTCGAGACTGCCGTGGGGCTGGGCCAGCTCGCCACCCTGGTCAGTGCCATGGGCGAGCACGAGCGCGCCGAAGCCTACCTGCGGGAGGTGCTCGCGATCCGGGAACGGATCCTCTCTCCCACCCACCCCAACATCGGGACCACCCTGAACAACCTGGCCTCCACCGTCGAGCTCCAAGGGGACTACGATGAAGCGGCCCGTCTATACGAGCGTGCGGCGGACGTCTACGCCGAGAGTCTCGGAGAGCGGCACCGGTTCACGGCCATTGCGCTGGCGAACCTGGCCCAGGTACACCTGAGAAGAGGGGATCCGGAGGAAGCCTACCCCCACTACCGGGAGGCAGTCTCGATCCTGGAGGAGGTCCACCCGGAGAACCACCAGGAGCTCGCCCACAACCGGAGCCGCTTCGGGGGCACCCTGGTTGCTCTTGGGCGGCACGCCGAGGCCGAGCCCCTCCTGTTGGACGGGTTCGAGACGCTGGCGGAAGAGCTCGGAGCCGACCACCCCCGCACCCGTGAGGCCGCCACTCGCCTCGTGGAGCTCTACGAAGAGCTGGGCGACACGCTCCGCGCCGAGTTCTACCAGGCTGCGGTGGTGGGGGGCGGGGCGCCGGGGGATGGGGCTTAGGGCGGGTTGGGACTCGATGACCGAGCTGTGGGCGCGGCCTGGCACCGCCGACTCGCCTAGTCAGGAGCACCCAGGCCAGGCTGAGTGCTTCGGCGACGATCGCGAGCGCGAGGGCGAGCCCGAGGAAGGCGACAGCCAATACCACCGCCAGCCCCATCAACGGGAGCGCGAGCCAACCGGCCACGGCGCTCACGGCGAAGATGAGCGAGGCAGCGTTTTCGCCCGCCAGCTGCAACGCGAGATCGCCGAGGGCGGGAGCCGCTGCGTCCGGACCGAAGAGCAGCTCGGGCACGAGAAGGGCGCCCAGGAGGGCAAGGGGACCCTTGGCCTTCCACCCGGCCCCCGCCAGGCGAAGCCCCATTCCCATTGCGAAGCTGAGCGGCCAGATGTGGTGGATGAGCCACTCCGAAAGGCCGAAGATGCCGTCGAGGATGCCTCCCCCTCCAGCGCGGGCGGACGCGGTTCCGGCGGCCACACTTCCTCCGCACGCCTCGCCCGAGGAGCCCGTGTGGACATCATGCGCCATGTCGTGCGCCCACTTCCCCATGAAGGTGGTGGGTGTCGGGACGGGGAAGTCGGGTGACTTTTCGCGTATGGGAAGTCGCGTGAGTCGGGTTGTGGCGAAACGTCTGGAGGGAGCCCCCATCCCTCAGGTGAAGTGGCAACCCGACGCTCCGTCCGCTCCCGGTCGAAAGGTGAGTGCCCGTGCGGAGAAGGCATTCTCCCCGCACGGGCACTCACTGGCATACGCAGTCCCGTCCCAGCTGCCGGGCCTGAGGGGCCCTATTTCGTGTGGACGGAGATGTTCCCCCCACCCAGGACGGTGGTGGGATCTGCGTCGTCCGCCGATCCGCTCTGGTTGTCGTAAACGAGATCACCGGTGACCTTGTCCCATAGCTGGAAGCGCAGCTTGTTCTCTCCGCCACCCCCCGGCTTGCTCCCGTCGATGACCGTGAGCGCGAATGCGTACTCGTTGGGGTCGTGCTGGAGCCGGCCCTCACCCCGATACTGGGCCCTGTGCTCACCGGAGATGACGAGCCAGTCGTAGCTCGTGCTCTGGAAGTTCAGGTTCCCGCCGCGGAACTGGAACTGAGTATTGCCGGTGGGCACGGTACTCCCCCTCTGGTACCGGGAGACGAACCCGAAATTGGCTCTGCCCGAGGCGGACGGATCGGTCACCAGCGCCCCTTCGGGTGAGTGGATCCACCCACCTCCGGTGACGAATCCGCCGTCCGGGTCGTAGACCACGACGTACTCGTGGGAGCGGGAGCCCGAGTCGCCGTCGTTGTCGGTCACCGTAACCGTCACGGTGTAAACCCCGGCGGCCCCATAGGTGTGTCCACCGGTGACGGTGCCGGATCCACTTCCCTGAGCCACGGTGCCGGCGCTCGTCGTCCCATCGCCCCAATCGATCTGTGCGGTGTGCGTGTCCAAGATACCGGGATCAGTGAAGTCGGCGCTGAGGGTCACAGCGGAGTTCACCTGGATGGGGTCCGCCGGCAGGTCCTCGATCTCCCCCACGACGGGTGGCGCGTTCTCGATGGTGGCCGTGGTTGTGCTCTGATGGCTCGCCTC
>SLNQ01000002.1 GCA_007132965.1 Gemmatimonadota bacterium | reverse complement strand
CGGAGCGTCTCACCGATGCACTGGGGCATCGCTTTCGACACTCCTCCTACCCTGACACCGCAAGACCCCGTCCCGGTGGTCCCTGCCCTTCTTCAACGGCCTTCTAGACCCTCACGGACCCCGTCGGGGACCCATGTGTAGGACCGAAAGCGGACCCCCGCCTCCGCCGCCGGAAGGACCCAGGAGAGTTCCGGTGGTACAGAACGATCCTACGACCGCCAGAGGACTTTCCATGCCAAGCAGCCGAAATGGCGCCTCGCTGTATCCCTCCCGTGTCGTGGGATGGGTCGCGGCCCTCATCATCCTGGCCTTCTGCCTGCCCGTGCCGGTTGAAGCCCAGTACTTTGGACGTAACAAGGTCCAGTACGACGAGTTCCAGTTCCGCGTCCTGGAGTCCCCTCACTTCGACATCCACTACTACCCCGAAAAGGAAGAGGCCATCCAGGACGTCACCCGGATGGCGGAGAGGTGGTATGAGCGACTGGCCCGGCTTTTTCAGCACGAGTTCACCGAGCGCAAGCCCCTGATCTTCTACGCGGATCACCCTGACTTCCAGCAGACCAACGTCATCAGCGGAATGATCGGGGAAGGCACCGGGGGTGTGGCCGAGTCGCTGAAGAACCGGATCATCATGCCCCTGGCCGGTTCCTACGCATCAACCGACCACGTGCTTGGCCACGAGCTGGTGCACGCCTTCCAGTATGATCTGGCCCAGTCCCGGCGCGGGGGTGGCATTCAGGCGCTGAGCCGGATCCCCCTCTGGATGATCGAGGGAATGGCCGAGTACCTGTCGGTGGGACAGCAAGACGCCCACACCGGGATGTGGCTTCGGGACGCCCTTCTTCGGGACGACTTCCCCACCCTCCGGGCCCTGACCCGTGAGCGCCGGTACTTTCCCTACCGGTTCGGGCAGGCCTTCTGGACCTACGTGGGCGGCACGTACGGAGACGAAGCCGTGGTCCGGGTCTTCCGGACCGCCCTCCGGACCGGCTGGGAGCCCGCCCTGGAGCAGGTCCTGGGCATCACCTCCGACTCCCTGTCGGCCCAGTGGCGCCGGTCTGCCGAGGAGCACTACGGTCCCCTCATGGAGGGGCGCACACCCCCAGCCGAAGTCGGGACTCTGCTACTTTCGCCCGAAACCGGGGCGGGGCGCCAGAACGTGGCGCCCTCCATCAGTCCCGACGGCAGTCGAGTCGTATTCATGTCCGAAAAGGACCTCTTCTCTTTTGACCTTTTCCTGGCCGATGCGCGCACCGGCGAGGTGATCCGAAGGCTCACCAGCGCAAGCTCCGATCCGCACTGGGATGCGCTGCGGTTTATCGACTCCTCCGGGGCCTGGTCGCCGGACGGCGAATTCATCGCCTTCGTCGTATTCGCGGGAGGACGCAACGAGATCGTCGTGGTTGACTCTGAGCGCGGGCGGACCCAGCAGCGGATTCCACTGCAGGAGGAGATCGGCGAGGTGAGCGGGCCGAACTGGTCGCCGGACGGCCGCCACATGACCTTCTCCGGACAGGTGGGTGGGCTCACCGACCTCTTCGTGGTTGAGGTGGAAAGCAACGAAGTGACCCGGCTCACCCGCGATCGGCACGCCGTCTACCAGCCGGTTTTCTCACCCGACGGGCAGACCATCGCCTTCGTGTCGGACCGGGGGTCCGCGACCGACTTTGACAACCTCACCTACTCCGAAATGCAGATCGTGCTGTACGATCTGGAGGGTGAGGAGATGGAGGTCCTGGAGCTCTTCGGGAACGCCAAGCACATCAATCCCCAGTTCACCCCGGACGGCAACGGCCTCTACTTCATCTCCGACGCTGACGGCTTCAGCGACATCTTCCGCCTGGAGCTGGATTCCAGGGAGATCCAGCAGGTGACCCGTATCGCTACCGGTGTCAGTGGGATTACCGGTGACGCCCCGGCAATGAGCGTGGCCCGGGAGACGGGGACCGTGGTCTTCTCCGTCTTCGACGAGTTCGAGTATCACGTCTACAGCATGGACTCACAGCAGGTCGATGCGACGCGCCGGGTGGCCGAAGCGCTGGATCCCGCCGGTCGGCTGGTGCCGCCGGGTGAGTTCACCGTGCCTTCCCGAGTGGCCGCCTACCTGGCCGACCACCAGACCGCACTGGCCGCCCCCGGCAGTTACGGGGCCGACGATTCCCGGGAGTACGATTCGGGACTCAGCCTGGACTGGGTGGGACAACCAGCGGTGGGAGTGGGAACCGGCCCGTTCGGCACCTTCGTAGGTGGGTCCGCTGCAGCCTACTTCTCGGACATGCTGGGCAACCGGCACCTGGGGGTGGCCGTGCAGGCGCAGGGGACGGTCAAGGACATCGGTGGCCAGGTGGTGTACCAGAACCTCGAGAGCAGATGGAACTGGGGGGCTTCAGCCGCCCGTATCCCCTTCCTTATTCCCCGGACCTTCCCCGCCCGCCTGCCCGACGGGAGCATCCAGTACACACAGCAGCTCTTCCGGATCTTCGACTCGTCGGCACTGGGTCTGGCCAGCTATCCCCTGTCCAGCACCCGCCGTATCGACTTCACGGGCGGAGTCAATCGGATCAGCTTCGACCTGGAGGAGCAGACGATCATCTGTGATCCCTTCGGGCGTTGTCAGCAGAGCCGGGTCCGCAGCATCGAGGAGGGTGTGCCGGATCCCGTGAATCTCTTTCAGACCTCCATGGCGCTGGTGGGAGACAACTCCTTCTTCGGGTTCACCTCTCCCATGCGGGGCTCACGCTACCGGGCTCAGATCCAGAATACCGTCGGGAGCATCAACTTCCAGACGCTGATCCTGGACTATCGCCGCTACGTGAATCCCCACCGGAACCTCACGTTGGCATTCCGTGGGATGCACCGGGGTCGCTACGGCTCCGACGTCAAGGAGAGTATCCTCCAGCCCTACTTCCTGGGGTGGGAGACGAACATCCGCGGATACTCGCAGTTCTCCTTCGAGCCCAGCCGTGAATGCACGCCCTCGGCGGATCTCGGGCCCTGCCCGCAGCTCCAGCGACTGGAAGGACACCGGATCGGGGTGGCCAACGCCGAAATCCGGGTCCCCTTCCTGGGGACCGATCAGCTCGGGGTTCTGGATATCGGCTTCCTCCCCACCGAACTGGTGGCGTTCGCCGATGCCGGCATCGCCTGGGATTCGGAGAACGAGCCGAATCTCACGTGGAGCACCACCTCACCGGACCGTATTCCCGTCTTCAGCACCGGGGTGGGCGCCCGGTTCAACCTCATGGGGATGATGATTTTCGAGCTGTATTACGCGCGGCCCTGGCAGCGCCCCCAGAAGGGAAGCCACTGGGGATTCCAGCTCGCGCCGGGCTGGTAGGCGAGGGCCTCGGAGCCGGGGGAGGGGCCGGCGCGTGACCCCTGCGCCCCCCTTCTCCAACCGGCCTTTCAAAAGATCCGAAGGCGAATATACCGGGACGGATTCTCCCGGACGTCCTCGGCCAACAAGAGGATCGCCTCGGCTGCCCGGTTCAGGTTGTCGTAGAGCTCGTCGTCGGTGGAGAGTTGGCCCAGCGTCCCCTCCCCCACCTCAACCCGGTGCAGGATCTCCTCCAGAGAGCGGGTGGCCCGGCTGAGATTGGCGCCGGCGTCGTCGAACCGGGCTCCGGCCTCCTGAAAGACCGCCAGGGTGGAATCGGTCCGGGCCAGTGCTCGTTCCAGGTCGCCCTGGGCCAGGGCGTCATCCACCCGACCGGCCGCCGACGAGAGCGAGGTTGAGAGCTCCAGCAGCTCTCCCCGTTGTTCCTCGGCCACCGCGGTGGCCAGCGCCAGGAAGGCGTCCAGTTCCGACGCCGAGGACTGCAGGTGCTGGACCGTGGTATCGGAGAGCAGCCGCCGGAGACCCTCGGCAATGGCCACGGCATCATCCCCCAGCGCATCGGCCAACTCCATGAGCCCGTCGGCGGCCTCTCCGGGCAACACCCCGCCGGCCGGTAGCGCTTCTTCCGCCTCGCCCGGGATGATCTCCACCGTTCGTCCACCCAGGAGTCCAACGCCGGCCAGGCGCACCCTGGAGTCGGCCGGAATGTCCCACTGGCCGTCAATCTCCAGGACCACCGCCACGCCGGGTGGGCGCATCTCGAAGCTGCGGACACGACCAATGTTCACCCCTCGCATCTGAACCGGATCGCCACTGCGGACTCCTCCGGCGTCGGGCATCTCGGTGACCACCATGTACCGGCCTCTGAAGGTGGCCGGATCGGTCAGGAGAAAGAGGAGGATCAGGGTGGCCAGGGCGCCCACCAGGACGAAGATCCCGATCCGCACCTCCCGCCCTCCGACCATCGAGGGCGTCGCCTCTTCCAGTTCCTCCCGGCTGGGACCGGTTGAACGCCGGCTGCTCTGACGGCCTCCTTCGTCACGCTCTGAATTCATTGCACCTCGATCTCATCGAGGGCCGCCATGGCGGCGGCCCGGTTCACGAAGGCCCGGACGATGGGATTGTCGCTGGAGCGAAACGCATGCGGATCGCCCACGAACTGGAGCTTCCCCCCATGCAGCATGGTCACCCGATCGCACATCTCGAGTCCTCCCTGAATGTCATGGGTCACGATGACCGAGGTCACCCGGAGCTCCTCGGAGAGACGCATGATGAGACGCTCCACGGCGGCGGTGTTCACCGGGTCCAGCCCGGTGGTGGGTTCGTCCCACAGGAGGATCCGGGGGCGTCCCACGATAGCGCGGGCGATCCCCACCCGCTTTCGCATCCCCCCGGACAGCTCCGCCGGCGTCTTGGTCAGGACCTCGTGGGGATCCAGATTCACCTTTTCCAGGGCCTCCCAGATCCGGCGGGAGGTCTCATGGCGGGTCATGTCCCTCAACTCGCCCTCCGCGAGCCCCATCTCCACGTTTTCGTACACGTCCAGGGAGTCGAAGAGGGCCGAATTCTGGAAGACATACCCCACCTTGTAGCGAATCCGTTGCAGCACCTTGCGTCCCCCCCGGTACACCGACTCTCCATCCACCTCCACGTCGCCCCGGTCCAGGTCGATGAGCCCGATGGTGGTCTTCAGCAGAACGCTCTTGCCCGTGCCGGACGGCCCGAATACACCGAACATCTCGCCTTCGTTCACACCGAAATCCACCCCGGTCAGGATGGGATGGTCGAAGGCTTTCCAGAGGTTGCGGTATCGGATGATCACTGGAGGAGGAGTGGGGGGAAGAGGGCATCCAGAATCAGGATGGTGAGGGTCATGAACATGACCGACGCCGTGGTCGTCCGCCCCACCCCGGCGGCTCCCCCACGGGTCCGAAGGCCCATGTGGATGGAGATCACCGGGATGGCCAGGCCGAAGGTAACCGCCTTGGTCAACGAGTAGAACAGGTCCCAATTGTGCCAGAAGAGGCGGGCTCCGTAGAGGAACGACTCGTAGCCGAGTCCCAGCGTCATCTGCGCCGCCACCATCCCCGCAAGGACGCCCACCAGGTTGGCGATCCCCACCAGAACGGGCACGACAATGACCCCCGCGATGATCCGTGGGGTGGCCAGGATCGCGATGGGGTCGCGTCCGAGCGCGTGAAAGGCGTCGATCTGCTCCGAGACCTTCATGGTGCCCAGCTCAGCGGTGATCCGGGCGCCGACCCTTCCCACCAGCACGATGGCCGTGAGTACCGGACCCAGCTCCAGCACCACCGACGCCACCACGATGCTCCCCAGAATGTAGAGGGGCACGGCGCCCTGGAACTGGTATCCCCCCTGTTGGCTGGTGACGATTCCTGCCAGTACCGCCGTCACCACCACGATGGGGATGCTCTGGACCCCCATGACGTAGATCTGCTGCAGGACCGACCGCAGAGACACCTGAAGGCGCGCCACTGACTTGACGGAGGCCGTCAGGAGAAGGGCCATCTCGCCGGCATGCTCCGCGGTGGTCCGGGCCGTTCGTCCCACCGCGGCCAGCGGCCGGCGAACGACGCCTGAGTTGACGGAAGCAGTCTTTGAGAAGGCCACGTGCGCAAAGAGTTGTCCGGGGACCGACGAACCCACCGCCCCTCAGCTCGCACCGTTCGGGAACAGGGGGAAGGCAACCGAGAAAGTCTCTACAATGCTTGGGCCGAACGCAAGCGGGCGCCCCTGCCCTTCTTCAACAGACTTCTAACTATCTCCCGAAGCGGGACCGGCATCACGGGGCGAGCGAGTGCCCCGGACGGCGGAGCCCCCGGTAAGGGAAGCTCCCGTCTCCTCCCGGACAATCCGCGAGGCCGACGGCACGGCCTGCAGGTCTATGTAGAAGAGCGAACCCTCCCCCACCCGGCTTTCTGCCCGAAGGTCGAAGCCCATGAGTTCGCAGAGCGAACGCGAGATGGCCAGCCCGAGCCCGGTGCCTCCGAACGATCGCGTCTGGGAGCTGTCGGCCTGTTCGAAGGGCTGGAAGACGTCGTCCAGGCGGTCCGGAGGAATCCCGATGCCGGTATCCTCGACCTCGATGCGAGTCGGCGTTCCGTCCGGCTCCGCCTCGATCCGGATGTCGACCCGACCCTGGTGCGTGAACTTGACCGCGTTCCCGGCCAGATTCAAAACCACCTGCTTGAGGCGACGCCGGTCGGCACGGATGGGCTCGACTTGATCGGGGATCGCCGAGCCGAGGCTCAGCCCCTTCTTTCGGGCCTGGAACTCCAGAGTCTGCACCACCTCACCCACCACTTCGTCCAGCTCCACCGGTTCCAACTGAAGCTCCATCCGCCGGGCATCGATCTTCGAGAGGTCCAGGATGTCCTCGATGAGCGCGAGGAGGTGTTCCCCATTGGCCATGATCCGCTGCAGGTAGTCCAGCTCCCGCGGCGGAACCCGGTCTTCTTGCTTCTTTCGGAGGATGTTGGCGAAACCGATCACCGAATTGAGGGGGGTCCGGAGCTCATGGCTCATGTTCGCGAGGAAGGTGCTCTTGGCCCGGGAGCTGGCTTCGGCCTCCTCCAGGGCGCGGCGAAGGATTCCCTCCACCCGCTTCTGATTCGTGACATCCCGAATGATCAGAACCCGCGCCTCCCTTCCCTCAATGAAGGAATCCACCACCGAGACCTCCATGGGAAAGCGGGTGCCGTCGGAGCGGCGTCCCTCCAGTTCATGCGGCTCGACGCTCCCGCCCCGCCCCACCTGCGCGAGAAAGCGCTCGGCCTCCTCACGCTGAGGCCGGGCCACCAGGTTCAGCACCGGATCGCCAATGAGCTGCGGAACCGCCACGCTGAAGAGCTCGGCCGCTCGGGCGTTGGCATCTACAATGCGGCCCTCCCGGAAGATCACCACCCCTTCGAAGGAGGCGTCGGCCAGTCGCCGAAATCGCTCCTCGCTCTCCTTCACCTGCACCAGAGCCTCCTCCAGGGCTTTCCGGGCGGCCTCCTCGCCCTGCCGGGCCTGCTCCGTCTGCTCCAGCGCCGTCTCCAGCTCGAGCTGACGCACCCGTTCCTGCCGGCGGAAGCTCTCCAGGCGCGCCATCCCTCGGATCCGTACCGAGAGGACGACCACCGCCAATCCCGTCGCCACCACCAGGGCCATTCCGAAGTAGGCCCACTCCGGTTCGCCCACCGCGCCGCCGGCGGCCAGAAGCCACCCGCCCAGCGTGAGAGCGGCCAGAACGGCGAACCAGGCGGCGTCCAGGTAGCAGAGCCCCGCCCCCAGGATCAGGAGGAGGAGGAAGGTGGTCTCCCTGGGCTCACCCGTGACCTGCAGCTGATAGATGAGCACGAAGAGCGCAACGGCGCCCACCATGGTCATGGCCAGGTGTGCCCGCCCCACCGGCACCGGCCACCGCTCCACCACAAGACGCAAGAGGAGGAAAAGGAGGCTTGCGCCTACCTTCACCAGAAGGAGGGTCGATTCCTCCGGCTGTCCGGGCAGTACCGCGCGAGCCAGCGCCAGGACGGCCGCCACCAGTGCCAGGCCCAGCAGAATCGACGGTATCAACCGATTCGCCCGACGATCCAGGACGAGCTCCAGTTCGTCCCTGGATCGCCCCGCAGAGGAGGTGGGCGGCTCCCAGGCGTCCGGGACGTGGGCCGATCTGCGCCTCTCGCTCCTCAGAGGTCCCACTCCCGGGCCGGTGCCTCCAGGGACGCCTGAGAGGGCAAACGGGGTCCGGGCTGCCGCCTCATCGAGGCTGCATCCGGTAGAAGTCGATCCCCGCCGCCTGTTGGCCGACTTCGGCCGAGGCCACCAATTCGAATGTGGTCAGGTCGAACACGTCCACCTTCCCCGGTTCGGCCCCGATGCCTTCCACGCTCACGAAGGCGAAGCGGTCGTCGGGCGAAAGGGTGACACCGTGCACTACTCGGGTCGAAGTGGGAACCCGAGCCAGGCTCTCACCGGTCTCAAGATCAAAGAACTCCACCGCGTCACCCTGCTTGAGGGTGGCGATGAGGAGCCGGCCGTCGGAGGTGATCTCCAGGTTGTAGGGTCCTCGACCGGTCTCGAAGCGACGGGTGAGCTCCCACGACTCGTGATCCACCTGTAGGATCTCGTCACCGGCGTTGCAGGCCACGAAGATGTCCGATCCGTCCGGCGAGGGGAGGGCCCAGGTGGGGGAGCAGGTCACATGGTGGGGTGCATCGTGGTGGTTGTGGTGGTCCCCGGCCACCGCCTCCGCGATGGGTCCGGGTCCCTCCAGGTCCACCGAGAAGCGCCGCGAGACCTGGAAGCTTCGGGTATCCACCTCCACCAGCTGATCGTCCATCATGCACACCGAATAGACGAACGATCCGCTGCGGTGGGTGCGAACGCCGTGGGGCATGGTGCAGAGCTCGATCTGGTCCACCTCCACCACGTCGGGGGTGTAGACCACCGACATGGTGGAGGGGACCATGGCCCCGTGGAGGTTGAAGTTCACCACGAAGGCGTAGAGTCCGTCGGGAGTCACATCCAGGGTGGCCGGAAACCGATCCAGGAGGATGGGTTCGGCCACCAGGGAGTCGGGGCCGACCTCGAACTTCCAGAAGTGTCCGTCCGGCACGCCGTGTCCGGTGGTCATGTAGAGGTATCTCCGGTCCGGCGAGATCACCACCCCATGGGGACCCTCCACCTCGGTGGGGAGACGACCGATGTGGGTTGTCCGTTCCACCTCGATTCCGTCGGGTCCGAACCGCACCCGGTGTAGCTTGTCGGCCGACTCGGCGCCCACGTAGATCCAGTAGTCGGCCTGGGGCTCCGCATTCGTGGCCGGGCGTTCGTCCGTGGCGCTTCCCCGTGCGGCTCCTTCCGCGCCGCTGGTCGCGGCGTATTGTTGTCCTCCCGCGCAGGCCCACAGCCCACACAGGAGCAGGAGCGCCAGCGCGGCACGCGGAAGAAGTCCCCATCGGGGTATCGACAGACCGGTTCTGCTCATGAACTCATCCTGGCGTGGGTGGTCCTTCGGTTCGACTCCTCAAACCTACCTGCACGCATGCGTGGCTCGCCACCCCGGGGAGGGTGGTCGCGGCCCTTCTCCCAGTCGGGCCGCCCCCCTTACCGAGCTGAGCGCGAAGCCTTCCACCGATCAGGCCACGCGCTCCAACCTGGGGCTCGGCCGCTGCCAGCGACCCGCCTTGGCGCACGGTTCTCCCTCCAGCAGCACCACGTCAGCGGTAAAGTCGTAGGAGCCACGGACCAGCGCGGAGCCGACGCCGTAGGAGTCCACCGGAACGCCCATGGACTCGAACCGGCTGATCTTATCGGCGTCGAACCCTCCTGAACAGATGATTTGGACATCGCGGAAGCCCTCCCGGTCGAGGGCGCTGCGAACCTTCTCCACCAGCCTGGGGTTCACGCCCCGGGGATCGAAGTCCCCCATCTCATCGAAAAGGGCTCGGTCCACCATCTTCTCCGAGGTGTCGAGGCGAACCCCGTAGAGCCGCTCTCCCAGGGCGCGGGCCACCTTGAGCGACGTCCCCACGTTGTCGTTGTCGAAATCCACCAGCGAGATCACCTTCACCTCGTCCGGCATGTGCCGGGCGAAGGCCTCAGTGGCGGCCACCGTGTCACCTCCGTAGGCGGCAATGAGGGCGTGGGGGACGGTGCCTACTCCTTCCGATCCCCACCACGAGGCCTGGGCGTCGGTGGACACACCGATGGCGCCGGCAATATGGGCAGCCCACCCGTCACCGGTCTGAACCATCCAGTGGTCGTGTCGAGCCGGGAAGAACATGATGGGCTTGGGCCAGGCCGCCTCCACCACCTCACGGGTCCGGGTGGCGATCCGTGTACGCCGCCCCAGCACGCCCACGTAGAGGGTCTCCAGGTGCGCGAAGGCGGCGTAGGGTCCGGTGATCTCCATCACCGTTTCCCACGGAGTGGCCCTGTCGCCGTCCCAGAGGCTTCGCACCTCCAGGTCGCTCCAGTCGAAGCCTTCGGTGAGGCACGTCTTGAGGATGGCGATCGCCTCGTCCGTGCCCGCCACGCAGGCATCCTTCTTCTGGAAGACCTGCATGGTGACATCGGGGCTGCGGCCGTCGGCCAGCAGCACCTCCCTGGCGCGGACGAAGTACTTATCCGAATAGTATCCGCCCCGCATCTTCTCCACTGGGAGCTGGAAGGTTTCAGGTGGGAGCCGTTCGTCCTTTCTCAGCGGCTCCGGAGGTCCGGAGGTCTGGGTTCGGTCGGTCACCCTTTGTGCAACTCCTTGGCCAAGGGGGGAGGACGCTTCGCTGTATCTGGTCCTCGGCTTCCGGTGGTATGGATCGGGACCGGGGCGTTTGCGCTGAGGGCCTGGCCACGGATCGCCCGCTCAGGGACCGGGTAGTCGGAGGACGACCGGAACCGCAACAGGCGCCACCGGAAACCGTGCTGTCCTGAAGTACCTTGCACCTGGCGCCGATCCGGTCCGAGTGGATTAGTGTGGCAAACAACTCACCTTTGCGAAAGGAGCAACGATGCCGGTCAGAACTGCAGACGCCGAATGGAAGGGAGACCTGAAGGGAGGTTCGGGCCTCGTCTCCAGCGAGAGCGGGGCACTGGACGGGGCGGCCTACTCCTTCAGGTCCCGGTTCCAGGAGGGAGGTGCCACGAACCCGGAGGAGCTCATCGGCGCCGCGCACGCCGGCTGCTTTTCCATGGCCCTGGCCAATGGGCTGGCCGGCGCCGGACACACACCGGAGTTCGTCCGGACGCGTGCCAGCGTTCACCTGGACGAGGTGGAGGGTGGATTCGCCATCTCGCGGATCCGGTTGAGCTGCGAGGCCCGAGTGCCCGGCATCGACGAGGGGGCCTTCCAGGAGCAGGCTCAAGGAGCGAAGGAGGGTTGCCCGGTGTCGCAGGCCCTGGGAGCCATCGACATCGAGTTGGAGGCTCGCCTCGTCTCCTGAAACTCCCGGGTCCCTTGTGCCCCCCGTGGTCCTTTCCGATAATCCGGAGACATGACGACGCTTGCGTGGGTTCTGGGGATATCGCTCGGCGTCTCGTTCCTCTGCTCGATCCTGGAAGCGGTCCTCCTCTCCATAAGCTACTCCTTCGTGGAGGTGCTCCGGGAGCAGGGTCGGCGGTCTGGGGTCTTCCTTCAGCGGATGCAGCGGCGGATCGACGAGCCGATTTCGGCGATCCTGACCCTGAACACCATCGCCCACACCGTGGGCGCGGCCATGGGAGGGGGCCTGGCCCTGCAGGTCTTCGGTCAGGAATGGATGGCCCTCTTCTCTGCGGGCCTAACCCTGGCCATCCTCCTCTTCTCGGAGATCCTTCCCAAGACGCTGGGCGCCACCTACTGGAAGGAGCTGGCGCCGGCCACGGCCTACGTCCTCCAGATTCTGATCTGGGTCATGAAGCCCGTCCTCATCCCCCTGGGGGTCTTTTCCAAGATCATCGCCCGGGACCGGGCCGATCAGTCCACCGTGAGCCGGGCCGAGCTCGAGGTTCTGGCCGAGATGGGGCGGCGCGAGGGAACGTTGGCCGAGGAGGAATGGCGGGTGGTCACAAACGTCATGAACCTGGACAACGTGACGGTGAGCGAGGTCATGACGCCTCGGACCGACATCGTGGCCGTTCCCGTGCAGGCCACCGTGGAGGAGGCCAAGGCGCTGATGTTGGACGAAGGGCACCTTCGGCTCCCCGTTTACGACGGCAATCTGGACCGGATCACCGGGATCCTCCTGGCCCGGGATCTCTGGCAGGCCGACCGGGAGGGCGTGGCCGCCATCAGGGGGATCCTCCGACCGGTCTACTACGCGCCGGCAGGCAAGGCCGTACAGGACCTCCTCATTGAAATGCGGCTGCAGCGGAGCAAGATGGTCATCGTGGTGGACGAGTTTGGCGGGACCGCGGGTCTGGCCACCCTGGAAGACCTCCTGGAAGAGATCGTGGGCGAGATCCAGGACGAGCACGAAGCCGATGAACCGGTGGACTTCCACGACGTTGGCGGGGGGATCGTCCGGATCTGGGGAGGCGTCTCGGTGCGCGAGGTGAATGACCGCCTGGGCCTCGACCTTCCGGACGGCCAGCACGATACCATCGGGGGCTACGTCTTCGGGGCCCTGAACCGAGTCCCTCTGGTGGGCGACGAGGTGGAGGTAGAGGGCGGCCGCTTTCGGGTGGCCAAGATGCGAGGGCGCCGGGTGGAATACCTGCGCTTCTTCTCTCCCGAAGCCCTGCGCCGAAGTGATGACGTGCGGCGGGTTCCACCGGCAACGGCCGGGATCCCGGAGGGAGAACCCGATGGAGGACGCAGTGAGCCGGGCTGAATCGCCGGACTACCTCATCGTGGGAGGAGGAATGACCGCCGACGCGGCGGTTCGGGGGATCCGGAGCGAGGACCCGAAGGGCACCATCCTGCTTCTCAGTGCAGAGTCGCACCCTCCCTACGACCGTCCCCCCCTCTCCAAGGGGCTCTGGACCGGTGACGACGAGGAGCGGATCTGGCGGGGAACCGAAGACGTGGGCGCCCGGGTCCGAACCGGGTGCCGGGCGGTGTCCCTGGACCGGGAGCGTCGGCGGGTGGCCACCGGCGACGGCGACGCGCTGAAATACCGACGCCTCCTGCTGGCCACCGGCGCCCGGCCACGGCTGCTCGAGGGATCGGCGGCCGACCAGGTGATCCACTACCGCACCCTGGACGACTTTCGGGCCCTGCGCACCCGGCTCCGCGCCGGTGGGCGCCTGGCTCTCGTGGGCGGCGGCTTCATCGGCTGTGAGCTGGCGGGGACCCTGGCCCAGGCCTCACACTCGGACGACGCCGACCTGGAGATCCACCTCACCTATCCCGAATCTCTCCCTTTGGAGAGATCGCTGCCCGCTCCCTTCGGAGAGCTCCTGGCCCGACACCTTCGTGACGCGGGAGTGAGGCTCCATCCCGGCCGGCTGGTGACCGAGGTCACCGGTGAGCCCGACAACCTCTCGCTCCAGTGGGAACGGGCCGGCGGCACCGCGCAGTCCAGGCCGTCTGCCGGGAACGACGAAACGGCTTCGTCACCGGCGGGGGTGGATGGGAACTTCCGCACGGTGGTGGCCGGCCTGGGCGTGGAGCCCCGGGTGGAGTTGGCCGGAGAGGCGGGACTGGAGGTGGCAGACGGAATCGTGGTGGACCGTACGCTCAGAACCATCGATCCCCGGATCTTCGCCGCCGGAGACGTGGCCTCCTTTCCCATCTCCTTCGTAGGGGGCCGTCACCGCGTGGAGCACGAGGAGCACGCCAACGCATCCGGCATGACGGCCGGGCGGGCCATGGCCGGTGCGGAGGTGGACTACGATCCCCTTCCCTACGTCTACTCGGGCATCGGCCCTTTGACGCTGGAGCTCCTGGGACTTCCGTCGCCGGATCACCAGGTGGAAGTCACGGCCCCCGACGCGCCCGAGGGTCGCGGACTGGCCGTTTTCCGGCACCAGGGCCGAACCACGGGAGCGCTGGTCTGGAACCGCCCGGGCCGTGCCCATCGAATCCGCAAGCGCCTCCGGACGGACACCGAGCCTCCGACGCTCGACGAGCTCCTGGCGATCCTGGACTGAGCCTCCGCTTCGGCGCCGTCGCGCTTCAGCTTCGAACCGGCGAACGGGCCAGCTCACGCCCACGACGGGCTGGGTCAGGCCCCCTTCGGAGCCGCAGAGGTGCGGATCTCGGCGTCGGCGCTGTCCGCGTGCAGGTGAACGGTCCGGGTGGGGAAGGCGAAGCTGGCTCCCAGCGCCTCGATCCGCCGGTAGAGCTCCAGGTTGATCTGTTGCTGAGTGTCCCGGAAGGCGGCAAAGTCGGGCACGGTCATGAAGTAGACCACTTCGAACTCCAGGGACGAGTCACCGAATTCGGCGAAGTGGGCACGGTCGAACCGGCAGTTGTCCGCCGCCTCGATGACCTCCTCCACGATCCCGGGGACCTCCTTCAGCTTTTCGTAGCCGGTGTCGTACTGCACCCCGAAGGTGAAGAGGATCCGTCGCTCGTCCATGCGCTTGAAGTTTCGCACCCGCGAGGAGAGGAGGTCGGAGTTGCTGAAGACCAGCTGCTCGCCGGAGAGGGACCGGACCCGGGTGGTCTTGAGGCCCACGTGCTCCACAGTTCCCATGTGGTCGCCGACGATGATGAAGTCGCCGATGACGAAGGGTCGGTCAAAGATGATGGACAGCGAGGCGAAGAGGTCGCCCAGGATGTTCTGGACGGCCAGGGCCACGGCGATGCCGCCAACCCCCAGTCCCGCCAGCGCCGGTCCGATCTCGAAGTCCAGCACCGACAGGGCCGTGAGGACGATGACGGACCATACCACCAGCCGCGCCAGGAAGCCCATGGCCCCGATGGCGGTGGCGGCGCCCGGATCGTCCTCGATCTGCCGATCGCGGTAGCGGTTCAGAAGCCACGAGACCACGTCGGCGGCCCAGAGTCCCAGCTGTACCAGCACTGCCAACTTGGCCAGAATGCCCATCCGGGAAGCCCACGCCGGCCCCAGCGTCAGGGAGGCCACCCAGAGGGCCACCGCCAGAACCACGAACCCCCGGGTCTTCCGCAGGAGCTGGGCGGCGATCTCGTCGGCTCGTCCTGGTCTGCGGCGACTGAGCGCCTCGAGCCGACCGGCCACGACCCGGATGGCGATCCGGATCAGCGGGTGCACCAACAGGAGAACCAGCCCGGCCACGCCCCAGTTCAGGAGTGAAGCACCCAGAAACTCCCATTGCAGGAAGGCGAGACTCTCGGGCAACTGGATCAGGTCACCAAGGGAGAAGACTTCGGGGGTGTCGGCGGCTTCCTGGATCATGGAGGCTGAAGGTTGGAGGACTCAGGCTCGGCGCCGGCCGACCGGGACCGGGATCACGACGTGATTCGTGCTCAGGAGTCGCCGGCGGCGCCGGAAGATCGAACCGGTTGCGCCGGGTCCTCGGCGCCCTCCGGCGTCCGGTCCCTGCCGTCCTCTTCCCGCCAGAAGGCGATGGCCAGGAGAATCGCGCCCACGGTGATGGCCATGTCGGCCACGTTGAAGATGGGCCAGAGCATGAACCCCAGGTCGATCGGCCCGATAAAGTCCACCACGCCCCGGTCCCAACGCACCCGATCGTACAGGTTGCCCAGGGCGCCCGCCAGGACCAGGCCCGACGCCAGGCTCCTCAGCTCGTCGCCTGGCCTGGCCTGCACCAGGAGCATCACCAGGAACGCCACCGCCAGCAGCGTAACGGGAATGAAGATCCACCGGGGATCGTCGCCGATGGTCAGCCCGAAGGCAGCGCCGGTGTTGAAGGCCAGGGTCAGGGGCACCAGCCCACCCAGCAGCTCCAGTTGGCGACCGTCAGCCAGGGCCCGGAGGGCCCAGGCCTTCGTCACGAGATCGGCAACCAGGACCACCAGGACCACCGTCGCGGCGCCCGCCTGCTGTGTACGTGCTTTCATGCGTGAGCTGTCATGGATTCGTTGTTTGACCACCGCCCGGTGGGTCGGTGACGTCGAGAGTTGTGATGGACCCGGGCAATCCGGCGGCAGAAATGTCTAGAAGGCTGTCCGAGAAGTACAGGGCGCCACCGTTGGGAGTGCCAGGGAGCCCCATCGTAGGCGGCAACCCGTAGACACAGCAAAAGCTTCGTCCGCCGGTGCTCTCCGTCTTCGACGGTCTTTCAGAAGTCGCCCAACTCCAGACGGGCGGAGCCCTCCACCTCGACTCGGACCACCAGGGCGTCACGGGCGGCCTGAAGGGCGTTCACCTCCAGCCCCGTAACCTGCCCGGAGAGCCATGTGTCCGGTCCGAGCTGACGGTCCAACGCCGTCCCCACCGCCACCGCAGCCTGGCTCAGGACATCCGCGAGGGGCCAGCGCGCCCGGGCCTGGAGGTCGTCCACCAGGCCCGTTCGCAGCGCCCACGCCGCCATCTGCACCAGCAGGTTCCGGGTGGCCACATGAACCTCCAGGTCGGGGAGATGGATCTCGTTGGCCTCGGCGTCGTGGCTCGGCGTCCCCACCACAAAGAGCCGACCTCTCACGTCGCCGTCCACGTCCAGCTCCAGGAGCAGGCGGCCGTCTCCCAGCCCTCGCACCTCTGCGCCCCGGATCCGCACCGTACGGCCTCGCTCGGAGAACTCCCTGCCCTCCAGCTCCGTGGCCAGGAGACCCGAGAGGAGCGGGTAGCTCAAGCGGCTTTCAGCCACGATCCGGAACCGCTCTCCGCCCACCGGCCCTTCCTCCAACTCCGGGAGGGCGGTCACTTGTTCGGCGAAAGGCGGAGCGTCGGAGAGGAGCGGACGCACCTGCAGTTGCAGGGGCAGGTGTACGGTCGGCGGCCCGCCTCCTTCGGTGGCGACGCGGAGGGGGCCCCGGCGAACTCCCTCGGGGGCCAGGCGGAGCCAGAACCCCTCGGCCACCGGCATGGGCCGGTGCAGTTGGAGCCAGGGTTCCGCCAGCGCCGGGCGGACATCCACCTCTGCGGCCTGACGGTCCAACTCGGAGGTCAGATCCTCGAGCATCTCCCGGACCAGGAGCATGAGCCAGTCGGTGAGGTCGAGCTGGAACTGGGTAATCCGGCACCGGTCCCGCTCTCCGGCAGAGAGAGGCTCCAGGGCCGCCACATCGATCTCGGTGGCCAGGGCCCAGTCCGAGTCCAGGTGGAGGGGGGTGGAAAGGGTAACTCGCGCCCGGGGCCGAAGATCAGGCAGCGCCCCTCCCCGGAGCGGGGCGGCGGGGCCAACGCCCCTGGCGGGACACCCTCCACTCACCTGGGGGAGGAAGGGGGGATCGTACCAGCCGTGTCCCTCGTACCGAAGGATCGTCGAGAGGTGAAGGGTATCGGCCGTCACGCCGACCTCGAAGCGGTCTCGTTCGGCCTCGAAGGCGTACCCCAGCCCCGGGATGCTGGGGTGTTCGTGCCGCACCTCCACGTCGCCGAACTGCAGGGGAACGTTGGTCTCCACCTGCTCCAGGAGGTCTCCGGCATGGTAGACCAGCATCAGGTCGAGCTCGGAAGGAGGCAGCGGCGGAAGGGGTTGTACCTCCACTCCCGCCCTGGGGGCGGGTGGTGCCACCCGCATCCCCCGTTCGGACTGAACCTTGAGCAGGCCCGCCGCCACGAGCGCAGCCACCAGGAGGGCCAGGACGATGCGGAAAACCCGGGTCCTCTGGGAAGATTCGGTGGAAGCGTCGGGGGAAGACATGGAAGGCAAGCCAGCGTCAGGACGTGCCGATGAGGGGCGGCAGCGGCATCTCCAGGCTTTCGGCCACCGCCCGGAGGAGCTCCACCTCCTCTACCCGTACCGATTCATCGGCCAGGATGACCTGGACGGCGGCCTCCAGGATGCGCCGCCGCACATCGAGGCTTGTCCGCTCCAGCCGCTCCAGCGCCTGGTCCAGTTCGACGAGCCCCACCGCTTCGCTGGGCAGAAGGGAAAGGCCCGAGAGCTCCCCTTCCATCGCTCTGGTGCCGGCGTCGAACGCGGCGGAAGCCGAGTCCCGGTCCGGGTCTCCGGACCAGGCCAACGCCGAGAGCACCAGCTGCACCTCCCGCCGGAGCTGCGCCAGAGAACGCCCGGACGTCCGCCTGGCCCCTCCCCGCTCCCGTCCGGTGGGAAGGTGTCGCCAGAGGATGTGCACCAGGGCGAAATCGAAGGGTCGCATCTCGCCGTCTGCCTGGATGACCCGGTCCACTGCCGAGCGAAGCGCCCGGGCCTCCTCCGGGGAGATCCGGTGAAGGGCCGAGAGACAGAGGTCCACCAGGGGAAGTCGGGCCACCGGAGCGACCTGGCCCACCAGCGGGCCCACCTCCTCCAACTCGGTCTCCACCGTCGCGCCCACGTCAGCGGAAGCGTCGTCAGCGCCCGGCCCATGACTCGAGTCGCCGGCCCGGACCAGGCCGTCCAATGCCCGGGCAGCCTCGATACGGGCCGCCTCGCTGGCTTCGTCGTCACCCCCCAGGAGGGCCAAGATCACCGCCTGGGCTCCCCTGGGTTCGTGAGCCGCCGTCTTGACCCGATCCGGAATCTCGGCCAGGAGCCGACCGGCGAAGCGCACGTGGTCCGCCGAAGGGTTCCCCACCGAGCTCAGGACCGCCTTGGCGCCGTCCTCCACCTCCTGGGCCGACCGGCCGCCCGGGCGGCCCCCCGCCCCCCCCGCAGCCAGGCCCGCGGCCGCGGCGCTGCTGAGGGCCGAGATTCCGGCCTGGCCGGTAGACTTCCCGGCAGCCGACGTCAGAGACTCGGCGCCTTCCTGCGCCGGACTTCGGGTCCCGGCGTCCCGTTGCGGATCTGATGCCGCGGTACCTTCGGCCAGCGCCGGGTCCACGCGCCGGATCCGCTCCTCGATGGGCGGATGCGTAGCCATGCTCCGGGCCAGGGCCCCACCAACCCCGTCGGCAAAGAAGAGGTGGCTCAGCTCCTCGGCATGGTGATCCTGGATCCGGGATCCGTGGGCGTCGTCGGCGATCTTCCGGAGGGCCCCACCGATGCCCCGGGGGTTCCGGGTGAACTGGACGGCGGCGGCGTCGGCCAGAAACTCCCTTTGGCGGGAGACGGCCGCCTTGATGAGCTTCCCGAAAAAGACGCCGAGGTAGCCCAGGGCGATGAGGGCCACCCCCAGGAGGACGCCCTTGGAGCCCCTCTGTCTGCGCCGCACCATCTGGCCCCGAAGCATCCCCCGCCCCACCACCGCCAGTAGCAGGATGCCGAAGAGGAGCCCGATGAGCCGGATGTTGAGCCGCATGTCGCCGTTCAGAATATGGCTGAACTCATGAGCAATAACCCCTTGCAGCTCTTCACGATTTAGCTTCTCAAGCGTGCCCCGGGTGACCGCCACGGCGGCGTCGTGGATGGTGTACCCGGCGGCAAAGGCATTGATGGAGGATTCGTCGTCCATGACGTAGATCCCCGGAACCGGCACGCCCGAGGCCACCGACATCTCCTCCACCACGTTCACGAGTCTTCGCTCAGCCGGATCGCGGGTGGCGGGGTCCACCTCCCGGGCACCCATGAGTCGGGCCACGGCGGAGCCTCCCTTGCGAAGCTGGGCCGTCCGGGTGGCGCTCCCGCCGGCGATGAGCGCAAGAGTGCCCACCGCCACCACCCCGAACAGCACGGGATCAAATCCCACGTCTACTCCCACCGACATGGCGCCGCCCAGTACCAGGACCAGGTACACCCCCACCACGATGCTGGCCACGGCGAGGGTGAAGAGTCCTACCAGGAGGGCGGTGCGTTTCTTCGCCTCCTCCTGAGCCTGAAAGAAGTCCATCTCAGAAGGACACCTCGGGGGCTTCCCGCTCCTCCTCCAGTTCGATCTCGAAGAGCTCGGCGGGCCCGAAGTTGAAGGCGTTGGCCACGATGTTGGTGGGCACGGTGGCCCGGAGGGTGTTGTAGCGCATGACGGCATCGTTGTACCCCTGACGGGCGAAGGCGATGCGGTTTTCCGTGGTGGAGAGCTCTTCCTGCAGCGCTAGCATGTTCTGGTTCGCCTTCAGGTCGGGATAGTCCTCTGAGAGGGCGAAGAAGCGTCCCATGGCGCCGGTGAGGGCCTGCTCCGCGACCATGAGCTCCTTCATGGCCTTGGGCTCGCCGGGCGCTTCGGCTGCCTTCTCCTCCGCCTGCCGTGCCTCGTTCCGGGCCCGGGTCACCGCCTCCAGCGTCTCCCGCTCGTGCTTCATGTATCCCTTGGCGGTTTCCACCAGGTTGGGAATGAGGTCGTAGCGGCGTTTGAGTTGCACGTCGATCTGGGCGAAGGCGTTGCGGTAACGTTCGCGCAGCTTCACCAGGCGGTTGTAGCCCATGACGAAGAACGCGCCCACCAGGACCAGAAGTATCAGGACGATCCAGAGCATTCATCTCCTCCTTCCAAAGGGGCGACCGGTGCAGATTACGGGGCTTCAGGTTCGTATACGAACGCTGGTGCGAATCTCTTCGTCTTTGCCACTGGACGCCAGGGGTGGAACCAACCTGCCTCCTTCGGAGCATTCCATTGACGTGACACGGCGGCGAGCCCCGCTCGGAGGAAGGCAGGACCCCGGCCCACGGGCGCACAGGGACCGGGCCACATTCCAACAGCGTGGAGACGAGGAGTCCTGATGGCAAAGAAATGGGTCTATCTGTTCCGGGAGATCGAGGAGGCCGAAACGTACGCCGGGGGGTGGGAAGGTGCCCGGGGACTCCTGGGCGGAAAGGGGGCGAACCTGGCCGAGATGGCGCGGTTGGGGGTTCCGGTTCCCCCGGGGTTCACCGTGACCACCGAGGCCTGCATCGCGTACCTGGAGCACGACGACGACTTCCCCTCCGAGATCTGGGAGGAGGAGAGGGAGGCCATGGCTCGCCTCGAGGAGATCTCGGGGAAGGGCTTCGGCGATCCGGCCACACCCCTCCTGGTTTCGTGTCGGTCCGGCGCCAAAGTCTCCATGCCGGGGATGATGGACACCATCCTGAACCTGGGAATGAACGACGAGGTTGCCCAGGGGATGGTGGAGCTCACCGACGATCCGCGCTTCGTGTACGACTCGTATCGACGCCTGATCCAGATGTTCGGGGCGGTGGTCCGGGGCATGCGAGACGAGGTGTTCGAGGAGGTCATCGAAGCGCAGCGGGAGAAGGCCGGGGTCGACGGCGACGCCGGGCTGGACGGCGACGACTGGCTCCAGGTGACGGAGCGCTTCAAGGAGATGGTCCGCGCCTACACCGGATCCGGGTTTCCCCAGGATCCCTACCAACAGCTCAGGGCGGCCACCGAGGCCGTATTCAAGTCGTGGGAGGGAAAGCGGGCGGTGGATTACCGGAACGCCGCCGGCATTCCCCACGACCTGGGGACGGCGGTGAACATCCAGACCATGGTCTTCGGCAACATGGGCTCCGACAGCGCCACCGGCGTGGTCATGACCCGAAACCCCTCTACCGGCGCACCCGGCCTCGAAGGAGACTTTCTGATCAACGCCCAGGGAGAGGACGTGGTGGCCGGCACCCGGGCCACACGCCCCATCGGGGAACTGGCCGACGAGATGCCGGAGACGTACCGGGAGCTGGAAGAGATCGCCGGGACGCTGGAGCGACACTACCGGGACATGCAGGACATGGAGTTCACGGTGGAGCACGGGGAGCTCTGGCTCCTCCAGACCCGCGACGGAAAGCGCACCGCCCAGGCCGAGGTGCGGATCGCCGTGGAGATGGTGGACGAGGAGCTCCTGACGCCTGAGGAGGCCCTCCTGAGGGTGCACCCGTCCCAGGTGGACTTCTTCCTGCATCCGCAACTGGACGAGGCTGCCCGTCAGGAGGCCCAGAAGATCGGGGAGGGGCTGAACGTGTCCCCGGGCGCGGCGGTGGGGGTGGTGGCCCTGGACGCCGATACCGCCGAGCGGTGGGCACGGGAGGAGGGTCGGGACGTGATCATGGTGCGCCCCGAGACCAGGCCCGACGACGTGCACGGAATGCTGGCGTCCCAGGGGATCCTCACCAGCCGCGGCGGCCGGACGAGCCACGCGGCGCTGGTGGCGCGTCAGTTCGGCAAGCCGGCGGTGGTGGGGGTCGAGGAGCTGCGAATCGATCTGGATTCCCGGCAGATCCGGCTGGGTGAGCACATCGTCCGCGAGGGTGAGGCCATCTCGCTGGACGGACTCCGGGGCCACGTGTACCTGGGCGAGCTTCCTACCGTCGTGCCGGACATCCAGGACGCCTGGCTCAGCCGCCTCCTGGAGTGGGCAGACCGGTTCCGGCGGCTGGAGGTGCGCGCCAACGCCGACTACGGCCGGGACGCCACCCGCGCTCGTGAGTACGGGGCCCAGGGGATCGGGCTCTGCCGCACCGAGCACATGTTCTTCGAGGAAGATCGGCTCCCTCTCATGCGGGAGATGATCATGGCCCGGAATCGGACCGAGCGGGAGGAAGCCCTCGGCCGGCTCCTTCCGTTCCAGCGAGATGACTTCCAGGAGCTCTTCCGGGCCATGGACGGGCTTCCGGTGGTGATCCGGCTCCTGGATCCCCCCCTCCACGAGTTCCTGCCGGACCGTGATGACCTGCTGGAGGAGCTGGCCGACCTGAAGCTGGCCCTCCGGGAGCGCAGCACCTTCGGCGAGATCGACGAGCTGCTGGAGCGGATCCGGACGCGCCAGGACCTTCTGGAGCGGGTGGAAGGGCTCCGGGAGTTGAATCCCATGCTGGGGACCCGGGGGGTGCGCCTGGGAATCCTCCTTCCCGAGGTGACCCGGATGCAGGTGCGGGCCATCTTCGAGGCGGCGGCCAACTGCCTGGCCGACGAGGTGGACGTTCACGTGGAGGTCATGATCCCGCTGGTTTCCCACGTCTCGGAGCTGGAGGCTCAGCAGGCCGAGCTGGAAGCCGAAGCCCAGGCCGTCATGGACGAGCGCAACCAGACCATCGACTACCAGTTCGGCACCATGATCGAGGTTCCGCGGGCGGCCCTCACGGCCGACGAGATCGCCGGCTCGGCAGGATTCTTCTCCTTCGGCACCAACGACCTGACGCAGATGGTGTTCGGGATCTCCCGAGACGACGCCGAATCCGGGTTCCTCCTGCGGTACGTGGAGCAGAAGATCCTTCCGGAGAACCCGTTCCTGAGCCTGGACGAGGACGGGGTGGGACGACTCATGGAAACTGCGGTTCGGCTGGGCCGCGAGACGCGGCCGGAGCTGGAGATCGGGATCTGCGGGGAGCACGGGGGAGACCCCGACTCCATCGCCTTCTGCCACCAGCTGGGGCTGGACTACGTGAGTTGCTCGCCCTACCGGGTCCCGGTGGCCCGGTTGGCGGCGGCCCAGGCGGCGCTGCGGGAGCTGGGGGTCAAGTCGGCCGGCCGCGCCGACTGAACTGCGAGCCGCAGGCTCACTCTCCCGGCGCCGCCAACTGGTGCGGCTCGATCTCCACCCGGGGGTGGGGATCGCCGGGATCCAGCCACGGGGGTGACTCTTCGTAGTCGTACTCGCCGAGGATCCACACCGGGGTCCCCTTCTCCAACACCTCCCAGCCCCTCTCGTCCAGGACCCAGCCCTCACCCCAACCGTAGATCCACCGGGCATCCCTCTCCAGCAGCCGCACGCAGGCGTGGCTCGCCGGTTCGCCCGGCAGCGCGTACTGGTGAAAGGAGAGCCCCCGCTCGTTGTGGAAGTTGTAGTACCACTCCAGGTACCACTCCGGGTTCACCGTGCTGTGCCGGCCCTGGGAGCGCCAGTTCAGGTGGAAGCGCCCGGAGGGGGTTGGGTGCTCCCTCCGGCCCGTGCTCACCGGCCCCCACCGGACCAGCCGGCCGTCCTCGTAGGCGCCGAAGACCTGAGTGGGCTGGTGGACCACCAGCGCCTTGGCTACGGTGTCCAGCTCGGCCACCTCCCGGGGGAGAGGGCTGTAGTCCAGGGGGTCCTTGTCCCATCGGTCCGGGAGCACCAGGGTGTCCATACGGGCCAGATGGTCCACGTCAGCCCGATTCAGCTTCTCCAGGAGTTCGAGCTGTCGGGCGTCAAACGACTCGTGCAGCGGATCCGGGGTGGCGATCAGCCGATAGGATAGCTCATCGCCGACGGTCTGCAGGGGGCTGGTCCAGTGGGAGGCCCCCTCCTGGGCGGCGCCGGACCCACTCCGGGGCGGGTCCAGCCCCACCCCTTCGCAAGCGAGGATCACGGACCCGACAAGGAGCAGCCCCATCGCCTGCCCGGCCGCCTTGCTGATCATCCCTGGGATCGCGTCATCTCCGTGGTGTCGAATGAAGCTTCACCGTCGTCTCCGGCGGGGGCCTGGCCGTCCTCCATCATGAGGAGCCCCCAGGTCACCGCCACCGCCATGACGACGAGGACCATGGCGAGCCCGCCTGCCGCCGCCCCCGGATACGCTCCCGTGAGGGCGTCCCGGAGGGGCGGGAGGGCCGTGGGCACCGCCACCATCACCGGCACCGACGCCAGGGTGACGACCCGTGTAACCGGAACCAGGGCGGCCAATCCCACCGCCCCGGCCGTGGCTCCCAGAACCCAGGACACCGTGCCCAGGCCGGCCAGCCCGCCGGCCAGCGCCAGCCCGCCCATCACTGCTACCCCGACGCCTCTTGCCCGCTCCAGCCTCCACCCCCGGGTGAGGCGCCGCAGAACCAGCACCAGCAGGAGCACGAGGACCACCTGAAAGATCAGTCCGGTGACTGCATCCGGCGCGCTGCCCAGCCAGGGCCAACGGAAGGCCGCAGGTGATCCGTTGAACCACACCGGCTCCAGTCGGGAGAAGCCTCGCTGTCCCACCGCCGCGGCTCCCGCCACCGCCAGACCCAGGAGGAGGCCCCATCCCACGATGGCCCACCGACGCCACCTCTGGCCCGGCGTGGCCCCGACTCCCCGGCCTTGGGCCCCAGCCTCAGCATTCGACGGGCGCGGGGCGGCCCGCCATGATCCGTGCACCACTCCCGCCGCCAGCCCCGCCGCCAGCGCCGTCACCGGAAGCCACATGGCCAACACCCCCAGCTCCGCGAACACCTGATCCCGGTAGGGCTGCGCCGTGCCGAATCCGGCTATCGTGAGGGGCCATCGAAGCCACTCCGAGACCGCTGACGCCGCCAGCACCAGCAGTCCCACGCTCCAGAAGGCCCGGGTGCTGAACCCTCCCTTGCCCCGGGCCCATCGGATCAGGCCCACCACCGCCGCCCCTCCGAGGAGGGTCACCAGCATGAGCCCCGAAACCATCCCCCGCAGGGTGGCGCGGGTGCCCCGGGCGCGCTGGTCCCGCTGCCACTCCTCCGGTACGTGAACGAACTTCAGGCCATCGGCCGGCCGGTCGCCGGCAAGCGCGACCTCGACCCGGGCCTCGCCGGTCTCCATGGGGTGGATGTCCGGTCGGGAGAAGGTGAAGGTCCAGTCCACCCGGTCCGGTTCCCGGGATGCATCAGCCGCTACCTCGGTGAGTTCCTCCGCGTCCAGGCCAAACACCCGTTCCACCTCCCCCATGACCCGGGTCCTGGCCTCCTCCTCGTCCAGGTGGGCACCGGGACGGTCTTCCGGGACGCGGTGCTGGCGTCGATGGATCTCTCCGTCCGGCCCCACCACGATCCGGAACTCCTCTGCTCGCTCGCTCACCGTTCCGCTGAATCGCACGAACCGGACGAGCCACGACGGCCCCCGAAGGTGCCCCTCACCCAGGAGGGTGGCATAGGCCGCCTCGCCCCCCTCCTGCCAAACGAAGCGGTGGGAAGGACCCTGCACCCCCTGCACCCGGGGAAGGGGTCGCCAGGGTTCGTCCAGCAGCACCCCCTCTGCGGCAAGGTGCTCCCGGGCCGCCTCCACCGCCTCCTCCCGGTCCACGGCCAGAGCGGGTGCGTCCGG
This sequence comes from Gemmatimonadota bacterium, assembly GCA_007132965.1. GTDB lineage: Bacteria > Gemmatimonadota > Gemmatimonadetes > Longimicrobiales > Gaopeijiaceae > PWLA01. The sequence continues at coordinate 15,820 of SLNQ01000002.1, read as the reverse complement.
CTCGAAGGGAGTGAGGGAAATCCAGAGAACCCCGCCGACCACTCCGGCTGCCGCGATCCATCGGCGAATCCGGCGGGCAGTGACCGGAGTCAGGACTTCAGTGAACTCGTTATCGTCCGGCTTCGGCTCCGGCTCCGGTCTGGCGGAGGCCTCCTCCCGCAGGTCCTCGTCCCTCGGTCGTTCCGGTTCGGGTCCCCGGTTCAGCCCGGCGGGCATGACCTCCTCGGCCAGGCCGTGTCGCCAGGTCCGGTGGAGGACCACGGCCAGCGGAAGCAGGGCGGCGGCCACCACGAGGCCCCGATCCAGCCACAGCCCCGCCGGGGCGGCAAAGATGGGAATGGAGAACCAGGTGAGGTTGTAGAGGGCGTGGGCCAGGATCACCGGGAGCAGCCCGAAGCGGAGGTAGACCAGGCCCCAGAGGGCGGCGGGGACCACCAGCTCCAGGAGGCGGGCGTAGGAGGGTTGCTGCGGGTAGTCGGCGTGGGCCGCGGCGAAGACCAGCGCCTGCAGGACGAGGGCCACGGCCACCAGGATACCCTTCCACCCGAACCGATGCCCAATGAGGATGGCCGCGGCCAGGGGGACGGCCCGGAAGAGCGCTTCCTCCCAGAACCCGGCCATGAGCGAGCCGGAGATGGCAGTGAGGGACGGGAGGTAGGTGGCCACCAGGTCGGGCTGCACCAGCGTGTCCGAAGGCACCCACCAGCCTTCCCTGCGCATGGCGAAGGTATAGAAGGCCACCACGAACCCCACCTCCACCGCAGCCAGCAGATACCCTCCCAGCGTCCGGCCCAGCACCGACGGGGTGTTGGCCACCCCCGGCGACCAGAGCCGCCAGAGACGGGGTTCAGTGGGCATGGCCCTCCGGGTGAGCCCCTCGGCCGCCGCAAAGATGATGGCCAACACGAGTCCACCGCCCAGGAAGAGGCCCAGGGCCGCGATCCACTGCTGGGTCAGGAAGAGGCCAACGGATACCGCGGTATCGTACCCCATCCAGGCCAGGGGCAGGGCGCTCAGCACGCTGAGGCCCGCCAGGCCGCCCACGATGAGCCCCCAGGCCAGAGCCGGCCTCCAGACCAGCACGCCCCGGCGAATCAGGTAGAAGATCCCTCCACCACACCCCACCAGACCGAAGAGGAGCAAGAAGATCAGGCTCGCCGCCAGTGCAAGCGTCTCGTTGCCCGACCGGAGTTCCTCCCAGCTCCGGGAGAATTCGTCCGGGACCCGGATCAGGCGTCGAACCTCGCTGGGACCATCGCCTGCGACCCGAAGCCGAAGGCGCGCTTCCGCATCGCCCAACGCCACGTCCTGGAGCCGGTACGCGAAGGTGTGGTCCACCCGTCCGCCGGACCTTGTTTCCTGGGAGCTCTCAACCAGCTCGTAACGATCCAGCTCCACGCCCCACGCGCCCACGCCGGCCTCGGCCAGCTCCCGGGCTTCCTCCGCAGGGAGGGCGGCCCCAGGCTCCTCCTCGGGCAGCTCCAGGATGAAGCCGTAGGGGCTGCCGTCGGGGGCGAAAAGGATCCGCACCTCGGTCCGTTCTCCCTGGCGAAAGTGGCGAACCTGCCAGTGGTACGGGTGGTACCCGGCCTCCTCTACCAGGTGGGCGAAGGCGTCCTCGACCCCCAGCTCCAACTCCAGGTAGGTCCGGGCCTCCCGGTTGGGCTCCCGGAAGGAGGCGGCCTGCCGGTAGTCCTCCGGCACCCAGCCGTGCTCCTCCACCAGACTCCACGCCTCCTCCAGGGCCGACTCCCGGTCCATGGCCAGCTCCAGCCCCACCACCGGAAAGGCCGCCGGAAAGAAGCGAAGCCCGAAGATGACGGCCACTGCCGCCAGCGCCGAAGCCCCGACCCAGAACGCGGGACGGCGGAAGAAGGTGCTCCGGGTCCCCGCGTCGAGTGGAAGCTCGGTGCCCGAATCCGGAGACGAAGTCGTTTCGCTTGCCATGGCTCGAAGCTCCGCGTTGGGACGGGTCCGGGTTCAGACGAGTTGGGTTGGACATCCGAGCCGGCGGGCTCGGCTCCCCCCACAAGAGGCACCGGAACCCCGCGCCGCAAGGGAGCCCCCGGTGGGCGAACGGCAGGCGGACATGGGCCGGAGCCAAGGTTCGGGCTGGCTGATGCAGCCAAACCACCATCGCCCCACGGTGGGAACGAATCGGTCCCTGGGGGCTTAGAAGGCTGGTAGAGAAACACACGGATAACTCGACTTCCCCTCGGGCAGTGATGTCCGGCCCGACGCAGGGCGGCTCACGACCGCCCCCATTTCCCCAGCAGAACAGGAGAGTTCACCTTGGCGTCTCTACGACGTCGGCGTCAGTCGCCCAGCCCCCTGCCCCAGATCCTCCTCGTGGTCGCCGTCGTCCTGGTAGCGGGAGGCGTGGGGTGGTACTGGTACCAGTCCCGCGACGAGCCCGAGCCTCCTCCCGCAGCGCCGGCCGACCCTGCGGAGGCGGCCCCCGACCCGGAAGAGGACCCCGACGTGCCCCCCCTCGAGCTCCCGGAGCTGAGCGCCAGCGACGAATTCGTCCGAACCGTGGTCGCCCGACTCTCCGAACATCCTCAGTTGGCCGAGTGGCTCGCCAATGACGAGCTGATCCACCGCTTCGTCCTGGTCGTGGTGGACCTGGCCGGCGGGTCGAATCCCGCGGCCAACGTGGAGTTCATGGTGCCCTCGGAGGATTTCAGCGTGCGGGAGTCTGACGGACGTCTCTACATTGCTCCAGAGAGCCACGCCCGTTTCAATCTCCTGGCCGCCACCTTCGCCTCGCTGGACACCGAAGGAACCGTGCAGCTCTACCGACAGCTACGCCCCCTCATCGTGGAGGCGTACGAGGAGCTGGGGATCCCCGACTACACCTTCGACGAGCTGCTTGAGATGGCCATCCGAAACCTCCTGGCAGTGGACGTGCCGGACGAACCCATCGAGGTAGTGGCTCACGAAGAGTTCTACGATTTTCAGGATCCCGAGATGGAGGCTCGGGGAGGTGCGGAGAAGGCTCTCCACCGGATGGGCCCCGAGAACACGCGGCTGGTGCAGGCCAAGCTCCGGGAGCTGGCCAGGGAGCTGGGCATTCAGCCGTGACGGGGGGCCGGGTTGATGGAGACGGGTCCGTGGCCGAGGCCGACGAGGCGGTACACACCCCTCGGAAGGAGGCCCGCCCCACGCTTCGACTGGGGGTGGTGGACCAGTCGCCGGTACCCAACGGACGCACGGCTCCCGAGGCCCTCGAGGCCACGCTCCAGCTGGCCCGACTCTGTGAGTCCCTGGGTTTCTCGCGGTACTGGCTGGCCGAGCATCACAGCACCAATTCCTTTGCCGGGTCCGCTCCCGAGGTCCTGATTCCCCGCCTGGCCTCCGTCACCCGCACCATCCGTGTGGGGTCGGGGGGTGTCATGCTGCCTCACTACTCGCCGTACAAGGTGGCCGAGCAGTTCCGCATGCTCGAGACGCTCTTCCCGGGGCGCATCGACCTGGGGGTGGGACGGGCTCCGGCGGGAACGGGACGGGCCGCCGCGGCCCTCCGATACGGACGCGAGCCCATCGGGGTAGACCGCTTTCCGGAGCAGCTCCGGGATCTCCGGGACTGGCTGGGAGAGTCCTACCCGGCGGATCACCCCAATCGAAGGGTTCGGGCCACGCCCCGGGGCACCGATCGGCCCCAGATGTGGATCCTCGGCTCCGGCGGCTCCACCGCCAGGCTGGCCGCCGAGCTGGGTATGGGCTACAGCTTCGCCCAGTTCATCAGCGGCGTCGATGGAACCGAAGCCATGGCGACGTACCGGGCCCGGTTTCAGCCCTCCGACGAGTTCCGGCGTCCCACCGGAAGCCTGGCCGTGGGGGTCATCTGTGCCGACACCGCCGACGAGGCTGAACGGCTCGCTCTCAGCATGCACCTGTGGCGCATGCGGATCATCCGGGGAGTGGACCGGGGAATCCCCTCTCCCGAGCAGGCCCGGGACGAGTTCTCCCGCCTGGGTGTTGCGCTCTCGGAGTTGCAGGATGATCCGAAGACGGTGGTTGGACCCCCGGACCAGGTCCGGAGTCGGCTCCTGGCGCTGGCCGAGCGCTACGGAGTGGAGGAGATCCTCACCGTCACCGTGACCCACTCCTTCGAGGCCCGGCGCCGATCGTATCGGCTCCTGGCAGAGGCCATGGATCTTGCACCGGGTCCGAAAAGCGGGTCCGGTACGGGGCTCGCCCGGGAGCTGTAGTGGGCCCTCCTACGGACTCCCGTCCGCCGCAGGAAGCTCCAACCGCTCCAGGGTCCGATCCAGCAGGACGGCATGATACTCGAAGTGGTTGTCCCGGGTCTGGGGGATGTACTCGTGGGGCTCGGCCGGATTGTACTGCAGGATCTCCCGGTTGGGACGGATCGAGTGACCCAGTGACCACTGGTACGTCACGATGGGCCGGTCCGTGGTGGGAAACCGAAGCGTCTCGGTGGTCTGCCAGGTGTTGCTGAACCCGCCGGTGGACATCCCCATGAGGTGAGCCACGTCATTGTCCACCACCTGGGCGGCGAACTGGTCCAGGTGTGAGCCTCCGTGAGGACTCAGCCAGACGGTGAGCCCTCCGGTGAAGTGCACGTCGGCCGGCTCGATGATCCCGTCGGCCCACTTGGGTGCATGAGCTCCCTTGAAGGGCACGTCGTTGGTGTAGTACCGGCCTTCGGCAATGGCCTTGCGGACGTCCTCCTCGAGCCACTCCAGCTGCCAGGTACCGTCATCCTCCGTCGCCGGATCCACCTCACCCCTGTGGAACCGTTCGATCCGGTCCTCTACCCAGCGCTCCATCGCGGGGCTCACCTTCAGGTTTCCGAAGGTACCCCGGTGGGCCTCGGGCTGAAGACGCCGGAGTGCGTAGGATCCCCGGGAGCCGCCTCCACTGCGGGTGGCGTCTACGATGACGTGGCGGTCCAGGAGATCGTGCTCCACGGCGTACTCCATGAGGGTGTCCATGGCCTCGGGGAGATCCCGGTCGAACCGGTGCCACTGCAGAAGGACGAGAGGGAGGGTGTCGTCGTCGGGGAGGTACAGGTCGTAGGTCTCGTAGCCGTCCATTCCCGGAACCAGCGAAAACCCCGGGTAGTGACGCTCGGCGTGGCCCTCCCAGCGGATCTCCCCGGCACCCATGTACGGGACGGCGACCTGGTACCGATCCCCGTCCGATCCCTCCAGCTCCAGGCGGAGCACCTCCAGCGCCGGGTCAAAGAACTCGCTGTGGGGCACGTAGTCGCGGGTCCGGGTGATCTCGCCCGCCAGCCCCAGCCAGAGTCCGTTCTCAGTGGAGTATCGCTGGTATGGCCGCATGGCCTCCACGTACGCCTCCGCCGTCCGGTCGTTGATGGCCACCACCCGGTCGCCCAGCTCCGGTGTGCGCCCCTCCACCACGTCCTCCAGCTCTTCGCCCAGGTCTTCCACAAAGAAGAACCGATGGTCAAGGTCGCCGTAATCCACCGTGAAGCGGATGGGCGCTCGGACATTCACCTCCAGCGAATCGGGCACCTGCAGGCCGCCCTCCACCGTCTGGACCCTGAGGTGACGATCCCGCCGGGCGTTGGAGATCTTGTGCAGGACGAACCACATCTTCTCGTCGGTGTCGGCCTCGATGAGCTCCTGCCGGTAACGTTCCATCTCCTGGGGCACGTCGATTCCCGCCGGGTGTTCCCTGTGGGCCGGATGATGGGGAAGCGAGGCGAAGGCGTCCCACTCCATGGTGCTCTCCAGGAGAAACTCGAAGAGCGCCTCCCGGTCTGCTTCGGATCCGGGGTCGAAGGTGAGGGCTTCACCGGCGTTTGTGTCGCCCGGTTCGGCTCCGCCGGCATCGGGGCCGCACCCCCCGACCATCAGGGGCACGAGCAACACGACCAGGAGCGACCCTCCGAGGCTCCCGGCGGCGGCTCGGGTCCGGGGTCGCCTCCTCTCGGTGGCCCCGGCGCTCGGTGCATGTTCGGACTGGTCGGGGCGGCTGGGGTGCCTCATGAGGGAGTCTCCGCTTGTGCCTGTGCTTGAGCGTGTCGGTGCGAGAAGCGGCCCGGGGAGCGTGCCTGCTGGGCTCGCCATATCGTCAGGGTACGGTCTTTCGACTCCGGGCGACAGCGTCTGTCATCGGCACGGGCAGCCGGCTATTCGGTCACCCGGACCGGGCCGCCTCAAGGGAGATCCGGACCTCCTCCTCCGAGATGACCGGCTCCCCCGGTGCCACGTTGTCCAACCGACCCTCTCCAACCCACGTTTCGAGCCGATTCACTTCCTCGAACAGGTGCTCGAAGGAGTCCACTACGAAGAGGAGGGGCTGAAAGCGGTCGATCCGGAATCCCTGGTTCACCACCCACTCGAGCTGGAACGGAAACCGCTGGACATCGGAGCTCTCCACCGCATGCTCGATCTCCCCGTAAGAACTCAGCAGGCCGGAGCCGTAGACCCGAAGCGGGTCCTCGTGAGCCTCTGAACTGCGCGCCCGCATGAGCCCGAACTCGATGGTGAACCAGAAGAAGCGGGCCATGGCGCGCATATTGCTGGCCACCCGCTCTTCCAGCCGGTCGGGGTCGGACTCGTTCACCAGCCGTTCCACGGCCCCCGCCGCCACCGATCATCCATTCGGGCGTAGAGGTTTCTCCAGCTCTGGTGGTTTTCCTCGGTGTACTCCTCGTAGGGCTGCGTGATGAAGAGCTCACCGCGACTCCGAGCTCCCTCGATGAAGGGCGCACGGGTCGTGATGAGGCCGGGGTTGGTGGCAGAGGTGTCCATCCCTGGGGCTCCTTGAAGGCCATCGAACGCACACAGGCCCCTCTACGAAAAGGCCCGGTAGCTCTATGGTGGTTGGATGTGTCGACGAATGTACCACGAATTGGTGGCGCCCGGCAGGGACCGCGCACCGATTCTCTTCTGATCTCCCTCACCCGCCCCACGGCCCAAATAAGCCTCTCGGGGGGTAGTGGAATGTGGAAGCCAGCCGCCCATCTCCGGAGCACGGGAGCCTCGTCTTGAAGTCCTCAGCCCCGCTCGAAGCATCACGTGCCATGCCCTCGTGCCGCGGCTGTGGACGTCCCCGACCCGGTGTAGCCCTCACTTGCTCCCTCTGCGGGCAGCTGCATCCGTCGGGTGCCCTGGCCCGGATTGCAGGGGCCGTCCTCGTCCTCTTCAGCGTGGGGGTGTTGGTGGGCCTTGCCCAGGTGGTGTCGCTCTCCGGATCCGAGGCCGAACCGGATCCAGCACCCCTGGCCGAGGCGGTGGAGCGCTGGGGGGTGGGCCTCCATGGGGTGGAGCAGACGGTGGTGATCCCCCGAACCCTGCTGGGCGAGCATGGCATGCGGAGACTCCTCCGGGAATTCCAGACCCTCCACCCGGATAGGCACTTCGTCCGAATCCACCTCTTCATCGATCCGGAGGCTGCCAGACTCTGGAGCGACGGAATCGACGGTGAGCTGGACGACATGCAGGACTGGTTCCACCGCTCCTGGGTGGGCACATACCAGCGAAACCGGCGGCTGGGGACCGAGACGCTCACGTATGCTCAACGTGGACTGAACATGACGGAGCATCCTCGAACGCTGGAAGGCGGGCTCGACTGAACTTCCGGGGGTCCCCGTGGGTTGCTATGGTGAGCGACCACCGCTCTGCCACGGCGAACGGCGGTCATTCTACCGCGGCGACACCACGTCCATTCTCTCTCTCCCGGAGCCACCAGCATGTCCGATGACCTCTTGAGCGATGCGGGACGGCGACTGGAGGCGGCCTGCGCCCTCTCCCACGTCTCCGACGAAGCACTCGCACGTCTACGCCAGCCGGCGGCCTCGTTGAAGGTTTCCATACCGGTCCGGATGGATGACGGAAGCCTTCGGATCTTTGCCGGCTACCGGGTTCGCTACGACTCTACCCGCGGTCCCGCGAAGGGAGGGATTCGGTACCACCCCCGCGTGGATGTAGACGAGATCACGACGCTGGCCTTCTGGATGACCTTCAAGACCGCTCTCATGGACCTTCCCTTCGGTGGGGGCAAGGGCGGCGTGACCGTTGACCCCAAGGGTCTGTCCATGGCCGAGCTGGAACGACTCTCCCGGGGGTACGTGGCCGCCGTGGCCGACTCCATCGGCCCCGATGTGGATATTCCGGCCCCCGACGTGGCCACCAATGAGCTCGTCATGGGTTGGATGGCCGACGAATACGGCAAGATCCGGCGCCAGGCCGTTCCAACCGTCATCACCGGCAAGCCCCTGGCTCTCGGCGGAAGTCACGGCCGCGCCACTGCCACCTCCGACGGTGCCTTTCACGTCATCGACACCCTCAGGAGCAGTCTCGTGGGAGACCGGGAGGAACCCAGCGTGGCCATCCAGGGCTTCGGCAACGCCGGAGCCAACCTGGCATCGTCTCTGTCGGACCAGGGGTACAGGGTGGTGGCTGTGAGCGACTCCTCGGCGGCCGTCCACGATGCCGACGGACTGGAGGTGTCGGCGTTACGGGATCACAAGGATGAAACCGGCTCCCTGGCCGATCCTCCGGTGGGTCGGGAGCTTTCCCAACCCGATGATCTTCTGGAGCTGGAAGTGGATCTCCTGATCCCGGCGGCGCTGGAGGGGGCCATCCACGACGGCAACGCCGGGCACGTTCAGGCCGGCGCGGTGGTGGAAGTGGCCAACGGACCAGTGACCTCCGCCGCCGACGAGATTCTGGACGAGCTGGGTGTGGTCGTGGTGCCGGACATCCTGGCCAATGCCGGAGGAGTCACGGCCAGCTGGTTCGAGTGGATCCAGAACCGGCAGGGCGACCGGTGGGAGGCCGAGGTGGTGGCTAAACGGCTCCGAAAGCGCATGGTCCGGGAGACCCGAGCGGTAGCCCGGGTGGCCGAGGAGCGCGACGTGCCCCTTCGAAGCGCCGCCTACGTGGTGGCTCTGGAGCGACTCGGCGCCGCCATGGATGCCACGGGCACGTCCGCCATCTTCTCCGACGGTGGGGGCTGACCGCAACCTGTCGCGGCACTCCGGGACGTGGTACCTTCGAGATGGGAACCATAGCCCTGAACGCAGGAGATGGAACCGTGTTCCCCGAAACAAACCCCTCAAGTTCCGCAACATGTTCGCAGGAGGTCGCCACGTCCCGTGCCTCGATGCTCCTCCCCGCTCTCGCACTGCTGGTGGCCGCACTCTTCCTGGCCCCCTTGAGCGGATGCAGCTCCACCGGTGATTCCAGCCACTCCGGCGGGGCGTCCGACCACATCGAGTTCGAGGAGATCCAGGCCATCGAGGTGAGCGACGCCTACCAGATTGTGCAGCGCCTCCGACCCCGCTGGCTCCGGTCCCGGGGGGTCATGTCCATCAACAACCCCACGCCAACCAGTCCGGTGGTGTACATCGACCAGGTCCGCCACGGCCATGTCAACACCCTGCGGCAGATCGAAGCCGGCTCCGTCCTCGAGCTCCGATACCTGAGCGCCGGTGACGCCACCACCCGATTCGGCACGGGTCATCCCGGGGGCGCAATCCTGGTCTCGATTCGCCGCTGAGAGCCTTTGCGTCCACCAACCCAGTGAGATTCAACCGAGTGCCGGGACCGAAGCTCAAGGCTCTGCCAAATCTGGTCACTGGCCTCCGGTTGGGTTCGATTCCCGTGATCTGGGCATTCGCCGTCGCCGGCAATGCCCTGGTGGTGGGAGCCGGCGTCTTCTTCGGTTGGCTTACCGATGCCCTGGACGGGTTTCTGGCCCGTACCCTGAACGCCGAGAGCGTGTGGGGAAGCCGTTTTGACTCCCTGGCCGATACCCTTCTCTTCATTTCAGCATTGGCCTGGGTGGGTATGCTTCGTCCCGGGTTCTTCGCGGAGCACTGGCTCGTCCTCTCCGTCTGGCTCACCATCGGCGCTGTGGGCTACCTGGTCGGCTGGGTCCGGTTCCGCAGGGTCGCCGACACCCACCTCTACTCGGCGAAGATGGCAAACTTCGTCGGATTGACCTTCGCCGCCAGCCTGCTGATCTTCGAGACCTATCCAGTGGCGGTCTTTTACGGCGTCATAGCCCTGTGCATCTGGGCGTCGTCCGAGATGCTCCTGATCTTCGCCTTCGCTGAACGGATGGACCCGTCGCTCCGCTCGGTGTTTCACCTTCGAGGAACCGGGCCGGGCTGAGCCGTGAAGCGCCGCCTCGTCTGGATCACTCAGCCCCCAACCACGGGACGTGCCATGCCGATCACCCTCGCCCGAGTCATCCTGACCCGGGCCGTCGTCGCCCTCACCGTCGTTCTGGTGGCGTTCTCCCCTGCCGCGGCGGCCTCGAGTCTATCCAGTCCCGACACGCTGTCGCGGGAGGTGGACCGCCTCTTCCGGGAGTGGCACCGCCCCGATTCGCCCGGTGCGGCAGTGCTGGTCATGCACAACGGTGAAGTCGTTCATGCCCGTGGCTACGGAATGGCCAGCCTGGAGCACGGCGTACCCATCGACACCCGAACCGTCTTCGACATCGCATCGATATCGAAGCAGTTCGCCGCCTTCGCCGTGGCCCTGCTGGAGGCCGAAGGCGCGCTTTCCGCCGACGACGACGTGCGGACTCACATTCCGGAGCTGCCGGACTTCGGCCACACCATCACCCTTCGCCACCTCATCCACCACACCAGCGGGCTGAGGGACTGGCCCGGCACCCTCTCCATGGCAGGGTGGGACTACGAGGACGTCCTCTCCTACGAGCAGATCCTCCGGATGGCGCGTCACCAGGAGGAGCTCAACTTCGCTCCCGGGTCCGAGTACGCGTACTCGAACACCGGCTACAACCTCCTGGCCGAGGTCGTGGCGCGGGTGAGCGGGGTGTCGTTTCGGGAGTTCACCCGAGAGCGGATCTTCGAGCCGCTGGGAATGGAGCAAACGCACTTTCACGACGACCATGGCGAGGTGATCGTCGGCCGGGCGGAGTCCTATCGGCCCCGGGGCGACGACGCGGCCGACGGCTTCCGCCGAGTGACCAACAACCTGACGGCGCTGGGCTCCAGCTCGCTCTTCACCACGGTGGAGGACCTGGCCAGGTGGATCCGCAATTTCGAGGATCCGCGGGTGGGCGGCGAGACCGTGGTGGAGCGCATGTCGCAGCGGGGGATTTTGAACGATGGCGACACCATTGCCTACGCATGGGGCCAGAGCGTGGGAAGCCTGGATGGTCTGGTGGGGGTGCGCCACGGCGGATCGTGGGCCGGATATCGGACCACCCTTCTCCGAATTCCCGACGAGCGATTCGCCGTCGTGGTCCTGGCCAACACCAGCGCCATGAATGCCGGCGCCCTGGCCGAAGAGGTCACCCGACTCCACCTGGCTGACCGGTTTCCACCTCAGGTAGCCGAGGCTCCACGGGACGATGGCCAGGAGCCGGGCGACACGCGGGCCGACGACGACCAGGGCCCCGATCCCTGGCTACCCGACCCCGAGATGCTGGAGGAGTACGCGGGACAGTACGCGAGCCCCGAGCTGGCTACCGCCTACACCCTGGAGGTCCGGGGCAACGCCCTGGTGGCCACCCACTTCCGTCGGGGAGACCGGATCCTCGAGCCCGTGGAGATGGACCGCTTTCGGGCTCCCGGGTTCGGGGAGGTGCGCTTCCTCCGGAACGACTCCGGCGAGGTGGCGTCCTTCACGGTGAATCAGACCCGCATCCGCGGACTCCGCTTCGAACGACTCCCGTGACCCCGATACCGCCTGCACCACCTCGTGCCATCATCCGCGCTGAGAACCGCAAACGACAAAGGTTTCCATGACCCGTGATCAGAACCGACCCACACCGCCTTCCGATGCCGAGGGGTCCGGAGGGTCACCCCACAACGGCAGTCCCCCACCCCGTCACAAGCAGGTTCTTCGCTTCGGGCGTGCCTTCCTCCAGGAACCCACCATGCTGGGCTCGGTCATTCCCAGCTCCCGATTCCTGGTTCGCAGGACCCTTGCGCCAATTGACTGGTCCAGGGCCCGGGTCATCGTGGAATACGGACCGGGCCTGGGCACGTGCACGGCCCAGATCCTGCAGAAGATGCGGTCCGATGCCCGGCTGGTGGTCTTCGAGACCCACCCGGACTTCGTCAGCCACCTCAGGGAGACCTACTCCGACTCTCGCCTGGAGGTGATCCACGACTCGGCCGAAGAGGTGGAAGCCGTCCTCACGGACCGGGGGTTCGACGGAGCGGACTACGTGCTCTCCGGAATTCCCTTCAGCCTCATGCCTGGAGAGGTCCGGGATCGGATCCTGGAGAGAACCCGCTCTGTCCTGAACACTGACGGCGCCATGTTGGTGTACCAGTTCTCTCCCAGGATCGGCTCGCATCTCAAGCGGGTATTCGACGAGGTGGACTGGAGCTTCGAGCCCCTCAACGTGCTGCCGGCCACCGTCTTCCACTGCCAGGTCACACCCTGATCCTTCCCACCCCCCGACACGTTCCCCGTCCCGACGAGCGCTGCCACCCTCAGCGCCGCCGGATCCCGAACCAGGACACGGCGAGATAGTAGGCCGGAAAGGCCATGGAGACCCAGACCCACATCCCTTCAGGTCGGGCCAGGCCCAGAAGAATCGCCAGAACCAGGAGGGCCCACGCCGTTCCCAGTGTCACGGTGAGGGCTGACCAGCCTCCGCCCTTCGACGGATGCAGGTAGGGACTGGGTACGAAGACCAGGACGGCGAACCCGCTCAGGATAATCCCCGAGAGCCACGACGGCGGCACCAGAAAGAAGAGGTAGAACGCCACCACGTTCCAGTACGACGGAAAGCCACGAAAGAACCCGTCCCGGGTCTTGGCCTCCACCTGCGCAAAGCCGTATGCGCTGGCCAAAAGGGGTGCCAGAAGGAGCCAGGCCCATGCTCCCTCCGGAATTCCGGCCCTCCACAGGAGCAGGAGCGGGATGGACACGTAGGTGTGGAAGTCGATGATGTCGTCCAGGCGTCGACCATCCAGTTGGGGGAGCACCTCGGAGACGCCCACGCGCCGGGCCAACCAACCGTCGGTGCAGTCCACCACGCCGGCGACCAGCAGGAGAAGGAGGGCATGCCGAAGATCCCCTGCTCCGCCCTGGACGATGAGGATCACCGCCCCGGCGGCCAGAAGCAGGCCCAGCGCCGTGTAGGCGTGGACGCCCCATGCCAGAATCCTTCGGCCCGTCATGGTCAGCTCCTTGTCGCCGCTTGACGTGGTTCACCACTTGCCGGCACTTCCCGGACGTTCACTGCGGAGGTTGCCGGGCTCACCGGTTCCCATACTCACAAGGTACCAAGTCTGATCGGAAGGAGGGGTGCGGCCGCACGCGGCTCGTCCACTTTCCGATCAGACGGCCTCCAGCCCGAAGCGGGAAGGTCCTCGCCCCCAGGAACCCTTGTGGGGCCTCCTTCGTTCTCGAGGTGCAACACGACATGCACCTTCCTCAAGAGGAGAACGAGATGCTGCGTCGATCCAAATGGTTGTTTCCGATTCTGATGCTGGCTCTGACGGCACCCCTCCAGGCCCAACTCCCGGAAACCTCCGCCACCTTCGATCCAGGCGAGACGGCGGTGGTGATCACCGATCCCCAGAACGACTTCCTCCACGAAGACGGAGTAGCCTGGGGTGTTGTGGGAGAGAACGTGATGGCCAACGATACCCGGAACAATCTTGAACGGCTGATGCGGGTGGCCGGGGAGACCGGGACTCCCCTGGTCATCTCACCCCACTACTACTACCCCAGCGACCACGACTGGGAGTTCGGCGGACCGCTGGAGGTCCTCATGCACGAGATCGGGATGTTCGACCGGGAAAGCGCGCTGAGCACCGCGGGCTTCCAGGGCTCCGGAGCCGACTGGCTCGAGCGGTATCGACCCTACATCGAGGCCGATGGGACCATCGTGACCAATCCCCACAAAGTATACGGCCCCGAATCCAATGACCTGGTCTTGCAGCTTCGGAAGAGAGGCATCACCACGGTGATCCTGGCGGGGATGTCAGCCAACCTCTGCACCGAATCTCACCTCCGGGAGCTCCTGGAGCAGGGCTTCGAGGTCGCCGTGGTCTCCGACGGCACGGCGGCGGCGCAACTTCCGGGGCTGGACGGCTACGAGGCGGCCCTGACCAACTTCCAATTTATTGCCAACGAAGTCCTGTCGACCAACCAGGTGGTGGACCGACTCACGCGGGCCGCAGCCAGTCCCTGACCCGTCCCAAACCACTGGAACAGGTGGCGGATCCGTCCCGGCCCCGGCTGCCGTGGAGCCGGGCCGGGCAGACCGCACGCTCAGCCCACCGATGCGGCCCACTCCCGCTTGGGAAGACCGGGGCTCAGATGCATGAGGACATCGTACACGGAGCGCCCGGTGATTTCCGAAATCTCGTTCGGGTGGATATCGGGATGATCAGGACCCATGAGGGTGGCTACGTCCCCCTGCTCCACGGTCCGATCGGCCCCTACCTCCACTACACAGTGGCTGGCGCTCACGGCGCCGATCACCGGGTAGGTTCGCTCCCCCACCAGAATCCGGCAGCCATCGACCGCCTCCCGTGGGTACCCGTCGGAGTGACCCACGGGGATGGTGGCCACCCAGACCTGGTCCCCGGCAATGTAGTTTCGGCCGTAGCTCACCGAGTCGCCGGGCCGCAGACGCTCCACTCGCAGGACCCGGGCCCGGAGTCGCAGCGCCGGACGAAGCTCCAGGACATCCGCTTCCCTTCCCCCTGCAACCTGAGCTCCGAAAAGGATGAGGCCCGGACGAACCATCTCCAGGTGCGACTCCGGCATGAAGGTCACGTGCCTGGACGAGGCAGCGTGGAGATGGCCCAGCGACAGACCCCGGCTGCGGGCCTCCCGCCCGACCTCCAGGAAGCGTCGAAGCTGCTCCCGGTCGTACTCCAGGTCTTCGGTGAAGCCCATGAAGCACCCCTCGACCTCGAGTTCCGGTCGAGTGGCCATCTCCTCAATCCAGGGAAGGGCGCGGTGATGGGGCATCCCCAGTCGACTCATCCCGGTATCGAGGTAGAGGTGGACCGGGACGGGGCGCTGCAGCTGGTTGGCGAGGCGTGCCAGACGCTCGCCGTCCCCGTCGGAAAAGGGCGCCAGGCGCACCTCCCGCCGGACGAGCTCACGCGCCTCGTCGACGGTGGCCCGACTCATGAGGAGCACGGGCTTTCGGACACCCGCGTCCCGGAGACGATGCGCCTCCTCCACCTTCACCACGGCGAGCCCGGCAACCTCGGGGGCCTGGTCCAACGTGGGCCCCACCTCCTCCAGGCCGAGCCCGTACCCGTTGTTCTTGACCACGGCCATGATGGGCCGTCCGGAGGTGGCCCGGGCGGCTTCCCCGGCGTTGAATCGGAGGTGGTCCGGGTTCACCTCGATCCAGGGATCGTAGCCGCCGTCCACAGCTCCGTCGGACCGGAGAACTCGAACCATGGAGGCCGCTTCCAGCGATCCCACGAGGGGTGAGACGAGGCTCGCCCCTGCGACAGCGGTCCCCAGGGACGCGGCTCGCTTCAAGAAGGTGCGTCGAGAGGGATTCATGGTTTCTGAGAAGCCTGTTGAAGTAGTACAGGGCGCCAGCGTTCGGAGCGCCAGGGAGCCTAAAAGGCCGTTGAAGAAGGGCAGGGACCACCGGGACGGGGTCTTGCGCGACCCACGCGCCGAGCGCGTGTGTGCCCGGGTCAAGGCGGGTCGCTGAAAGCGATCGGGCACCCGGCGAAGCCGGGTCGGCATCGGTGAAGCGGCCCAACGAAGATCCAGGGCCGCAACCCCCCGTCCCCCTTCGGGTTGAGGCCGCAGGGGCCCCACTCGGTCGTTGGTTCGCCTCGACGTAGCGCAAGGCTATGCCTTCGACGAACCGCCTACGATTGGGGCCCCTGGGG
>SLNQ01000361.1 GCA_007132965.1 Gemmatimonadota bacterium | reverse complement strand
CTCGAGTGGCTGAACCATCGGCTCACCGTGGGCGTGGACATGAACCGGACCCAGTCCCGCAAGTTCTTCCCCAGAAACGATCAGGGATGGTATGCGACGGACGCGGTGAACAGCGGTAGCATGCAGCAGCGCCGGCAGAACCGTGACGAGATCACCTTCGACTACCAGGCGAATGCTACCCGGCCCCTGACCGACGACCTGAACCTGACGCTGTCCACGGGGACGCTCCTGATCAGTCGCACCACCGACATGGCGGGCGCGAACGGGATCGGTTTCGTCACCAACGCCGCTACATCCATCGGCGCCGCTGCCGAGACGTCCGGCGTGGGGAGCTTCTCGGAGTTTCGTGAGGCCGGCTTCTTCGGGCAGGCACAGTTTGCCTGGCGGGATATTCTCTTCGTGACGGGGGCCACCCGGTGGGACTTCAACTCGGCCTTCGGAGACACCTCCGAGTCGTTCGTGAGCCCGAAAGCCGAGGTCTCCTACGTGATCTCGGAGGAAGATTACATGTCCGGGATCATGAGCGACCGCTTCAGCAGCCTTCGGCTGCGCGCGGCCTGGGGGCGTTCGGCCCGCTCGCCGGGCGCCACGGCGGCGCTCACCACCTTCGGTGCCTCTCCTTTTGCCATCAGCAGCGCCCAGACCGGATCCGGGGTGGTCCCGGTGAACCCCGGCAACCCCGACCTGCGCCCCGAGAAGGGTGAGGAGTGGGAGATCGGCTTCGACGCCGGCTTCCTGAACGAGCGAGTGGGTCTGGACGTGACGTGGTTCGACAAGGAGAGCTCCGACCTGATCCTGAGCCGGCCCCTGGCCCCGTCCCTCGGGTTCAGCTCGAACCCGGTGGTAAACGTCGGGGCGCTGGAGAACAGCGGGCTCGAGGTGGGAATCGACGCCCGGGTCGTCCAGCGGCAGTCCGTGGACTTCGATCTCCGGGTGAGCATGAGCACGCTGACCCAGGAGGTCACGGACCTGGGCGACGTGGAGCCGTTCGGATCGGGCCTGCGTGTCGATGAGGGCCTTCAGCCCTTCGCTCGCTTCACCCACCGGGTGCGCGAGGTCGACCTGGAGAACGAGGTCGCCATCGTCTCCGACACCATGGAGTTCGTCGGCAACAACACGCCCGACTTCGAGGGCAGCGTCGCCGGAACCCTGACGCTCTTCCAGAACCTGCGCCTCTACACCCAGCTCGACTGGCAGTCCGGCTTCGTGATCTTCAACAGCACGGATCAGTTCCGGGAGCGCCAGTTCGGCACCGGCGAGCGGTGGGTCCTGCGCGACGAGGTCCTCACCGCCGAGGAGCGCATTCGCCGCTTCGGGCCCTGGATTACCGAGACGGACGGAGACGCGGTCGCAAGGGGCAACGCGAACGAGGAGTACATCGAAAAGGGTGACTTCGGGCGACTTCGCGAAGTGTCTGTGACGTACACCCTGCCCAGCGCGTGGTCTGAGCGCTTCGGGGCGAATCGAGCCTCGATCACCGTTGGAGGGCGGAATCTGGCCCTCTGGACGAATTACAACGGCCCGGACCCGGAGGCACTGCAGTCCAACACGAACTTCTCACGCACGGAGTTCCTCACGGTGCCGCAGGCGCGCCGCTGGATCACTCGCGTGAACCTGACCTTCTGAGCCGGGGAGACATAGAACTATGCGACGCTTTATACGCTTTGCCGTCGGCGCCGCCTTCGCGGTGACGATGGTCATGACAACCGCCGCGTGCGAGAGCTTTGTCGAGGTGCGCACGCCCAATATCATCGATGCGGGTACGGTCGACCCCGCAGCGGACGGTGAGACCTTCTCCCGCTCCGCCTTCCAGACCTTCGCCTCGGCCTACGGAGACTACATCCGGCACCAGGCGTGGTTCACCACGTCGGCGTGGGTAGGCGACACCTTCCCCACTCGCAACGAGTTCGGTCGCCGGGATGTGCGGCCCAACAACGGCACGCACAACGGGGTGTGGTTTGCCCTCTCCCGGTCCGTGTCCCAGTCGGACCAGGCCATTGAGGCCCTGGAAGACGGACCGGACCCCGGCAGCGACATCAACATCGCGCGTGCATCACTGTCTTCGGGCTACGGCGCGCTCCTCATCGGCGAGAGCTGGTGCTCCGCGCCGCTTCGCCAGCCGGGCAACCAGCCCGGTCCGGCGCTCGCTCCGGCCCAGTTGATGGACGAGGCAATCTCCCGCTTCCAGCGGGCCCGGTCCGTCGGTCAGGCCGCCGGAGGCTCCGAAGGGAACGCCATCGCCGGTGCGGCCCAGGTCGGCATCGCCCGCGCGCACCAGTTTGCAGGCCGAAGTGGTGAGGCCCGCAGCGCGGCCCAGCAGGTAGACGCCGACTTCGAGTTCTGGATCCCCTACGTGGATCAGCTCGGCGAGCGGGGCCGGCTCGGAAACGGGATCTTCCTCTTTTCTGCCGGTGGCTCCCGTGAGTCGCTGGTGGTTCCGCCGGCGTATCGGGAGATGGGGGTCAGCACCGACGAGTTCGACGATCCCACCGAGGCGCCTGGAGACCCGCGGATCCTGTGGCGGGACGCGGAGCGTCCTCCGCAGGATGGCACACTCCATATGTATTCCCAGATGAAGTACCCGGGCTGGGCGTCCCCCATTCGCCTCGCCTCGGGTCTCGAGGCCCGCTACATCGCGGCTGAGGCCGGCTCCATCGGCGAGCAGATCGCCCTCATCAACGAGCGGCGGGCCGTCGGCAACCAGGAGCCGAACTTCGACTCCAGTGATCCCCAGGAAGTCCTGGCGGAGCTCATGGATCAGAAGCATCGGGACTTTTGGTTGGAAGGCCAGCGGCTGGGTGACTTCCAGCGCAACGGGGTAGCGGTACCCAACGTGCTCGGTCCTGACGACGAGTACTACAAGCCGGCGGTGGGCAACATGAGCAACCAGACCTGCTGGCCCATCACCCAGGCCGAGATCGACGCGAACCCGAACCTCTGATCAATGTCCGCCGGAGTCATTCCGGCGACCTAGCTCCGGGGCCGGAGGTCGAAGCTGACCCCCGGCCCCGGATTTTTTTGTGTCAGGTGGTACTACTGCCTGGTCCACGGCTTCGTCGTCAGGACCTCGACACGGCCCTCACAGTCGTCGGATACCAGGGTGAAGCTCAACTCCGGGTCCTGAAAGGACCACTCGTACGTGCCGGAGTCGGGACAGCGCCCGGGCCCGTCCTGGTCCGTGAGCGTGACCCTGGTGCCGTCCACCGAGAAGTCACCCAGGATGAAGGGGTCGCCGTCGAACCCGATGAGGAAATCCCCATCGATCCGCCACACCACCTCCCAGGTCCCCACGATCTCAGGGGTGACTTCGTCGTCCTCGGCGAAGGTCACCGCGTACGTTCCCGTGGGGAAGTCCTGCAGGTCCGGGGGCTCGGAGGGGCTGAGGCAGGCGGTCAGGACGAAGAACAGGGCCGGCAGGCCGAGGGTCCACCGTGGCACCGGAATCTGAAGCATGGGGGGTCTCCTTCGGTGAGAGGGACGGGGTCCCCCTACGAATACCCCCTGGCGACGTCGGGTTCGGCGAAGGGTCGGGGTGCTACTGGAAGCAGCGCGCCCCCAGACGCACGAGGGAGATCTCGTCCGGTAGCCCGGACTCTCCCATTACGGAACCGGCCAGATCGTTCCGCCCCTGGATCTCGAGTGCCATCTCGAACACCGGCGCGCCCTCCGCTCCCTGCCCGATAGGGGTGACGTTCAGCAGGAGTTGGTCACCGGTGACGTTTCCCTGGAAGCGGGACGACCAGATCCGGTCCTCGTCGGCCCGCTTCACGCTCCCGGTGCCAGTCACCTCGGCTCCCTGCTGAAAGAGCTGACCGCCCACCCAGCCCATTTCCGTGATGGGCTGGTTGTCTGAGCCCAGTGCGCCCATGGTGCACCAGTCCCCTGTCAGGGTGATCTCCTGGTCGGTGACCGAGCACGCCACCGAGGCGAGGGCAACGAGAAAAAGAACAGGGACGGAAAGAGCGAAACGTATCATCTGCTCAGCGCCGGAGGGTGACCTGGATCACTCCCCCATCGTGACCGGTCCCGAATCGGGTGGTCGCCTGACTCGCGCTGAAGTACCGGATCTCCTCGATGTCGGTACTCGAGATCTCGTGCAGGCTGTCTACGCCTCCAAACCGGCTGCTGCCCAGGTAGACGACGGGCATGCCGCCCGTGGGATCCTGCAGGGAAGTCCGGCCCCGGGACCGGAGCCACCTGGACTGCAGTCGATCGACCACGTCGTGAGCCGTGTTCGCCGAGATCTCCTGGATATCCTCATAGGTGATCACGTTGGCTGCACCGCTGGAACCCGATTCTCCCGACGTGGCACAGGCCGGAAGGAAGGCCGCAACAAGCAGGCACGCGACAAGCTTGGCAAGGGAGAGACGCATGGCTGTCTCCGGGTGGGGGTGAGGAGTGTACCTTGAAACTTGCAGGAACG
>SLNQ01000355.1 GCA_007132965.1 Gemmatimonadota bacterium | reverse complement strand
CGGCATGACCATCGCCGGTGCGGGCGGCAAGGACGTGGTCAGCCGCGAGACGGCCAGAAGGTGCTCTTGTCGCTCAAGAACATCGGCGGTAAAAGCGAGGTCGCTTGGTGGGCATTCCTAAAGGCATGACGGCCCGAGAGCTGATATTTCGTTAAGTGTCTTTCTCATAGAGAACGGTTTTCACATTCGCGATGAGGAATGGGATGGTCGACAATTGCGTGCTGGTGACCGGTGGCGCTGGATACGTAGGCTCGCACACCTGCAAGACGCTGGCCAAGGCCGGCTTCTCGCCTATCGTTTACGACAACCTCTCGACAGGCAATCGCTGGGCCGTTCGTTGGGGACCGTTCGAATATGGCGATATCCTCGACAGCGCACGACTGCACCACGTCGTGAAGCGGTATCGACCGTCCGCCGTCATGCATTTCGCCGCTGCCGCACTGGTCGGCGAATCGGTGTGTGAGCCCGGCTTCTACTGGCGGACGAACCTCGCGGGCACTGAGCATGTCACAGCAATGTGCCGGCTTTACGACATCGAGCACTTGGTCTTCTCTAGCACCTGCGCCGTTTACGGCACGGCAGCGACCGTACCGATCGATGAACGCGCGCCGACGCTGCCGATTAATCCCTACGGTCATTCCAAACTCGCTGCCGAGCGACTGCTCGCAGATTGCGCCGCGGCGCACGGGCTCCGTTACGTGGCTTTGCGCTACTTCAACGCTGCCGGGGCCGACCCAGAGGGCGAGCTCGGCGAGGATCGCCCGGTCGAAACCCATCTGATCCCACTGTTGCTCGATTCCGTGCTCGGCGTCCGACCGCCCCTTAGAGTGTTGGGGAATGACTATCCGACGCCCGACGGCACGGCAATTCGCGACTATATCCATGTCGCGGATTTGGCGACGGCGCATGTCAATGCGCTCCTCTATCTCCGCGGCGGCGGCCAGTCGCTGATCGCCAATCTCGGCACGTCGGAGGGATATTCGGTCAAGGCGGTGATCGAGGCCGCGATTCGGGTCACGAACCGCCCAGTGCCTTATGTAATTGGCCTGCGCCGGCCGGGCGACCCGGCTAACCTGGTCGCGGACAGCACCTTTGCCCGCGTCGTGTTCAAGCTGCTGCCGCCGACCCTTTGCGGGCTTGATCGGATCATCGAGACAGCATGGGCTTGGCATGCACATTATCGGCCAAAATCCGCACAGTCTCTTGCTGAATAGCCAGAGAGGTTCGAAGTGTTAGACGATCGATTGACGCTCAGTGGCCCGGTGATGTTCGGTTTTCCATTTGCCTGGCACGCTGGGGTACAGCTCTTACGCTCGACTGCACCGCCGATGAATTGTTATAAGATGAACGATATGCCTTCAAGCTCTCAAGATGAGTAACAACATGCCACTCGATCGTTCTCCAGATTTTGCGGCTGAATTGGGGCAATGACCGACGCTCGACTGCATCTTGGCAGCTCACCGACGACATAAAGACAGTGCGAATGGTCGCTGCAGAAAATTCAGCCTTTGACGATGGGGCAGACCGGCGGACCGGCACCAACGGTGCTGTCTTGGTCTACGGGATAATCCTCTCGACCGTAGTCCTGCAACTCTTCGCCGTGCCGGGCGCCGGCGCCTTCGGTCTGGGGCTCGCGGTCGGCCTCGTCCTCGTTGCCTGGGCGATCCTCGCCGGCTACCTGCGGGTCGATCCATTCCGACTCTGCGCCTACATGCTCGCGCTCACCGCCCTGACGGCGACGCTGGCAATGAAATGGGCGCCATTTTCCGTGGTTTCGTTCCTGATGCTGGCCACGATCTACTTGCCGTTCATTGTCGTGGCGGCAACCGACCGTATTGGCTACCTCCTGGTACTCGATGCCTACCAACGGGTGGCGATTTTCACCGCGGTCTGTGGCATCGGTCAGTTCGCCATTCAGTTCATGCTCGGCACCGCATGGATGTTCCCTTTCCAGCTCGTCCTACCAGAGAGCTTTTTCATCCCACTCTACAACCTTCGCATCCCGATCACCGACGGTGTCTTCTACCTGAAGAGCACAGGCATCTGGTTTCTGGAACCGTCGCTCTTCTCCCAGGCGCTGGCCTTCGCCCTTCTCATCGAGATCCTGTATTTTCGCCGGCTTGGTGTATTGCTCCTCTTCGGCTTCGCCTACATCAGCTCGTTTTCGGGCACCGGCGTCCTGCTCCTAGCGGCTGTCGCCATTCCCGTCCTGATCCGGATGCGCCAGCTCTGGCCGCTCGTGGGCATGGTGGCTTTGCTCATTGCGTTGCTGGTGCTCAAGGACGTACCGCCCATCTCTTTCTTCGTTGCGCGCCTCGGAGAGTTCGGCCACCCGTTTTCCAGCGGCTCAATGCGTTTTTTCGCTCCTTTCTGGCTGACTCGCGACGTGATACTTGACGATCCGCTGATTTTTTGGTTTGGATTGGGTCCAGGGGCTACCAGCGATACTTTTCTGCTGCCGGACTACGCTGTCCAAGACACGTTCTGGCTCAAGCTGTTTCTCGAGTATGGCGTTTTTGGTGCGGTACCATTCATGGGATTTTACCTTTTTGTCCTATTCCATCGCTCACCGGACAAGCTGCTCTCCTTCGCCTTCCTCTTCCAATCGATGTTTTTGGGCGGGTATTTGAACAGCTACTTCGTCCAGTTCTTGATGCTCGTGCTGGTGGGCTGGCCACGGATAATCGACGCGAACCCGGCGGCAACAGGACGGGAGCCACGCGCTTGATCGGATCAACTGAACTGATGTTCGAGGTGACGAGACAGCGGCGTTCGTCCTCGTGGCAGCTGCCACTTGTTCGTTTCGTCCTCATGCCGGTCGGCGAGGCCATGCTGTTCGTGCTGGGCGGCGCCGTCATGCTTGCCAAACTCGGGCACCAGCTCAACTTGGACGCGCTGGCGGTCTCGGGGCTGCTGCTCGCGACCGTGAGCGCCGTGCTGCAGCGCTACGCCGATCGGCTGCGCAGCCGATCAATGATCTACGCCTGCTCGATCGCCGTGGCAGGCGCGGCCGCAATGTTGATTTGCCTTGCAGCAGGTATTGTTGACACGCTCACCGATCCGCGTCGCTGGCTCTTGCCGATCGTCGAATGGACGGCCGTCGGAACCGCTCTCGTCATGCTCGCGCGCCTCTTTGTCGCCGCTTCATGGGTCGGCCGTTTTGCTCAGTATGGCGCCGCGGACGAGGCGATCGTCCTCTCGGTCGATCCAAACTCGAACACTGCGAAGGCCGCGGCGGCGTGCCTGCCGACGCGGCTCGACAGGCACTTGCAGCTGCGTCTCGGCCGATTGCCGAATGCCGGTGATGCGCCGGAGCGGGCTATCAACGCGCTTATCGAAACGCTACGCCCGCTGCGTCCGGCAGAGATTTTACTCGATTTCGCCGATTTGCCGACGGCCACCGCGCCGTCGGCCGTCCATCCAGCGCTGCTCGCGGCGCTCACCACCCTGCCCTGCCGGATCTGGCAGGCGGTCCCCGGTGCAACCGGTCCCGAGCTTGTGCTGCTTCTCGATCGGCCAATCGACGACGTCAAGGGGGCGGTGAAGCGCTCAGTCGATGTCGTCGGTGCAATCACGCTCCTCTTCCTCCTGTCGCCGCTTCTGCTAATTGTCGGCGTCGCTATCAAGCTCGACGCTCCTGGACCGATGCTCTTTCGCCAGCAACGCGTCGGCTACAACAACGAGCTTTTCGAAATCTTCAAGTTTCGCTCGATGCACCATGCGGTTTGCGACGTGAAGGGCAGCCGGCTCACCAGCCGCAACGATCCGCGGGTGACCCGCATCGGCCGTTTCATCCGTCGAACCAGCATCGACGAGCTGCCACAACTCATCAACGTGCTGCGGGGTGAAATGTCGCTCGTCGGGCCACGCCCCCACCCGATCGACGCGCGGGTGGGGCAACGTCCGTATGGCGAGGTCTTGCAGAATATCGGCCGCCGCCATCGGGTCCGCCCGGGTATGACTGGCCTCGCCCAGATCAGCGGCTATCGCGGCGCTATCGACACCGAAGAGCGGCTGATCGGCCGGTTCAAAAATGATCTTGACTATATTGATCGCTGGTCGTTGTGGCTGGACATCAAGATCCTGATGCGCACGCCGCTGAGCGGCGTGTTCAATGCCGACGCCTATTGAGGGCGCCTGGGCCGCACTGTTTATGAACCTGACAATCATCCTTTTCATGGGGCTCGCAGGGCTGGCTGCAGCGCTCGGGTTGTGGCCTTTCGGCTTCTACCAGGCGACCCTGATCGCGGCGCGTCGCCTGCACGATTTCCCGACGACGCCGCGGCCCGCGATTCACATCGCCCCCGAGACCTTCGCGATCTGCCTTTGCGCCTACAACGAGCGCGCCGTGATTCGCGAGAAGGTGGAGGACCTGTTGCGGCTGCGGGAAGCGGCGGGCGGCGGGCTTGAGATTCTCGTCTATGTCGATGCCGCCAATGACGGCACCGCG
>SLNQ01000036.1 GCA_007132965.1 Gemmatimonadota bacterium | reverse complement strand
GAGGAGCTGGACGGAGGCCCGGAAGGGCGCGGCGTTGGCGGCGGCTTCGTTCATGGCATCGTGGTCGGTTGGGTGAGTAGCGTTGGGGTGGCTGGGGCGTGGGCCGGGTCACCACCTGGACCCGGAGGCCGATGGAGGCACGCAGGAAACTTCACAGAGACTCCTCTATATACAAGGCGTGCATCCGGTCCGCACGCCGCCGTGGAGTCACGGTCCGGCCTCGACGTCACCCCGACAAGGGAGGAGAACGGGACAATGCAGTGGGACGCCGTGCTCATCTCTGTGGGCCAGATCTCTCTGGCGATCCTGGTGGGGCTCCTGGTGCACTGGCTCGTCTTTGCGCTCCTGCCGCGGATCTCCAGCGGCCTGGGACGGGACGTGGACCAGATCTTCGTGCGCCGGCTTCGGGCGCCGTCGATCCTGGTCTTTCCCCTTCTGGCCATCCAGGTGGTCCTGCCTGCGGTGGAGCCTCTCCCCACGGTGGTGGGCCACCTCTTCACCCTGGCGGTCTACGGGGCCCTGACCTGGGTCCTGGTGGCCGTTCTGGGCGGCGTCGAAGAGGCCATCAAGCGCCGCCACGACGTGGACGTGGCCGACAACCTGGAAGCCCGGCGGGTGCATACCCAGATCTCGGTCATCACCCGCTCCGCCATGGTGGTGGTGGTCATCGTGGGTGCGGCGGCGGCCCTCATGACCTTTGAACGGGTGCGGGCGCTGGGGACGGCCATGCTGGCCTCCGCCGGACTGGCCGGCCTGGCCATCGGCCTGGCGGCCCGGCCGGTGCTGGAGAACCTCTTCGCCGGTCTCCAGATTGCGCTGACCCAGCCCATTCGCCTGGACGACGTGGTGATCATCGACGGCGAGTGGGGTCGGGTAGAGGAGATCACGGTGACCTACGTGGTGGTCCGAATCTGGGATCAGCGGCGGCTCATCGTCCCCTTCTCCAAGGTCATCAGCGATGCCTTCCAGAACTGGACCCGGCACTCGTCCGAGATCCTGGGGACGGTCTTCCTGCACACCGACTACCGGGTGTCCGTGGAGGCCGTGCGCCAGGAGCTCCAACGGATCGCGGAGGACGCGGAGCAGTGGGACGGGCGGGTCTGCGTTCTTCAGGTCACCGACCTGAAGCCCACCACCATGGAGCTTCGGGCCCTGGTGAGCGCCGGGGACTCGGGGAGCGCCTGGGAGCTGAGGGTGCACATCCGGGAGCGGCTCATCGACTTTCTGCAGCGGGAGTTTCCGGAGAGTCTGCCGCGGACGCGGGTGGAGCTGGCCGGAGAGGATGCCGCCTCCGAACCTCCGACGATGCGGGCCGGCCCTCCAGCGGACGGATCCAGGACCAAACCAGGGGGCCCGGACGCTGATCCCGGCCCGCCTCCCACTCCAGGCGACACCAGACGATGAACGTTCTCATTGCAGGCTGCGGTTACGTCGGCTCCCGGTTGGGCCTCCTCCTGCGCCGGGACGGCCACCGGGTGTGGGGGCTCCGGCGCGACCCTTCCGGTCTCCCCAGCGACATCGAGCCGGTGGCCGCCGACCTCCTGGCCGAGAACCTGGCGAGCCGGCTGCCTCCAGCCGACCGGATCGTCTACGCCGCCTCGGCCGACGGGAGGGACCCGGACGCCTACCGGCGCGTGTACGTCGACGGCGTCCGGAACCTCGTGGAGGCGCTGCAGGCGCCGGGGCGCCCTCCGGTGGAGCGGTTTGTTTTCGTCTCGTCCACCGCCGTCTACGCCGACACCGGCGGCGACTGGGTGGACGAGACGTCGCCCACCGAGCCGGAGAACTTCCGGGGGACCACGGTCCTGGAGGGCGAGCGCCTGGTGCTGGACGCTCCCTTCTCCTCCACCGTTCTTCGGCTGGGCGGCATCTACGGGCCGGGGCGCACGCGACTTCTGGAGATGGTCAGGGAGGGCCGGGCCCGCTGTCCGGCCAACGGACCCATCTGGTCCAACCGGATCCACCGGGACGACGCCGCCCGAGCCCTGCACCACCTCCTGGAGCTGCCGGATCCGGGTCCGGTGTATCTGGGCGTGGATGAGGAACCCACTCCCATCTGCCAGGTCTATCGGGAGCTGGCGCGGATGCTCGGGGCACCGGAGCCGGAGGTGGACCCGGAGCTCTCTCGCCGGAGGTCCAACAAGCGGTGCTCCAGCCGGTTGCTTCGGGCCTCGGGGTTCACCTTCCGCTATCCCACCTTCCGGGACGGGTACCAGGCCATGATCGACTCCGCTGCGGCTGAGTGACGGTGGGCGTCGCCGCGATCATCCTGGGGGGAGTGGGGATCTTCCTCACCGGGATGATCCTCCTGACAGACGGGCTGAAGGCCGCCGCCGGAGACGCTCTTCGCTCGGGGCTTCAGCGCTTTGCCCGGACGCCGGCCCGGGGGCTGGCTTCGGGGACGGCCATCACGGCCCTGGTGCAGTCCTCTTCGGCCACCACCCTCACCACCATCGGGTTCGTCAGCGCCGGGCTCCTCACCTTCCCGCAGGCAGTGGGCGTCATCTTCGGTGCCAACCTGGGGACCACCAGCACCGGCTGGATCGTGTCGGTCCTGGGGCTTCGGGTATCGGTGGGGGCCCTGGCCCTGCCCCTGGTGGGGATGGGGGCCCTGATGCGTCTGCTGGGTCGGGGCCGGGTGGCCCACGGCGGGATGGCGCTGGTGGGGTTCGGTCTCATTTTCGTGGGGATCGACACTCTGCAGGTGGGGATGGAGGGACTCGCCCAGCGGATCGATCCCGGGATCTTTCCCGGCGAGACCCTTCCCGGAAAGGCCCTGCTGGTTCTGCTCGGCGTGGTGATGACGGTGGTGATGCAGTCCTCTTCGGCCGCCGTGGCCACCACCCTCACTGCGCTCTATTCGGGTTCGGTGGGGTTCGAGCAGGCCGCTCTCCTGGTGGTGGGTCAGAATATGGGAACCACGGTGAAGGCGGCGTTGGCTTCCATCGGGGGCACGGTTCCGGTCCGGCGAACCGCCGTCGCCCACATTCTCTTCAACCTTGCCACCGGGGCCCTGGCACTGGCGCTTTTCCCCTTCCTGCTGGCCGCCGCGTTGTGGGTGGTGGGTCCCGGGGAGGAGGTGGTGGCGGTGGCGCTCTTCCATTCGGCCTTCAACCTCCTGGGGGTGGCCGTGCTCTTTCCGGTGATCGGTCCGTTTGCCCGCTGGGTGGAGCGCCTGGTGCCCGAGACCGAGCGGCAGCTCACCCGGAACCTCCACAGCTCCCTCACCGAGATCCCCTCGGTGGCGGTAGAAGCGGCGCGCCGCACCGCGGTGGCCATTGCCGTCGAGCTCTTCCGACAGGGGCAGGGAAGGCTGGCCGGGAGGAGGGCGCCCCAGCCCGGACCGCCCACCCGGGAGACCGCCGGTGAGGCGCTGGTGCGGCTTCGATCGTTCCTCACCGAGATCCACACGGCGCCTGGCGAGGAGGAGCAGTTCCGTCGGCATCTTTCAGCTCTGCACGCCACCGACCACCTGGAGCGCTTTCGTCGAAGTCTAAAGGAGGAGGGCCCCATGGATGCTGAGCTTGGCCGGCGACTCAATGAGGCGCTGGGGGCGTGGGTCGCTGAAGTGGGAGGGGAGGAAGGCCCCGTGCCATCAGATGAGTCCCTGGGGACGGTCTCCGGCGAGATCGCCGACAGCCGCAAGGCGCGGCGGGCTCAGCTCCTGGAAGAAGGGGTGGTCGGAGACCTGGACCCGGAGACTATTCGGGTGGAGGTGGACGGCCTCCTCAGGTTGGACTCCATGGCCTACCACGCCTGGCGGACGGCCCACCACCTCCGGCAGGCTGCGCCTCGTGGAGACGACGGGTCAGCCGGAGAAGGCCAGCCGGCGGGGGATGACGAGTTATCCCCGGGTCCGGGATGGGATTCGGGATGGGACGGAAGCGACGATCATCCCGCCGAGATGGGAGGGGCCGCCACCCGTTTCTGAACAAACACCCGGGGAGGGGGCTGGGGCCCGCAATCGTAGGCAGCCCCTTTCCTTCAGCCCCTCTTCCGCACGGCGTCCATGAGGCCGCCCAGAAATCCCTTCTCCTGCTCCTTTGCGTCGGCCGAGCCCGTGATCTTGGCCGCCAGCTTCTTGACGTCGGTGGCGAACTGGGACTTTTCCCGGAGCACCGCCGGCGTGCGCTCGTGAATGGACTCGTTCAGAGGAAAGAAGTCGGCGCCCAGCGAGTGGTAGACCTCCAGCCCCACCGTCTGTTCGATCTCGCGGATCGAGATGGGGTGGTTGGCCGGATACCGGTTCAGCACCAGGTGGAGCCTCCGGTCTTTCGACGACCCGGCCATTCGCTCGAGGCGGGGCAGGGAGCGGGTGATGTTCCGGAGTGCCTGCAGGTCGGGGGTGGTGATGAGATAGACCTCGTCCACCATCTCCAGGATCCGGTCGAAGGCCGGGTGGAAGGTCCGGGGGCGGTCGATGACCACGTAGTCGTAGTGCTCCTTCAGGAAGTCCAGGACCTCGGCCATCCGCTCGCCGCTGATGAGGTCGAAGTCGTCGGAAGGGACGGGCCCCGACTTCACCGGCGCCGCCAGGAGATCGATGCCCGAGGCCTCGTCGTGGTCGATGCACGAGGCCAGAAGCCCCGAGACCATGGGCTCGTAGTTCCTGAGGAGCTCCAGGAGGCTGAAGTTGGGATCCACGCCCAGGAGGATCCCCGTCTCGCCCTGTTCCACGTCCAGGTCCAGGAGCAGGGTTCGGGCCCCGGTGATGCGGTGGATCTCAACTGCCAGGTTCGTGGCCAGCGAGGTGGTGCCCACACCCCCCTTGGCGCCAAAGAAGGCGATGGCTCGGCCCGGTACCGGACCGGTTCCCTCTTCTTCCACCTCCGCCACAGGCGAACGGCCGGCCTTCCGGACGATCCGCTGCAATGCCGCTTCCACCTCCTCCGCCTGGATGGGCTTGGGGAGCACCTCCATGACGCCGGCCTGCAGGGCCTGGAGGAGGAGGTCCTGTGACAAGTCCCGTCCGGCAGCCAGGACGCGAGGAGCGATTCCCGCTTCCATGGCGGACCGGATAAAGTCCATTCCCAGGGCGGGATCGGACTCCAGGTCCACCACCAGGAGCTCCAGGTTGGATCGCTCCATCTCCTGTATCTCCATGTCGCCGATGGCGCTGAAGGGGCTGTCGATGGCCAGCGCCAGCTGGAATGGAGCCGATGACTCCTCCAGGGCGTTCTGGAGCTGATTTCGGAAGGCGGGGTCTGCCGAGATCAGGCCCACCCAGCTCGGGTGGGAGTCGGATGAGGGTAGGCTGTCCAAAGTCATCCACCGGGTCCAGAGGAACAGGGTCGGTAGAGGGGCGCGGTCCCCCTGCCGTTCGGGGTACGGGGCTGTCTACTCCGCTGGGCGTTCGAGGCCCCAGTCCCCGATACGCTGCACGACACGGCGCCGGAGCGCAAGCGTGCCCCGTGCTTTGCGCTCTTCTCCTCCGGCCTGCCGAGCGCTACCTCGCCCCGTGCGGACCGGGTGCGTGCACACGGACCGGGCGGCTCCATCACCGGGCGGGGATCCCTACCACAGCGCCACGGCCAGGAGGAGGGCCAGGGCCAGGAGGATGCTGCCCAGGAGCGGACTCTGCATGAGTCGAGGGTCGCGCCGGGCCAGGGTGTCGAGCCAGGCCTGCACGGCGTCCTGGAGCCGCAGCGAGCCCCGGCGAAGGGCCCAGCCGGCCTGATTGGCCAGCGAACGCCCTGGAAGTCGCAGGCGTCGGAGAAGGGCTTCCAGGAGGACCAGGAGATCGCCGGCGGGGATCCGGAGTCCTCGTAGCGAGCCCAGAACCTTCGGACGGCGGATGATGGCCCACGCCAGCGCAACCCCCATCAGAACCGGAAGCAGCGCAGGGAGGAGATCCTGAAGGAGGGAGGGAGCGGCGGCCCCCCCCAGCGGTGGGAAGGCCGTGGCCAGCCACCAGGGAGCCAGGAGCCCGGCGGCCACCAGCGTCATCCACGGGAGGACGAGGCCCCAGGGTCCGCCGGCGGAAGCTGCGGACCCTTCCTGCGCGCCGCCGCCGATCCGGGTTTCCAGGGTCACCACGAAGCGGACCAGCAGCAGGGTGGTGCCGGCAGCCGCCACCAGGAGGAGGGGGTCCAGAACGGCGTACCAGGGCCCTCCCAGCTCGGAGAGGGCGTCCTTCAGCGAGCTCTTGGCGAATGCGCCCGAGGTGAAGGGCGCGCCGGCCAGGGCCAACGCCGGAACAGCGACCCCGAGGCGGAGCGTCCAGAGCCAACCCCGGTGGTGGGAGGGCCTCGGCAGCCGAGATCCCACGCCCACCGACAGAAAGAGCGCGCCCTTGGCCACGCCGTGGTGCAGGGCGTAGAAGGCCACGGCGGTGAGGGCCAGGGGCGCCACCTCCGGTGCCAGGAGGATGACCCCCACGCCCACGGCCATGTAGCCCATCTGGCTCACGCTGGAGTAGGCCAGGACCGTCTTGGGGTCATCTTGAGCCAGCCCCATGAGCACCCCGTAGAAGGCGGTGGCCGCCCCCGTGATGATCACCACCGTCGCCAGTCCCGGCACCGCCAGGTCGTAGGGGAGCATACGCAGCCAGCCCATGAGACCAGCCTTGATCATGACCCCGCTCAGCAGGGCGCTGGCGGCGGTGGGCGCCACCGGGTGGGCCAGGGGCAACCAGAGGTGGAGGGGCGCCAGACCCGCCTTCACCGCGAAGCCGCCCACGAGGAGGCCGGTCACCCAGGGATAGGCGCCCTCCAGCCCCTCGGGCGGAGGGAAGACGCCCGGCTCGCCCGCCAGTCGGCTCCACGCTTCGGCCACCTCGGGGCCAAAAGCCAGGAGGCTGCCTCCGGCGGTCCCCAGGGCGAAGAGGGCCGAGAGGATCGCCACTTCCCCCACGAGCGCCAGGATGATGTAGATGCGTCCCGCCCGCAGCGCTTCGCCGTCACGCTTGTGCACCACCAGCCCGTAGGCGGCGAAGGTCATGGCGGCAAAGCAGAGGTAGAAGGTGAGGACGTCGGCGGCCAGGACGAGGCCCAGGTTGCCCGCCATGGTGAGCACGAAGAGCCCGAAAAAGCCGTCTCGGTGCGGATCGTCGGCGTGGTACCACCAGGCGTAGGCGCCTGCGGCCACCCAGAGGAGTGCGGTGAGGAGGAGAAACGCCCCCCCCAGGGGATCCAGCCCCAACTGGAGTCCCAGGAAGAGACCCGGGGCCTCCAGCGACGGAGCGGCTGCCGGATCCACGAGGTGCACCAGGGCCAGAAGAAGCGCCGGGGCGGCGGCCCACGGCGAGAGCCGGACGGCCAGGGGGCGCAAGGGGTGGAAGGGCCAGGCCATGGCCAGGACCACCGGGGCGCCCACGGCCAGTGCCAGGAGGGTGGTCGCGAGCCCGGCCATCAGAGTATGCTCCGGTCGACGATGAGCTCGGCCCATCCCAGGGGGCTCCAGGGGATTCCCCCGAAGAGCCCGCTGGCCAGCGCCAGGAGCGCTGTGACCACCGTGGGCACCACCAGTCGCCAGTCGGCCTCGAACCAGCGGCTCCGGCCCTTGTCATCCCACCCTTCGGGATCGGGGTCGTCGAAGTAGGCGGTGCGGATCACCGGCAGGAAGTAGGCGGCGTTCAGGAGGCTGCTGGCCAGGAGCACGGGGATCACCCAGACCGCTCCGGCGTCCAGGGCTCCCACGCCCAGGTACCACTTGGAGAGGAACCCGGCGATGGGGGGGATCCCGATCATACCCAGCGCGGCCACCGTAAAGGCCAGCATGGTAAGGGGCATCCGGCGGGCCACCCCGGCCATCTGGCTCACCTTCTTCACCTGCAGGGTCTCCGACAGCACGCCGGCGCAGAAGAAGAGGGTGATCTTCATGATCCCCTGATGCACCAGGTGGACCAGTCCCCCGGTCTGGGCCATGGGAGTGAGGAAGGCCACTCCCAGGGCGATGTAGGAGAGCTGGCTCACCGTGCTGAAGGCCAGCAGCCGCTTCAGGTCGTCCTGGACCAGGGCCCGGATGGATCCGTAGATGATGGTGAAGGCCGCCAGCCCCGCCACCAGGCCCGCCGCCCCCATCTCCCATGCCACCTCGATTCCGAAGAGCGAGTGCAGGAGCCGCACGACGCCGAAGGCGCCGGCCTTCACCACCGCCACGGCGTGCAGGAGGGCGCTTACCGGCGCCGGAGCCACCATGGCGATGGGCAGCCAGCCGTGGACCGGAAAGAAGGAGGCCTTCACCGCCACCCCGGCCAACAGAACCAGGAAGAGGGAGAAGAAGCGCACCGGCGCCTCCTCCACCGCGGCCATCTCCAGCACGCCGCCGGGTGCGAAGGCCACCGTCCCGGCTTCTACCTGGAACCAGACGGCGCCCAGGACCAGGGCGGCCCCGGCGGTAAGGGTGTAGATGAGGTAGAGCCGTCCGGCCTGGATGGCCTCGGGGGTGCCCCGGTGGACCACCAGGGGGTACGTGGCCCAGGTGAGAGCTTCGTAGAAGATGACGAAGGTGAAGAGGTCGCCGGCCATGGCCAGCCCGGTGGTGGCCGTCACGCAGAGGCTGAAGAAGGAGAAGAACCGGGTTCGGTTCGGAGAGTCCTTCAGGTAGCCGATGGCGTAGACGGTGGTCACCAGCCAGAGGACCGCCGACAGCGTCACGAAGAGGAGGGCCAGGGCGTCGCCGATGAGGGAGAGCTCCAGGCCGGGCAGCACCTGCAGGCGCCACTCGTAGACGGCTCCCGCGCCCACCCCCCGAAGCATGAGGCCCACCAGGACGACCTTGGCCACCGCCCCGATGAGGTTCAGGGATGAGCGAAGGGCCTCCTGCTCCTCCCGGAGGAACATGATCCACACGCCCGGGACAAACGAGCTCAGCACCACCAGCAGCGGGAGGAACTCCCAGTCCAGAACCGGGGTCACTGGGGGGTCACCTCCATGGCACGATCCCCCCGGCCTCCAGGAGCGAGAGGGGCTCGGCGGCCCGGACGCCCAGAAGCAGCGCGATGAGAGCCAGGGACATGGCCGCCCACTCCATTCGGCGGGGGACCTCCCGGAAGGCCTCGGGCTCCTCGGTCTGATCCACCGCGTACCGGAGGACCATCAGCACGTACGCCAGGGTCAGCAGCCCTCCCACCGTGATGAGGACGGCCCATCCCCAACCCCCCTGCTCTACCGCCGAACGCAGGAGGAGCCACTTGGCCACGAACCCTCCCGAGGGGGGGATGCCCGCCAGGCTCAGCCCTCCCAGCCCAAAGGCGAAGAAGGTCATGGGAAGGCGGTGGGCGACCCCCGAGATGGCCCGGATATCGTCCCGGGCCACCGCGTACGTCATGCTCCCGGCGGCCAGGAACATGGCCGCCTTGGCCACCGCGTGGGAGAGGGCGTGGTAGAGCCCCCCGGACCATGCGTCGGGGCTCCACCCTCCCCCAGCGGGAAACAGAAGGGGGAACATGATGAAGAGATATCCGAGCTGCGCCACCGTGGAGTAGGCGATGAGCCGCTTGAGGCTGAGCTGGCGGAGGGCCATGATGGAGCCCCAGATCACTGCAATGCCCCCCAGGATCCCCAGGACCAGGAGCCCCTCGCGGGCCCCGCCGCCGAAGACGTGCACCCAGAGGCGCACGATGATGTAGAACGAGCCCTTCACCACCAGGGCCGACAAGATGGCGCTCCCTGGAGCCGGAGCTGCGGCGTGGGCCGGTGGGAGCCACCCGTGTATGGGGAAAAGTGCAGTCTTGGCGGCCATTCCCAGCGTCATGAGGCCCAGGGCGATGGCCGGAAGGGGGCCGGCCAGATCGAGGGTGGCCAGGCGCTCCATCGACAGGGATCCTCCCACGATGTAGAGGAGCGCCACCCCCAACAGAAAGAACATGGAGCCCACCAGCGAGATGACCAGGTACCGCATCCCCGCCACCGTGGCCTGCGAGGTGACGGCCAGTGTCACCATGGCCGCGGCCGAGAGGCCCATGATCTCGAGCAGGACGTACAGGTTGAAGATGTCGCCCGAGAGGTAGATCCCGTTCAGCGAGCCCCACAGAAAGAGCCAGAGGGGGGCGAAAAAGCGGGCCCCGCGACCGGCCGGTGAGTCCCGAACGCTCCGCTGGGAGATGTCGCCGAAGTAGGCGGTGGAGTAGAGGCTCACCGCGGTACCCACCAAGGCGGTCATGGCCAGCATGAGGACCGAGAGCCCGTCGGCGTAGAGCTCGATGCCCAGGGGGATGCCCCAGCCTCCCAGGGGGTGCCGGAGGGGGCCGTCCAGAGACACCGCGACCCACAGGCCGGCAGTGGCCGCGACGCTGGACCCGATGCCCGCGAGGAGTCCCAGACGAATGGCCCGGGGCCGCCCTTCCATGGCCACCAGCCCTGCCAGGAGCGGGCCCATGACCCCGAGCGCGGCCCAGTGGATGGGATCGAGGATCACTCCCGGCCGCTCCCCGGGTCGTCCTCCCCAGCGGACCGGTTCGGCACGTCTTCATCGAGAAAGGGACGGCCGGTTCGGGCCGCCACCCGAAGGGCCATGCCCAGCGCCACGGCGGTAGCCGCCACCGCTACCACGATGCCCGTGAGGACCATGGCCTGGGGGACCGGATCGGCGTGCAGAGGATCCAGACGGGGAGGCGCCGCCAGGAGAATGAGAAAGATCCCTCCCCCCATGATGTTGATCCCCAGGACCTTCCAGAAGAGGTGGGCACGGGTCACGACTCCCCACAGACCCGCAGCGAAGAGGCCCACGCCGGCTGCTGTATAGAGGGCCAGCGGCGTCATTGGCCACCTCCTTCGTCGTCTTCCGTCAGCCCGCCCCGCGGGTCCAGAACGCGACCCAGGGGGTCTCCGGTGGGGTCCAGGCGCGCCAGCTCGGGGTCGGGATCCGGCACAGCCGGCACGTCTACGAAGAGCTCCACCAGGACCACGGCGATGGAGACGGTGAGCACGGCTTCAATCCCCAGGATGAGAGGGTAGGCCCACCCCTCGGGGTAGGCCAGGAGGTGTCCCGTCCAGGGGATCACACCCAGACCCACCCCGACGAAGACGTAGACCCCCATGGCCGCCAGCGCCCGTACCGGACCCCAGGCGGCGGTGGGCGGTCGCAGAAAGCCGGCTGCGGCCAGGAGGACGCCGGCGCCGGCCAGCAGGGCACCGGCCTGGAAGGCCCCGCCGGTACTGTGCGAGCCGGCCCAGGTGAGGTAGACCGCCGTGACTCCCGTCAGGGGCACCACCAGCCTGGAGAGGGCCTCCAGAACCGGGTCCGTGACATCCTCCTCCCGAGCCAGCTCTCGGGTGCCCCGGTCCATGGACCAGACCGCCACCATGGCCACCAGCAGTACGCCGATCTCCAGGAGGGTGTCGTAGCTGCGAAAGTTCAGGAGAACGGCGGTGACGGGATTCGAGACGCCGCTCTGCTCCAGGTGCTCGGCCACCAGGGTGGGGAGGAGAGGTGCCCGGGCCGGAGCAGTGAGGAGGAGATAGCCCACCACGGCCGCACCACCCGTCACCGCCAGGGCCAGCAGGGCCCTCAGCCATCTCGGACCGTCCTGCCTCCCGTCATCGTGGAGCAGCGGGTCCGGGGCGACATGGTCCAGGACGGAAGCTCGGTTCTTCGGACCCTTGTCTCCTGGGGTGTGATGACTCATGGGGAGGGCCCCCGTTCCAGGGTGGGGCCCTCGGGTGGCCCGTCGCCGCCGGCCGGAGCGTCGCCTCGTCCCGGCACGTCTCCACCGAGGGCAGCACCGGCTTCCGGAGCGCCCTCCCCCCATCCCACCCGGCGGGCAAGTCGCTTGTATGCGTTCAGGAAGAGGGCACCCGTGACCCCGGCGCCCAGCGCGGCTTCGGCCAGTGCCAGGTCCGGTGCTCCTACCCGGACCCAGGCCAGGGCGAGGGTGAGGCCGTAGGCCACGAAGAGGACCGTGGCCTCGAAGAGGTCGCGGGTGGTGAGAAGTCGGATGGCCAGCCCCAGGAGGAGGATGACCAGCACCGAGTCCAGGAGCCAGTGTGCCCAGCTCACGGGTCCACCTCCGTGTCGACGCCGACGGCCGGCACCCCCTCCCGCAGCGAACTGCGGGCCAGGAGGTGACATACG
The DNA here is from genome assembly GCA_007132965.1 of Gemmatimonadota bacterium. Classification (GTDB taxonomy): domain Bacteria; phylum Gemmatimonadota; class Gemmatimonadetes; order Longimicrobiales; family Gaopeijiaceae; genus PWLA01. The sequence continues at coordinate 4,017 of SLNQ01000036.1, read as the reverse complement.
GTGGCGGCGGCGGCCAGCGCCAGCAGCCATATCAGGAGGATCTGGATCCGTGTGGTCCAGTCCGGAGCCTGAAGCGCCAGTCCCAGAGAGATGAGCCCCAGCCCCAGGTTGTCGGCCTTGGTGAGGGCGTGTAGCCGGCAGTAGACATCGGGGAAGCGCAGGAGTCCTGCCGTACCGGCCAGAAAGAAGAAGGCGCCGGCCAGAACCAGCGCGCCGGTGACCAGCTCGAGGAGGCTCTCCGTCATGGCCCCGCTTCTCCGTCGCTCTCTTCTTCCAATGACCTGGCGGCCCGGACCCAGCCCCGCTTCACGAAGGCCACCGAGACCACCACGGCCAGGAGTGCGAAGACCAACGCCACGTCCCTCAGTCCGGGCGTGTGGGTGGCCTGGGCCAGAACGAGCAGGATGGCCACTCCGGTGGTTCCGAAGAGCTGGGCCGCCAACATCCGGTCTGCCGGCGAGGGCCCGCGGGCCACCCGGATCAGACCGGCGCCCACGTTCAGGATGAGGAAGGCGGCCACCACCAGGAGGAAATCATCCATGGCGTTGGCCCCCGTTGCCGGAGAGTGCCGGATCTGCCGGCGTGCCTTCCTTCGACTCATCGACCTGCACTCCGAACAGCCCCGCCACCTTCCGCTCCAGCGTCTCCAGTCTGCGGGCGCCTTCGGCGTCGTCGGTGAGGAGGTGGACCCGCAGGTCCCGGTCGTGGAACTGAGCGCTGAAGGTGCCCGGAAGCAGGGAGATGCAGTTCACGAAGAAGACCCGGGCGGGGCCCTCGGGCAGACCGGTCCGGAAGGGAATGAAGGTCGGATCCAGGGGTCGGGCCGGGTGCAGGGCCCTGAAGGCCACGTCGAGTCCCCCGCGCACGGACTGATTCAAGAAGAAGGGCACGAACCTCACCAGTCCGCGAAGGTGGATCCGGGCTCCCTGCCGTCCGCCCAGTCCGGTGTGGAGGATCACGCCTGTCAGGACCGCGATTGCGCCGGCCACCCAGGCGTCGAAGCGGGGCGCCGCCAGAACGGTCCAGACCAGGGCGAAGACCAGGAGCCAGGCCAGGCTGATTCGTCGCAAGGGGACCTCCTCGGAAAAAGGCGGCGTTCGCTCTGCGTGCGGACCCCCGGCCGGGTCAGGCCAGGCCGATGATGGTACCGTCTCCCTTCACCCGCATCTCCTCGGCGGCTGGGCGCAGCGGAAGGCCCGGCATGGTCATCACGTCACCGGTCTTGGCCACCACGAATCCAGCCCCCGCCGAGGGCGTCACCTCCCGAACGGTGATCCGGAAGCCTGTGGGGGCTCCCACCAGCTTCGGGTCGTCGGAGAAGGAGAACTGGGTCTTGGCCATGCACACCGGAGCCGTTCCCATGCCCATGGCCTCGCACTCGGCGAGCTGCTCCCGGGCCTCGAGGAGGAAGTCCACCCCGTCGGCCCGATAGATCTCCCGGGCCACCGTATCGATCTTGTCGCGGAGGGGCATCTCGTCGGGGTAGAGGGGCCGGAAGTCGGCTTCGTCGTCTTCCAGCGCCTGCCAGACGGCGTCGGCCAGGTCCAGGCAGCCGGTGCCCGTCTGGGTGTAGGGATCGGCGGGGACGGCTACGGCGTCGATCCCTTCGCACGCCGCCACCAGCGCCTGGATCTCGGCTTCGGTGTCCTGGGGGAAGCGGTTGATGGCCACCACCGGATCCAGACCCAGCTTCCGCACGTTGTCGACGTGGCGGGCCAGGTTCGGAAAGCCCTCCTCCACCGCCTGCACGTTTTCCGTCCCCAGGTCGCTCCTGGCGACACCCCCGTTCATCTTCATGGCCCGGACCGTGGCGGCGATGACCACGGCGTCCGGAGCGATGTCTCCGAGCCGGCACTTGATGTTGCAGAACTTTTCGGCTCCAAGGTCGGCGCCGAAGCCCGCCTCGGTGACGGTGACGTCGCCCAGAGCCATGCCCGCCCGGGTGGCCAGCAGCGAGTTGCACCCATGGGCGATGTTGGCGAACGGACCCCCGTGAATGAAGGCCGGTGTCCCCGCCAGCGTCTGCACCAGGTTGGGGGCGATGGCGTCCTTCAGCAGGAGGGTCATGGCGCCCTGGGCGTTCAGGTCCGAGGCCCGGATGGGGGTACCATCGGAGGTGTAGGCCACCACCATCCGGCCCAGGCGCTCCTCCAGGTCGGGGATGCCGTCGGCCAGGCAGAAGATGGCCATGACCTCGGAGGCGGCGGTGATCTGGAAGCCGTCCTGCCGCGGGGTGCCTCCGGTGCGACCGCCCAGCCCCACCACCACCGAGCGGAGGGCCCGGTCATTCATGTCCACGGCCCTCCGCAGGCTCACCCGACGGGGGTCGATCTCCAGCTTGTTGGGGCGGTAGAGGTGGTTGTCCATCATGGCCGCCAGGAGCGAGTGGGCCGAGCTGATGGCGTGGAAGTCCCCGGTGAAGTGGAGGTTGATCTCGTCCATGGGGACCACTTGAGAGTACCCGCCGCCGGCGGCGCCGCCCTTGATACCGAAGACCGGCCCCAGGCTGGGCTCCCTGAGGCAGAGGACGGGATTACGACCCCTCAGGGTGAAGGCGTCTGACAGGCCCACCGAGATGGTGGACTTACCCTCGCCGGCCGGCGTAGGGGTAACCCCGGTGACCAGAACCAGCTTTCCCTGCGAGTCCGATCGCTCCTGGATGACCTCCAGCGGCACCTTCGCCTTCGTCTGTCCGTAGGGCAGGATGTCGGAGGGCTCGAGCCCCAGGGTGTCGGCGATCTCGGTGATGGGACGCAGGTCGGCGGCCTGAGCGATCTGGATGTCGGTCAGCATGCAGGGTGTCCGTGTTGTGGGTACGTGGGTTGGCGGGGGAGGGGCGTCTCCGGTCCGGCTACACCGGAGCCGGCGAGCGGTCCCGGATCGGATTCGGGGGGCGGGGCCTGGCCCGGCCCTACTCCTCCGGGCCCGAGGGACCGGTTGCCGCTGCACCGCCGGCCAACGCCGGCTCCGCTGCGGTCTCCTCGCCGGATGCGTCGCCGGGACGGGGAGCGTCCTCCCGTACCTTCTCGATCCGTACCGCGCACACCTTGTACTCGGGGCACCCGGTGTACTCGTCGCAGGCGTCGCCGATGAGGAGGTTGGTGCGGGACTCCGGAAAGTGGAAGGTCATGAAGACGGTGCCCCGGTTGGTGGCCTTCGTCAACTCGGCACGCACCCGCACGCTGCCGCGGCGGCTGACCACTTCCACCATCTCCCCGTCCTCGATTCCCATGCGGCGGGCGTCGCGGGGGTGGATCCGCAGCGTTTCTTCCTTGGCCCGATCCAGCTTCACGATGTCGGTGCGGCGCGTCATGGTCCCCACGTTGTAGTGGAAGAGCTGACGGCCGGTGGTGAGCATCATGGGATACTCGTCGTCCGGGAGCTCGCCGGGTTCCTGCCAGGGGGTGGGGGTGAGGCGGGCCTTGCCGTCGGGCCGGAGCGTCTCGCCCCCGGCGTGCACCACCGGTGTCCCCGGGTGCTCCTCGTCCCAGCACGGCCACTGCAGGAAGCCCTTCTCTTCGAGGCGCTGGTAGTTCACCCCACCCCACTTGGGCGACAGAGCCGCGATCTCGTCCATCACCTTGGCCGCGTTCACCGGTGTGCCCGGACCGTCGTCGGCGCCCAGGTCCACGCCCATGCGGCGGGCGATGGTGTTCACGATGTCGCCGTCCACCATGGTGCCCGGGAGCGGATCGATGACCTGTCTGACCCGCTGGATCCGTCGGTCGCTGTTCACGAAGGTCCCGTCCTTTTCCAGGAAGGTGGTGCCGGGCAGAATCACGTCGGCGAACTCGGCGGTGGGGTTCATGAAGATCTCCTGGACCACCAGGAAATCCAGCGCCTCCAGCGCCCCCTCCACGTGGGTGGTGTTGGGATCCGACTGGGCCACGTCCTCAGCCAGCACGTACATGCACTTGAGGGTGCCGGCGTGGGCTGCGTCGAACATGTCGGGAATCCGGAGTCCCTTGTTGGTGGGGGGCTCTACGCCCCAGACCGCCCGGTGCGCTTCGCGAGCCG
>SLNQ01000051.1 GCA_007132965.1 Gemmatimonadota bacterium | reverse complement strand
TCCGGACCGAGATCGAGTTCGTGAACTGGGTCCGAGACCGGACCGACAGCGATGTCCACGTGATCTTCACGAGTCAGAGCGCCGGAGCCGGGCGGCAGTACACCCTCGACTTCGTGGGTCGGGGTGCGGTGGAGGGAATGGACAAGGAACTGACCTTCACCACCGACGGTCAGGAGGTTCAATCGGAGGTCATGGACGGCCTGGCCCGGACCCTCCGCCTGGGTCTCGTGCAGTATGCGCTGGCCAGCGGAATGGGCGCGAATCTGGATGTGAACTTCGACGGGGAGAGCGACGGTGGCAACGGCGATCAGGCCACCGCGGGATCGGATGGCGCCCAGGCCGCCTATGACCCTTGGGACTTCTGGACCTTCCAGGTTTCACTCTCCGGAAACCTGGACATTCGAGAGACACGAACGTCCAACCGGCTGAACCCCCGCTTGAACGCCGATCGCGTCACCGAGGACTGGAAGCTCAACTTCCATACCCGGTTCGACATGAGGCGGGATCGTCGCTCGCTGGCCGACGGCCGAGAGGTCCGGGATGACCGGGACAACTGGCGCTTGACGGCCCTGGTGGTCCGAAGCGTGAGCGATCACGTCTCCATGGGCCTCGACGCTGATCTCCGGAACTCGGTGCAGCGAAACCAGCACGCCCGCCTCCAGTTCAACCCGGCGGTGGAGTACAACTACTACCCATACGCCGAGGCCACCAGGAGGCAGATGATTGCTCATTACTCGGTGGGCATGGAGCACTCCAACTACATGGAGGAGACGGTCTTCGGGGCCACCCAGGAGACCCTTCCACAGCACCGCCTCGGGGTCCAGTACAGGGCCCGGGAGGAGTGGGGTAATGCCGGTGTGGGCATTGACGCGAACCAGTACCTCCACAACGGTGGCTTCTACAGCTTCGGAGTCCAGGCCGACCTGAGCTACCGAATCGTTCGCGGACTGGAACTGAGCCTCTCCGGCTCGGCCGCCATGGTGAACGACAACATCCACACCCCGGCCGAGGACATCTCGGACGAGGACATCCTACTGGGGCGGCAGGCCCTGCCCTCGTCGTACCGCTACGAGACTTCCGTGGGGCTCAGCTACCGCTGGGGCTCCTCCTTCGCGAACATCGTGAACACCCGGTTTCCGAGGTCCGTACGGTAGAGAACTCCGCGATTCAAACGCAATCGGGGCAATGCTCCGCTTCGGGCACCACGAAGAGCCGGCCCGGATCGATGATCCCGCCGCACTCGGTGCAGACCCCGTACTCGCCTCGGTCCATCCGCTCCAGAGCCGCCTTGATGGCCCCGTAGCGGACCCGCTCCCGCTCCTGCAGGTTCTGGCTCATGTGCTGGTTTTGCAGCGAGTCCATTCTGGAGAGCCGGCCCACCGACTGCTGATCCAGCTCCACGGGCCGGGCCGCTTCGTCGGTGACGGCCATGCTGCGCTCGAGCCGCTTCAGCTGGCGCTTCAGCTCGTTGCGTAGATCTTCCAAGGCTTCGGGAGGCAGGGACACGAAAACAGAAATCCGGTTCTGGTTGAGACGCTTGGGGGGCTGACTTCCCTACCCTGGATCCGGGGCCTCGGTTCGCGGGACCACCTTGAACCCACGACAATAAGACGGAAGATTGGGGTGCCTGCCCGGTGCCCGGGCTTGCCACCGCCCTCCCCCTTCCGGATGTCCCACAGCATGACCGACACACCATGATCGGGGTGGTAGGTGCAGGCGTTACCGGCCTCTCCCTGAGCGTGTACCTCGAAGAGCGCCGCGCGGACCACGTGGTACTGGAGGCCCGCCCCAGAGCCGGTGGAGTGATCCGGTCCAGCCGCGTCGACGGTCGGATTCTGGACTACGGGCCCCAACGGACCCGGGCCACTCCGGCGGTGAGCGAGATGGTGGGACTCGTGGGGTTGGAGCACGAGGTGGTCACAGTCGATTCCCACCTCCCACTCTTCGTCTACCGGGGGGGACGTCTTCGCCAGGTCCCTTTCAGCCCGGGCGAGCTCATCCGCACCGATCTGCTCTCCTGGCGCGGCAAGCTGCGGCTTCTGCTGGAACCCCTGAGACGCGGCCCGGAGCCCGACGAAACGGTGGCCCGCTTCCTGGTCCGCAAGTTCGGGCGAGAAGCCTACGAGAGCCTCATGGGTCCGCTCTTCGGAGGGCTCTACGGCTCCGATCCCGCGGACATGTTCGTCCGGCACTCGCTGGCGGTGCTCATGGACGGCGGGGCTACGGGGCGGAGCCTGCTCTGGCGCTTCCTACGCGGCGCCTTCAATCGCCGAACGTCTCCCCCGGCCATCTCCTTTCGGGACGGGATGGAAGCGTTCGTCGAAGCCATGTTGGAGCGAGTGCGTCACCGGGTTCGGCTGGAGACGCCGGCCGCTCGGCTGAAGGCGGGCAAAAACGGAGACTGGATCCTCCGAAGCGCCGACGGCGACGAGTACCAGTGCTCCGACGTGGTCCTGACCCTCGAGGCAGAACGGGCAGCCGACCTCCTCGAGCCCACCGTCCCGGACGCGGCGGACCGACTCCGGCGACTCCACTACAACGACCTGGCTCTCGTCCATCTGGTAGGCGAATGCCCTCTCGAGGGATTGGGCTACCAGATCAGCTTCAAGGAATCGTTCCGGACCCGGGGAGTAACCTGGAACGCCAGCGCCCTGAAGCGAAAGGGGATCTACACCGCCTTCCTGGGAGGCTCCCGGGATCCCGACGCCACGGCCCTGCCCGATGACGTCCTGAAGGAGATCGCCGCCCGGGAGTTCAGGGTCATCACGGGGTGCCGGGTCCAGCCCCTGGAGGTGAGCCGGACCCGCATCCCTGCCTGGGACCGGAGCTGGACCGCCCTGGACGACCTGAGCCTTCCTTCCGGTCTCCACCTCTGTAGCAACTACGAATCGCGGGTGGGGCTTCCCGGCCGCCTGGCCCGGGCCAGGGAGTTGGCGGCCCGTCTCACCCGTCGCCCCGGAGACGAAGGGGCTGAAACCGGCCGTAGGTAGCCGAGCGCCAGGCCCAGCGCGTCCACCGCCGAATCGAGCCGGCTGCCCCGGACGGCGGGGCCTGGACACCTTCCACGGCCCTCTCCCGTCACCCCAGAGTTTGACGGGACCTCCCCAGGCGGTGAGATTCCCCCTTCCGGACCACCCACATCCAGGAGGCACCATGTGGAAGAAGGACGAGGCGCCGGAGACGCCGGAGGCGTCCCCCCGCCAGGAGAAACCCAGCCGGAGCGAAACCCCTCCCCGCCAAGCCACCATCGGCCGGTCCATCACCATCAAGGGCGAAGTGACGGGCAACGAGGACCTCCTAATCGAAGGCACGGTGGACGGCTCCGTGGGCCTGAGGGAGCATACCGTGACGGTGGGAAAGGAAGGCGAGGTGAAGGCCAGCATTCAGGGGCGAGTGGTCATCGTGGAGGGTTCCGTCATCGGAGATCTGACGGCCGAAGAGCGGGTCGTGCTCCGGAGTTCGGCCCGGGTCGAAGGTGACATCGTGTCGCCCCGCGTGGTGCTGGACGACGGCGCCCGGTTCCGAGGCGGCGTGGACATGGGCGAAGAGCCCACCCGTGCCCAGCCGGGCACTGGGGGAGCCGCCGCAGCCCCCGGCAAGGCCGCCACCCAAGCTGCGGGGAGCCGCGCCGGGGACCACCAGGCCGGCAAGAAGAGTCAGGGCACCGGCGGGGATGGAAACACCGGAAGCAGTGATCGGTCCGGGGCCTCCACCACCGCACCCGCCCGCTCGTAGTCCGCGCCGCGGTGGACTGGCTACGCCGACTCCTGGGAGGCACCTCGACCGAAGGGCAAACCTCGGCCGAGGCCACGGAGGAAGACCCGTCAGCCCGCACCGATGCCACGCACGTGGCCCCGGACGGGGATGACGGGTCCCGCAGCCCCGGAGGCCCCCATCCCCACGCACCGGGCCACGGCCCGCCGGCCGGCCGCTGGGAAGAACGCTCCGCCCCGGGCGTGGCCGCCCTCCTGGACGGCGTGGCGGAAGACGGCAGCCACTCGATCCTGGACCTTGGCACGGCGGCCCCGTCCAGCCTCAGGGTCTATGGCCGCTACGGACGAAGGGTGCGCTTTGCCGAAGTCCTGGACGCCGCCCGCTCCACCGAGGGATGGCCCGCGGTTCTCCGAGCTCTTCCTCCCCAACCCGACGACCCCTACGACCTGGTATTCGCGTGGGACATCCTGGACCGGCTCTACCCCCAGGAGCGGCCCCGCCTGGTGGAGCACCTGGTCCGGATCACCCGGCCCGGAGCTCGCCTCCACGCCGTGGTGGAGTCGTCAGAACGAAGCACCACCACACCCCTGCGGTACGCCGTGCTGGATGAGGGTCGGGTCCAATACCAGCCGGCCGGACCGCCGCGGCCCGCTCGGGAACCGCTCCTGCCTGCGGAGGTGGAGCGCCTCGTGGCCCCCTTCGAGGTGGTACGGGCCTTCACTCTGAAGGGCGGGCTCCGGGAGTACGTGGCCATCTA
>SLNQ01000023.1 GCA_007132965.1 Gemmatimonadota bacterium | reverse complement strand
GGCCGCAGTGGATCGCCCGGCTCTTCCCGACGTACTGGTTCCTCGACCCGATCGTGGCGGTGACCACGCGCGGCGCCGGGCTCATGGACATCGCTCCGGACCTGTTCGTCGCGCTGCTCCTGACGGCGGCGTTGGGCGCGGTCGTGGCCGTGCTCGCACAACGCTTGGAGGGGCCGGCCGCGCTGGCCTGAGCCGCACGCAGGATCACTCGACGCATCGCCAGGTTGCGGGCTCGTCCGGTGCCGTGCCGTGTCACGCCGGCGTCACGCCTGCTCTGGCACCATCGGACAGATCGCTGTCATGGAGGCCCGCCGTGTCGCACACCTGCCCGTCGCCGTCCGCCACGTCCACCGCGAGCGCCCTGCTCGCGCTCGGCGCTGCCCTCGCCGTCACCTTCCTGGCCTCCTGCGGTGCTCCGACTCCGAGCGGCGATGAGCCGCCGGACGGCGGCATCGGACCACGGTTGTTCGCAGCCCCCGGTGGCGCGGTCGCCCGCGCCGTCGCCGTCGGTGCCGACGGCAGCGTCGCGGTGAGCTTCGAGGCGTACGGTGCCGGGTCGGCCGGAGGCTGGAACGGTGCGCTCCTCGTCCTCGAACCGGACGGCACCACCCGCTTCGACCTCACCGTCGCAGCTGGTGTGAGCCTCGTCCCGAACGCGCTCGCGGAGGCGCGCGTGGGCGTCGGCGACGCCCACGCTGGCTGGTGGGTGGCCGGCCCGGTGCAGATCGGCGAGGGCGTGCTCGTCCGGCTCGATGAGACGGGCTCGGAGGTCTGCCGAGCGACCACGGTCGGCTCGCCGAACGCCATCGCTCGCCTCTCCACGGGCGCCGTGGTCGTCGTTGGCGAGATGCCGACGAACGGCTTGCTGAGCGCCGATGGCTTCGCGCAGCGCTTCGCTGGCGACTGCGACGAGGTGTGGCTGCGCACCTTCGGTGGACCCGGTCGCGACTTCGCGCTCGACGCGGCCCCGCTCGGTGCTGGCTTCGCGCTCGTCGGCGGGGTCGACCCCGGCAGCCCGTGGCACGTCGACGGCGCCCCCGGCGTCCGCGCGTTCGTGTCGACATGGGACGCGGATGGGAACCTGACCTGGGGGCGTGTCCTGGACGTGTTCGAGTGGTTCGGCGTCGCGGCCGGCGTGGCTGCGGACCCGACCTCGGGTGACCTGTTCGTGACGGGCTTCGCCGACGGCGAGTTCGAGTCGGGTGCGAACCTGGGTGGTCAGGACGCGTTCGTCGCGCGCGTGCGCCCCGGCGCAGCAGAGCCCCTGGTGTGGGGCCGCAACCTCGGCAGCGCGACGAGCGACACCGGCTGGTCGGTGGCGGCAACGCAGGACGGCGACGTTGTGGTGGCCGGCTACACCGACGGCGCCCTCACCGGGTTCACGAGCGCCGGCTCCAGCGACGTGTGGGTGGCACGGCTCAGCGGTGACGGCGTCGTCCGTTGGGCATGGCAGGCCGGCACCGAAGGGTACGACGCCGCCTACGGCGTGGCCACCACGGCAGCCGGTCGGAGCGTGACGGTCGGTGTCGCGAAGGACGGCTTCCTCGGTCTCGCGGGACTCGTGGCCGACGACGCGGACGCCAGCGGCGACCACGGCTTCATCGTCATGCATCGCGCCGACGGGACGGTGGCGCCGTGAGCGGTCCCCGACGCTTGCGTTCCCGATCGGATGGTCTCGGCCGGTCGCACGCGGGGCACGCGGGGCACGCGGGGCACGCGGGGCACGCGTGACGCGCATGACACGCGTGCCGCTGCTCGTCTTGCTGCTGGCGGCGGGCGTCGCGCCGCTCCTCGCCGCCTGCGGCGCCGTGCAACCGGGCGCCGCACCGGTCACGATCGTCGCCGCCGTGCCCGACGCGGCCCTTCCGGGCGCCACGGTCACGCTCACCGGCAGCGGCTTCAGGGCCGGGATGACGCTCGTCCTCGATGGCATCCCCGTCGCCGCCTCCGTGGCCTCGGACGACCGCCTCACCTTCACGGTCCCCGACACGCCCGGCTACCCGCGCATCGAGCTCGGCGCCGCGAGCGCCGAGCGGCTGCTGTTCGTGGGCGCGGACTACACCGGACCGCGCACCACCGCCGCCCTCCAGGAGGCGCTCGACGAGCTCCCGCCCGGGATCGCCCTACGGCTGCCGAGCGGCACGTTCACGGGCGACTACCTCGTGCTCGACGCACGTTGGCTGTTCGGGCGTGGCGCCGACGAGGACGGCACGCGCCTCGAGATCGCGGGCACGGCTTGGTACCTGCGCGGGTCGGGGCTGGCCGAGCTCGCGTTCGAGGCGGGGCAGCACGTGGCCCAGCTCGAGGCGCCCCTCGACCCGAGCACGCCGTTCCAGACGCAGGGCGTCGCTCACGCGAGCGACGGCACCGCCGCAGCCGACGCGCACGACGCGGACGCCGGCGCCGCGACGTGGGCCCGCGACGTGCGCTTCGAGTTCAGCGACCCGATGATGCCGTGGTTCTTCGCGGCTCCGCAGGGGCCCTACCGGCTCGAGCGCGCGGTCGTCTCGGGCCCGGTCGTGCAGCTGCAGATCGCGACCGCGGACGTGCGGATGCACGATGTCGAGATCGACGTCATGCAAGCGTACGTCTTCGCACGCCACGCCCTCGAGCTGCGCGACGTCGAGCTGCGCACGTTCGCCAACCATGCCGTCAGTGTGCCGGACGTGGAGCACCTCCACCTCGAGCGTGTCCGCCTCGCCGCCGGGACGCGCGTCTCCATCGAGGTCGGCCACGGCGCCCCAGGCGACGCGGACGTGCGCATGAGCGCGCTGGACGTCACCGCGCACGACCTGTACGTCCGCTCGTTACCACGCCTGCACATCGAGGACCTCACGGTCGCGGCGGCCCGCGACGTCCTGATCGAGACCATCTTCGACGACCTCACGATCGTCACGGGCCGCATCGCGGCCGCCGGCGTCGCGCTCACCTCCGACGATGGCTCCCTGCGCCTCAGCGGCGTCGACCTGGACCTCGCGGACGCCGGACACGTCGACGCACTCGTCGACCCGGGTGCCGCGTTCATGTACGCATTCCGCGCCGTCGACATCGAGGGCGGGGTCTGGAGCGCGACCAGTGTCGAGATCGAGGTGGGAGCGGCAACGGGAGCGGGACCCATCCAGCTGCAGGACACCGTCGCGACCGCGGCCTCGAGCGTGTGGCTCAACGTGGCCGCACGCGGCGCCGTGCTGCTCGACGGCGTCACGCTCAGCGCCGACGCGCTCCGCGTCGAAGGCGCCGACGTGGCGATCACGGACTCGCAGCTGACGGGCACCGGGTCGCTCGACGTCGACGCGCACGGCGAGCTGTCGGTGAGGGACACGGGCCTCGCGAGCGGCCTCGTCGCGATGGACGGCAAGGCGGGCTTCCGCATGCTGCGGAGCACGCTGTCCAGCACCGTGGGCGGCACGCTCGCCAGCGGCGAGGGCGCCGGCCTGATCGAGGACGCCGTCCTCTCGATCCGCTCGACGAACGGCATCACGATCGGCGGGAGCACGGGCCTCACCATGCGCCGGGTCCACTTCGTGTTCGGCATCGGCCTGGTCTTCGTGGCGCCGCCGGGCGAACTCGTCCTCGAGGACGTGACCGGCGCCGACGGCGCCGAGACGCCGGGGCAGCCCTGACGCGAGGACGGTCGGGTTCCGACCTGCTACCGTACGGGCCACCAACCATGGAGGCGACCGCATGATGCAGCGTCCGAGCACGCAGGCTGGCCCGGCTCACCTGGCGACCGTCGCCGCGCTCACCGCGCTGTTGGTCGGCGTCACGGCCTATGGCACGCTCCGCTCCGGCGGGGCGCTGGCGTTCCCCACCGGCCTCGGCCTGGGCGCCTCGGGAGCGCTCGCCGGGAGCCTGCCGTCGTTCGTGCACACCTTCGCCTTCGCGCTGCTGAGCGCGGTCGCGGTCGGTCTCGACCGGCGCGCCCTGGTGCGCTGCGCCGGCGCCTGGGCCCTCGTCGGCGTCGCGTTCGAACTGCTGCAGCACGACCGCATCGCCGCGGCCCTGCTCCCCCACCCAGCGACCTTCGCACCGGACGGCGCCACACAGGCGCTCGCGGCGCTCCTCGCGCGTCACGCGCACCTGGGCGTGTTCGACGTGTTCGACGTGGTCGCCACGCTGCTCGGCGCCGTCGCCGCATGGGCGTTCGGCGCGAGCGCGTTGGCGCGCCGGGCTCGCACCGGGCGGGTCGACCGATGAGGGCGTCGCTGCGCAAGGCGGCCCTCGCGCTCGTGTCCGTCGTCGGCGTGGCGAGCCTCCTGGCGACGAGTCCGCCCCCGCCGCCCAGCGTGCTGCTCAGCGTCGAGCCCGCCGCGGTGTGCGCCGGCGACGACGTCACGTTGCGCTGGGACGTCCGCGACGGATCGGACTTCCCCGCTCCGGACGACCTGCGCTTGGCGACCGCGCCGATCGACGCGTTCGACCCGCCGATCGAGGGCACGCCGATCGCCGGCGAGGGCACCCTCGTCGTGCAGC
>SLNQ01000238.1 GCA_007132965.1 Gemmatimonadota bacterium | reverse complement strand
ATCTCGGCTCCACCGAGCCGTCCGCCGCACTGGATCCGGATGCCCTTGGCGCCGGCCCGCTGAGCCGACTGCACGGCCCGCTTCATGGCCCGGCGGAAGGAGATCCGCTGCCGGAGCTGGTGGGCCACATTCTCGGCCACCAGGCGGGCGTCCAGCTCGGGACGCTTCACCTCTTCGACGTTCACCGAGACCTCGGACTGGGTGAGCACACCCAGCTCGTCACGGAGCTTGTCCACCTCCGAGCCCCGTTTCCCGATGACGACACCCGGCCGGGCCGTGTGGATCGTCACGACGATCTTCGACGGCTTCCGCTCGATCTCGATAGACGAGAGGGCGGCGTGGGCGAGGCGGCGATCCAGGTAGGTCCGGATCGTCTCGTCCTCCTCCAGAAGCTGGGGGAAGTCCTTCTCGGCATACCACCGAGACTTCCAGTCCTTGATGACGCCCAGGCGAAACCCGGTCGGATGTGTTTTCTGTCCCATCCAGCTCTACTCCTTGAAGTCCACAACTACGGTGATGTGGCTCATGCGCTTGCGGATCGGTGCGGCCCGACCCATGGCGGCAGCCCGCCAGCGGCGCATGGTGGGGCCCTCGTTCACGTAGGCCTCGCTCACGTAAAGGTCATCGGCATCGATGAACTCGCCCTGGTCCTCGGCCTTGTACTGCGCGTTGGCCACCGCCGAGCGCAGCGCCTTCTGCACCGGCTCGGCCGCCGCCTTCTTCGAGAACTGCAGCAGGGCGTAGGCGTTGTTCACGCTCTTGCCGCGGATCTGGTCCACTACGAGCCGCACCTTGCGGGGGCTCATCCGGACGTATTTGCTCGTGCACTTGGCTTCCATGGCTTCTCGTCTCTCTACCGCGCTGAATCTGAATGCCGATATCGGGGCGGGCGCGCCTAGCGCGGCCGGGCCCGCTTGTCGGCCAGCTTGCCGCCGTGTCCCCGGAAGAGGCGGGTGGGGGCGAACTCGCCCAGCTTGTGTCCCACCATGTTCTCGGTGATGTAGACCGGCACGAACTTGTTGCCGTTGTGCACGGCAATGGTGTGCCCGACGAACTCGGGGAAGATGGTGGACGCCCGGGACCAGGTCCGGATCACCTTCTTTTCTCCCTTGGAGTTCATGACGTCGACCTTCAGCATGAGGCTGTCTTCGACGTATGGACCCTTCTTGACACTACGCGGCATGTTTCTCTTCCATCTGCGTTGAACGGGCCGGCCCCTGAGGGGCCGACGGCGAATCTACCTGGCGGCGGCTCATGACTTGGTGGCCTTGCCCCTGCGGCGGCCGCGGACGATGACCTTGTTGGACTTCTTCTTCCGCTTCCGCGTCTTGATCCCCTCGCGCTTGCCCCACGGCGAGGTGGGGGGGCGTCCGCCGGACGTCCGGCCTTCACCCCCGCCCAGCGGATGGTCCACCGGGTTCATGGCCACACCGCGAACCTTGGGCCGGCGACCCTTCCATCGGCTCGCGCCGGCCTTCCCCATGACCCGCAGCTCGTGGTCCACGTTGCCCACCTGTCCCACCGTGGCCAGGCACTCCTTGTGCACCCGGCGGATCTCGGTGGAGGGCATCCGGAGCGACACGAAGCGCCCCTCCCGGGCCACCACCTGCACGCCGGAGCCGGCGGAGCGGGCGATCTGCCCTCCCTTGCCGGGCTTCAGCTCCACGTTGTGAACCGTGGTACCCAGGGGAATGCGGGACAGGGGCGTTGCGTTGCCCACCTTGATGTCGGCTTCGGGACCCGAGACCACCTCGTCGCCCACCGCGAGACCCCGGGGCTGAAGAATGTAACGCTTCTCGCCGTCGGCGTAGTTGATGAGGGCGATATTGGCGGTTCGGTTCGGGTCGTACTCGATCTCCGCCACCCGACCGGGAACCCCGATCTTGTCGCGGCGGAAGTCGATGCGGCGATAGCGCCGCTTGTGCCCTCCGCCCCGACGGCGGGTGGTCATCCGACCGTGGTGGTTCCGGCCTCCGGTCTTGTGCATGGGCTCCACCAGAGAGCGCTCGGGCGTTGCCCGGGTGATCTCGCTGGAGTCCAGCACCGAGCGGAAGCGGGTTCCGGCGGTGATCGGCTTGAATTTCTTGATGGCCATCTTGATCAGCCCAGTTCGTAGAACTCGATGTGGTCACCCTCGGCCAACCGCACCATGGCCTTCTTGAAGGCGGGGCGTCGGCCCACCTTGGCCGTGCGATTGAACCGGCCCATGAGGGAGCGCCGGGCCTTGCCCACGTAGCGGGCGGTCCGGACGTCCTCCACGATGACGTCCCAGGCCGCTTCCACGGCCTCGTGGATCTGGGCCTTGTTGGCCTTCGGGTGGCAAATGAACGTGTAGACGTTCTGCTCTTCCTGCTCGCGGGTGGCCTTCTCGGTGACCACCGGTGCCAGGATTACGTCGTAGACGTCACGCATCCTTCACTTCCTCCTGGTCGGCGTCGGCCTCGTCGGCCTCCGCTGCGGGTGTATCGGCCTCGGCGGCCTCCGCCTTCACGGCCTCGTCCTCGGCCGGCTCCTCCGCGGCTTCCGCCTCGACGGCGGCTTCCTCGGCCGGCTCGTCCTCGACCGCCTCTTCCTCAACCGGCTCGGCCTGGGTGGCCGCACCGTTGCCGGCTTCCCAGGCCTCCAGGGCGGGACGCTCGATGATGACGGTTCCGGCCCAGAGCACGTCGTAGGTGGACTCCTCGCCGAAGGGGCGCACCAGCACGTGCTGCAGGTTGTTGGCCGACAGCAGGAGGTTCTCC
This sequence comes from Gemmatimonadota bacterium, assembly GCA_007132965.1. GTDB lineage: Bacteria > Gemmatimonadota > Gemmatimonadetes > Longimicrobiales > Gaopeijiaceae > PWLA01. Next base: position 1,757 of record SLNQ01000238.1, on the reverse strand, counting down.
CGCTGACCGTGGGTGAGGATCAGGATCTTCCCTTCCACCTCCATGGTCTCCAGGAGCTCCCGCAGGCGCCGCGTCTTGGGAGCCTCGAACTCCAGCGCATCCACCAGCACCACCCGGTCGTCACCCGCCCGGGCGTTGAAGGCCGAGCGCCGTGCCAGGGCCCGCATCTTCCGCGGGACCCGCTGACGCCAGCTGTGGGGCTGGGGAGGGAAGGCTCGGCCTCCGCCCACCCACTGGGGCGACCGGATGGAGCCCTGTCGGGCCCGGCCGGTTCCCTTCTGCCTCCACGGCTTCCGGCTTCCACCCCGAACGTCGGAGCGGTTCTTGGCCGAGCCCGTGCCCTGCCGCTGGTTCGCCCGGTGGGCCTTCACCACCTGATGAAGCACCGTGTCGTTTACGACGCCGTCGAAGAGGGCCTCGGGGAGTTCCCGAGCCCGGCCCTTCTTGCCGTCGATCTTGTAGTAGCGCGCCTTGGCCATGGCCATCACTTCTGAATGAAGACGAAGCTGTTTCGCGATCCGGGCAGTCCGCCCTTCACGAAGAGGAGATTCCGCTCGGAATCCACCTTCACGATTTCCAGGTTCCGGACCGTGGTCCGGGTGCTCCCCATCTGTCCGGGAAGCTTCTTCCCTTTGATGACCCGGGAGGGGTCGGTCCCGGGGCCCATGGAGCCGGGCGTCCGGGAGAGGGGGTGTCCGTGCGAGGCGGGGCGGCCGGCGAAGCCGTGCCGCTTCACCACGCCCTGGAACCCACGACCCTTCGAGGTCCCGGCCACCTTCACCACGTCACCCGCGGTGAAGAGCTCCACCGTGACCTCCTGGCCCTCCTCGAACTCGTCGTCGTCCGAGATGGGGAACTCCCGCAGCACCTTGGGCGCGGCCTCGAGGCCGACGCGGGCGGCGTGTCCCATCTCCGGCCGGGTGGCGTGCTTCTCCTTCCGCTCGCCGAAACCCAGCTGAACGGCGCTGTAGCCGTCCCGCTCCTCGGTGCGGATGAGCACCACCGGGCAGGGTCCCGCCTCTACGACGGTGACCGGCACGGCCTTGCCCTCGTCGTCGAAGACCCGGGTCATTCCGATTTTCTTTCCAATGATTCCCGCCATCGTCCCTGTCCCTCAGTTGCGTCACCGCGCCCGGCCCATTCGGGCAGGTCGCCGGTGAGGCGGTTCAGTCGACCTTGATCTCCACGTCCACACCCGCCGGCAGATCCAGCTTGGTCAATGCATCGACCGTAGCGGGGCGGCTGTCCACGATGTCAATGAGACGCTTGTGGGTGCGGAGCTCGAACTGCTCCCGACTCTTCTTGTCGATGTGCGGAGAGCGAAGCACCGTCCAGCGCTCCCGCCGCGTGGGCAGAGGAATGGGTCCCTTCACCGTGGCGCCGGTCTTCTCGGCGGTGCGGCAAATGTCGGACGCCGTCTGGTCCACGACCCAGTGGTCGAACGCCTTCAACCTGATACGAATCCTTCCGGCCATGTCATTCCTCGTAGTCGGCGGGGTCGAGCCCCGTCCCCGGTCATCTCAAAAAGCCTGTCTCAAGTGTCCTGCGGTCCTGCCGGCGCCTTGGTCAGTCGACGATCTCGGTGACCACTCCGGCGCCCACGGTCCGTCCGCCCTCGCGGATCGCGAACCGCAGTTCCTTCTCCATGGCGATGGGGCTGATCAGCTCCACCTCCATCTGCACGTTGTCTCCCGGCATCACCATCTCCACCCCGTCAGGCAGATGCGCCGAGCCCGTCACGTCCGTCGTCCGGAAGT
>SLNQ01000053.1 GCA_007132965.1 Gemmatimonadota bacterium | reverse complement strand
GAAAAAATGCTGAACCCCGTGCAACCCGAAGTTTCAGTCAAAATTGGCAGAAATGAACCATGTCCATGCAACAGCGGCAAGAAATACAAAAAGTGTTGCGGCCTCTAGGACACGACTACCTATCCTGACATCCAACCCAAAACATTCTTCATGCACCAGACCCAACATCCCGATGCGCACGCTCATGGCGGACAGACACCTCCTCCCGCACCCCATCCAGGAAAAGGCCATCCCGCCGGCCACCCAGCAGGACACCCCAAAGGCCTCTCCTCGGGCATGCCCAAAACCCTGCCCGACGGCTCGCCACCCTGCCGGCTGATCGCCTGGGAAGTGACCCGGTCCTGCAATCTGGCCTGCAAGCATTGCCGGGCCGAGGCGCATATGGAGCCGTATCCGGGCGAATTTTCCACCGAGGATGCCAAGGCATTGATCGACACCTTCCCGGAGGTCGGGGACCCGATCATCATTTTCACTGGTGGCGAGCCCTTGCTCCGGCCGGACATCTTCGAGCTGGTCCGCTATGCCGACGCCAAGGGCCTGCGCTGCGTGATGGCCCCCAACGGCACCCTGGTCACGGCGGATGTGGCCCGGAAGATGAAGGAGGCCGGCATCCAGCGGGCCAGCATCTCCCTGGATGGGCCGGACGCCGCCAGCCACGATGTGTTTCGCGGAGTGGCGGGCGCCTTTGACGGAGCCTTGCGGGCCATCGAGCACTTCAAGGCCGTGGGCCTGCCCTTTCAGATCAACACCACCGTGACCCGGAACAACCTGGGCCAGTTCAAGGATATCTTCCACCTGGCCGAGAAGCTGGGCGCCGTGGCCTGGCACATTTTCCTGCTGGTGCCCACGGGACGGGGCGCGAACCTGGGCCGGGAGGTGATTTCCGGCGAGGAATACGAAGAGGTTCTCAACTGGTTCTACGATTTCCGGAAGACCACCACCATGCAGCTCAAGGCCACCTGCGCGCCCCACTATCACCGCATTCTGCGCCAGCGGGCCAAGGAAGACGGCATACCGGTGACCATGGACAACTTCGGCCTGGATGCGGTCAGCCGGGGCTGCCTGGGCGGCACGGGATTCTGCTTCATCTCCCACACCGGACAGGTTCAGCCTTGCGGCTATTTGGAACTGGACTGCGGCCAGGTCAAAACCACGCCCTTTCCGGAGATCTGGAAAAAATCGAAGCAGTTTTTGGAATTTCGCGACCAGAAGACCTACCAGGGCAAGTGCGGGGTCTGCGAGTTTCACAAGGTTTGCGCCGGATGCCGGGCCCGGGCCCAGACCATGAGCGGCCACTACCTGGCCGAGGAACCGCTGTGCACCTATCAGCCAAAAAAAACTGAAGCCAGATGACCAGTACTGAAACCGCCCGAAAGAAAACAGCTCGAGATGAAACAGCCATGGACGCGATTGACAAGAAAATCCTGGACCTGATCCAGACCGACTTCCCCCTGGACCCGCGGCCCTACGCCCGGATCGGCGAACAGTTCGGCCTGACCGAGGCCGAGGCCCTGGCTCGGGTCCGGGCCCTCAAGGGCAAGGGCATCATCCGTCGGATCGGGGCCAACTTCCAGTCCCGCAAGCTGGGCTGGACCAGCACCCTCTGCGCGGCCCAGGTCCCGGAGGACAGGCTGGACCAGTTCACGGCCGAGGTGAACCGGCACCCCGGCGTGACCCACAACTACCTGCGCCAGCACATGTACAACGTCTGGTTCACCCTGATCGCGCCCAGCGTGGACAAGGTCCGCGAAACCCTGGCCGAGATCACGGCCAGGACCGGCATCGAAATCCTGAACCTGCCGGCGGAAAAGACCTTCAAGATCAAGGTGGACTTTCCCATGACCGAGAACGATCAGGATTGAGGCCGCCGTCCATGGAGGGCTCAGCTGGCTCGCCACCTCTCCCGTTCTTCCCGCCATGTCCCCAGGTTATTCTTGATGATGATCACGCTCTCCGACTCATCCATGGAGCAGTCCTCCCCTTCGCCAGATAATCCTCTCCATGCATGACTCTCCCCCGTACCGATGCTCCATCAGCCCGGCATGTCTCGAAGGTAATACCCTGCTATGCCCTCCTGACAGATGGCCCGGATGATTCTTATATGCATGGCGCCTGATACTGGTCGCTGTTCTCTGAGATCGGGAAGAATGTCCTTCGCTGCTCCGGGCTTTGACTGTCTGACTTTCCATAATACCGGAAGCATGAGCAGGCCCACGGCGGATATCAGAGCTTTCATGATGTTTGTGCGGGGTTTTGTCACAAGCCGCTTGGCGGGTGGTCGCCGCGGATTGCTCTGATCCCGCTGATTCCTGTTTCCTCTGCTCCTTGTCGCCTTCTTCGGAGAACATGCAATGCTTGTTATTCTTGTCAGCTTCGCTTTTCTTTTCGGCCTGGCTTTGACCCGGATCGGCCTGCCGCCCATGGTCGGGTTCCTCGTGGCCGGGTTCGCCTACAACATGGCCGGTCTTCTGCCGCCTTCAGGGCTGAGTCTGGTGGCGGATCTGGGCATCAAACTGCTGTTGTTTTCCATCGGGCTGAAGCTGGACGTCCGCGGTCTGCTCAAGGCCGAGATCTGGGCCAGCGCCACGGCTCAGATGCTCCTGACCACGGCCTTCATGTGCGGTGTTCTGCTCTTGGGCCAGTACTGGCTGGATACTCCGCTGATGGACATGACCTGGCAGACGATTTTGGTGCTGGGCTTTGCCCTGTCCTTTTCCAGCACGGTGTTCGCGGTCAAGGTGCTGGAGGAAAAAGGGGACCTGACGGCCTTTTACGGACGGATCGCCATCGGGATTCTGATCATGCAGGATCTCTTCGCCGTGCTCTTTCTGAGCGCTTCCGAGGGCAAGATTCCAAGCGTCTGGGCCTTGAGCGTGCTGGCCCTTCCGTTGTTGCGACCAGTGCTCTACCGGCTCCTGGACGTGGCCGGTCGGGGCGAGCTGTTTATTCTGTGCGGGCTGTTCCTCGCGCTGGGCGTTGGGGCCGAAGGCTTCGCCCTGGTCGGCCTGAAGCCGGATCTCGGCGCGTTGGTGATGGGCGTGTTGATAGCCGGGCATCCCCGGGCCTCGGAACTGTCCAAGGCCCTTTTCGGTTTCAAGGAATTGATGCTGGTGGGCTTTTTCCTGTCCATCGGCATGACGGGCCTGCCCACGCTGGAAATGCTGCTCGCATCCGTGCTGATTTGTCTGCTCCTTCCCGTGAAGACGGGCATCTATCACTTCATCATCAGCCGCTTCGGTTTACGGGCGCGTTCCAGCCTCTTTGCCTCGTTGTCCCTGACCAACTATTCGGAGTTCGGGTTGATCGTCGCTGCCATCGCCGTGGGCCAGGGGCTGCTCTCCGGGGAATGGCTGTTGATCACGGCCATGACCGTGAGCATCAGCTTCGCCGTTTCCGCCCCTCTGAGCACCCATTCCGAATTCGTCTATCGCCGGGTGTTCACTTGGTTGTGCCGGTTTGAGCGGAAGTATTGTCATCCTCACGATGCGCCCATCGACCTTGGCGAGGTCAAGGCCGTGGTTCTGGGAATGGGTCGCATCGGCTCAGGAGCGTACGACGAGCTGCAGAAGACCTATGGCCAGCAAATCTGTGGCGTGGAGCACGCTCCGGAGCGGGTTGACTTCAACCGCGGCCAGGGCCGCAACGTGATCCTGGGCGATGCCTGCGACACCGAGTTCTGGCTGAAACTGCGCAAGGACATCGAGTTGGAGTTGGTCATCCTGGCCATGCCCAACCACCAGGGCAACATCTACGCGGCGCAACAACTCCGCAACCTGGGCTTCAACTGCCAAGTGGCGGCTATTGCCCGGTTCCCTGAAGAAGTGGAGGAACTCTCCTCCATCGGCGTCTGCACGGCTTTTAATATGTACGAACAGGCCGGGGCTGGGTTGGCGCGCAGCGCTGTTGAAGGATGCCTTCTGGCACGTGAGTGAGGAAAGACTTCAAGCAAAACATCACCATGGAGTTTATCTGTGGACGGATCAGGTGATAGATACGGGCCTGAACTTGCCCACGTTTTCGCCTGCAAGCTTCCGAACCACTGACGCATCCGCCTCGAAGCCTCTATAGACCCAATCCCGGGGGACTCGGCCTGATGCGAGCATGTCCTCACCCGCCACGGCCGAGATTGGGTAGAAACGGGTTCGCCCGCATGATCAAGCCGAGGGGAAGACCGCGGACGACTGTTTATTCCCGGCTTTTTTGCCATTCCTCCAGACTGTCCAGAATGGCGACGACGTTCTCCAGCACATCCTCGCAACCGCAATCCTCGTCGTCCTCGACCGTTGCCCCCGGCTCCTCCCGGCCATCTTCCAGCGCCTCATCCCCGGCCAAGATCCGAAAAATCGACGCACCGGGCCTTCCCGGCGGGTGCACGGCATCATCCAACTTTGACATGTTTCCCCCCAATGTTGCACAAAAAGGTTTTTCTCCGCATCCGGCAGCATAAACCTGCCACAACCCTTTTCTGGAGGCCTCCGTCATGACCCCCTTTCGTCTGTT
>SLNQ01000110.1 GCA_007132965.1 Gemmatimonadota bacterium | reverse complement strand
GGGGGGCGCCACCACCGACACCAGCAGGAGGAAGGCGCTGAAGGAATTCCCCCGGTAGGCCGTCCGACCCAGGAAGGGCACCAGTCCCGCCCCCACGACACAGAGACCGCCCAGCACCCACGCAGGCTCCGGTCGCGTCAGGAGGTAGTAGGCAAGGGCCACGAGCGCCGCCCCGTGCACCAGGGACGCGTACCAGCCCCACTGGACCCGGCGGTGCGCCTTCCGTATGGAGGGCGCCAGCTTCTTCCGGCGTCGCTTCTCGTCGCGCTTCGTCATGGCGCGCTGTCCCGGAACCCGCTCCCGGAGTGGTCCACCCCCTGACGGCGGGCCATGAGGTCCAAAGCCAGCACCAGGCCCACGGCGGCTCCCGCGGCCACCATGGCCCCCAGCACCTGGGGGTCCAGGCCCGTCATGGCCTCCCACCCCTCAGGCGAGATGGGGCGGACCACGAGGGGCACCTCTCGCCCCTCCGGATCCACGTACGAGGTCACCGCCTCCCTCCACGGCCAGAGCTTCTGCAGCGACCCCAGCATCAGGCCGCAGAGGAAGGCAAGCGTGCCCTCGTATCGGGTCCTGAGAAGCCAGGTCAGAACTCGAGCGAAGGCCAGAAGCCCCATGGTACACCCCGCCGCCAGCGCCGTCAGGAAGACCACGTCCAGCTCCGAGATGGCCCGGACCAGGAGCTCGTACTGCCCCAACAGGAGCATGATGAAGCTCCCGGAGATCCCTGGCAGGATCCAAGCGCAGATGGCCACCATCCCTGCCAGGAAGGTGGAGAGCCAGTGCTCCGGTGAGGGCAGAGGGTGCGTATTGGCCAACGCCAGCCCGACGCCGATCCCCACCAGCCCCGCCATGCCCCGGCGCCAGCTCCACGGCTTCACGAACCGACCCACGTAGAGAGCCGACGCCACAATCAGTCCGAAGAAGAAGGCCCAGACATGCACCTCCCGGTTCTCCAGCAGCCAGGCCACCAGGGCGGCGAAGCCGAAGACGCTGGTGGCCATCCCCACGCCCAGCGCGGCGAGAAACCCCAGGTTCCCCTCTCTCCAGGCCCCACCTACCCGACCCTTCAGGAGATCCATGGCCAAAGCCGGGTCCAGCTTCCTGATGGTCCGAACCAACTCGACGTAGATCCCGGTGATGAAGGCGATGGTTCCCCCCGACACCCCCGGGACCAGCTCCGCCACCCCCATGGCCATGCCCCGGAGGTACACGCCGATCCAGCCCAGAAGCCCGCGGGGCGTGGTGGATTCGTCCAGAGAATCGGGGGTCATGGTGACCGGTGGGGACCAACTGGAGAGAGGGCACGGGTCCGGCCCGAAGGCGCCGGCGTCCCGGAGGATCTAGTCGCCGGGAAAACTCTACAGGTCCAGCAGAAAAGTACAGGGGGTGCAGCCGGGCGAAGGCGCGCGCCAGGCACGGAGCCGGAGCCTTCTCAGAGCACCCCGTCCAGGTAGACATGGAGGCGCCAGGCACCATCTCGACCCAGACGGCGGGCCAGATCCATGCGCACGAATCCGTCCAGCAGGGACGCCCCCACCCCAACGGCCCGAACGGGACGGCCCGATCCGAAGTCAGCGCGGGGACCAGCCCAGCCCAGGTCTCCGAAGAAAGCCAGGCGAGCGGCCGGCCGAGCCCGAGCCACCTCTCCCCGGGCAAACCAGAAGCTCTCTCCCACCAGCGACGAGGGGCGAATGCCCCGGACAGTGGACGGCCCTCCGAGGTAGAATTCCCGTTGGGGTGGCAACTCCCCCCACCCGGCGCCGGCCCCCGCCTCCAGGCCCAGCTCCACTGAGCCCAGGGCACGCACGCCCCCGCCAGAGCCGGCGGCTCGCTGATACCACCCGTCCGGGCCTCGGGCGGTTTCGCTCCGGAGCGCCCCGAAGATCCTGAGCCCCTCGGGCTCCAGGCCCCGGTGGCCCCTGAGCTCCAGCGCGCCTCCGTACCAGGTCCCCTCGTCGGCCGGACGATTCACCCGGAGCGTATCGTCGTTGAAGAGCCCCGTGAGGTGGAAGCTGGTGTTCCGCTCCACAGAACGGTGACCTTCGGCAAAGACCCGGAACCGGGCCTCGCCGCGGGCCGCCCCTCGTACGAGCATCCCCTCGACTCCATGGGTCCGGTAGTATTCACCCCGGTCCCGCCCCGTCAACAGAGCCGACACCGACGAGGAGAGGTCCAGGGGATCATCCCAGTCCGAGGTGTGGGAGAGGCGCCGGTATACCGTCAACTCCTCGTGGCGAGTCTCGCTCCCTTGGCGAACACGCGCCTCTGCCAGGGGCGCTCGATCGGCGATCCCCATGCGGAGTTCGGCTCGACCCGACCAGCCGGGCACCAGAGGCGTCTCTCCGGCCACTCCGACGCTGAGTCCCTCCACCCGGTTGTAGCGAAGCAGTCCGTCTTCCAGTCCCCAGGCCAGCCGGGGCCTGAACGCCGTGGTAGGGGGGAGAATCCGATCCAATTCCTCCCGAAACTCCCGGAGCTCCCGGTCGGCAAAGACCCGGGGTTGCACGCCGCGAGCCCTCCAGTCGTCGTGGTCAGTCAGTGCTGGAGACAGGTGCAACGACTCCGGGGCGGGAACCAGATTCACCACCCGAACCGAATCGCCCTCCTGAGCGGCCGGAGAGCCGTCCGGCACCCGAGCCTCGCTCCGGGTCCATCCCTCGGGGGCCTCCTCAACCACCAACTCCGGCGTGGCGGACTCGTTGATCCGGTATTCTCCCATTCGCCACTCCACCCCTGCCGGGACCCGGATCAACTGGCCTGCCCGAAGCTCCAGGGTGAGAGCGAAGCGGTGCGGGAGCCACCACTCCATCTCGTGCAGGCCGTAGTCCACCGTGACCTGCCGGATCTCCAGCTGAAGGGATCGGAGCACCCGAGGAGCATCATCCGGGCCGTCACCTTCCGCCGTCTCGCCGGCCAGGTAGATGTGCCGGGCAGGACGATATGAGGCCCGGACCAGGTCGCCCTCCTCCTCCTCGAACCAGAGGGATCCCACCATCAGGCGAGGATCTGAACGCCGGGGCTCTACTCGAACCTCGGCCAGCGTAATGGTCCGGGCCTCTCCGGGAAGGGTCACCCGCAGGGTGTCTCCCGAACTGTAGCGGTAGTGGTGTACGGCGGTATCAGCCACGGGGTGGAGGGTCCACTGCCCGTAGCCGAGGATGATCCGGTCGTCGCCGGGCCGATAGAAGACCGGCGAGGTCCCTCCGTGGACGCCGGCCAGGGTGCTGGCCAGCTCCTCGGCCATCGCCTCGTCCTGGTCGCTCCGCATCCCGGCTATGGGACTCGCCCGCCGCGCTCCCTCCCACCGGATGAAGCGGTCACCCCCCACTTCCCAGCGGATGGACGCAGCTCGCTCCTCGGCCCACACACTGCGTTCGCGCCGAAAGCGACTTCCCGTCAGTCCGGCCTGGAAGCGCTCCCAGACCCTCGCCTCGTAGCTCTCGATACCGGTTACCTCCCGCTCCCGGGCTCGGCGGGCCCGGTCCAGTAGCGCTTCCACGTGTGGATCCGCGTAGGTGTCGGCGGGAACGGTATCCGGGAAGACCACCAACGGATCTGGATCGGCACAGAGCGCGCAGGCCAGAAGGAGGGCAAGAGTCATCATGGGGAGTCCTACGAAGAAAGAGCCCCAGAGGATTCACCCCGGGGCCCTCTCAAACGCACGCGCGAGGTCAGACGGTGGGGAGGTCCTCCACCAACTCGATCATGCGCCGCTGTTGGTCGACGTCGGGGAGCCGGCCCCCGGCTCCCCCCATGTTGTCGGCCATGTGCCGGGGCTGGCTGGTGGCCGGGGTCACGGCGGTGACCGCCGGGTGGGCCGCCGCGAACTTGAGGAAGAACTGGGCCCACGAGTGCGCGTCGAATTCCGCCGCCCACGCGGGCACCTCCCGTCCCTCCACCCGGTTCCAGAGCCTGGTGCGCCCGAAGGGGGCGTAGACCAGGACCCCGATCTCCCGCTCCTGCGCCAGGGGGAAGATCATGTCGGCGGCGCTCCGGTTGTCCACGGCATAGTCCACCCCGATGAAGTCGATGGGCTCGTTACGCATGACGTCGGCCAGATCGGGGTAGCGGGCCTCGCTGGTGGAGGTCACACCGATGTAGCGAACCCGGCCCTCGTCCCGGAGCTCTTTCAGGATCCCGAGTTGCGTGGGAATGTCCCCCAGGTTGTGCACCTGGATCAGATCCATGGTGGAGACGTTGAAGTAGCGGAAGGAGCTCTCGATCTGCGCCCGAGCGGCCTCCGGGTCCGCGCTTCCCCCGCCCCGCCCCGCCACATTCACCTTGGTGGCCCAGAAGATATCGTCGCGGATGCCCAGCTCGTTGGCCACATGTCCGGCCACCTCTTCCGATGCGCCGTATCCCGGCGCGGTGTCGAAGACCGCTCCCCCCTCGCGCACCATGGTCTGCAGGACCCCTCGGATGGCCTCATAGTCCTCGGCTCGGGCCGCCTGAGAGAAGGTGGCCGAGCTGCCCAATCCCACCACCGGGAGCTGCTCGCCGCTGGAGGGAATCGCCCGGGTGATCAGGTCCTGGCGCTGGATCGCCTCCAGGAGCCGCGGATTGATGGAGAGAGCCGCACCGGCGGCCGCACCGGCGGCAGTCAACTTGAGCCATTCCCGTCTGCTGATCATCGAGGTCTCACCTGTTCCAGGGTTCGCGTTTTACTGAAAGTCGAAGTTCGGTGCGGCGGTGCCTCAAACTCACCTCAGCTCACCAACCTGAGGGTGAGCGGATAGCGAAAGTGCTCTCCGTTGCTGGCCTTCACCGCCGCAACGATCATCATCACGATGTTGAAGAGCAGGACCAGGGGCAATAGCAGGACCCCGATCACGAGTAGAATGAGCAACCCCGACACAATCGCATAGATGGTGATACTGATCTGGAAGTTAAGCGCCTCCCGCCCGTGGTGATCCACGAAGGGCTGTTCGTCCCGCTTGAGGATCCAGACCACCAGCGGCGCCAGGATGTTGCCGAAGGGGATGATGTACCCCGCAAAGCCTCCCAGGTGGGCAACAATGCTGAAGTTTCGGGCTTCGCTGTCCGGGGCTGCGGCGGCACTTCCGCCCGGGTTCCAGTCGTCCAGTTCGCTCATGAGGGCTCTCCGTTCGAGGTCAGTCGGAAAGGGACTCGAAAGATAGCCGGGCCCACTGCCTTTCGCCATCTACCCTCCTCGGGCCCCAAACCCGGCCTTCACCTTGCTCTCTCCCCACTTCCGACGTACTGTCCGGCACCCCGCTTTTCATGCTGGCACCCTCTTTCCATGTTCCGACACCGGTGTTGAGCCCACTGGAGCGTCCGTCATGACCGGACCCACACCCCGTTCGTTCACCTTCGGCGAGTTGTTGGACGGGGCCTTCACCCTGTATCGGCACAACTTCGCCCTCTTCTTCGGGGTGGCGCTCCTGCCGCAGGTTCCGGTCGTCCTCTTCTGGCTCGTGGCTCCCGCCACCCTGGGCTCGCTGGGAACGGCCATCGGCTCGATCCTCCTGGCTCCCTACTCGTGGTTCGTCACCTTTCTGACCCTGGGGGCCCTCACCCACGCCGTGGCGGCCGCCTTTCAGGCGCGGGCTCCCGGAATCGTGGACGCCCTCATGGAGGGCCTGCGCCAATGGCTCTTCGTCACCATCGCCGGGATCCTGGCCGGGATCCTGGTGCTCGCAGGATTTCTGTTTTTCATCATTCCGGGCTTCTTCTTCATTGCCCTCCTCTTCGCGGTGGTGCCGGTGGTGGTGATCGAGGGACGCGGTCCCCTGGAGTCATTCAGCCGGTCGGCTCGTCTGTCCAGGGGTGGGAGGATGCGAATTCTGGGCATCATGCTGGTGACCTGGATCATCACCTTGCTCCCCATGTGGGCCATGTGGACGCTGGTGGCGCTGGCCGGCGGGGGGCTGGAGTTCTTCTCACCCGAGGCCGCCGATCCCACTGCCGCCTCCATGTGGCAGGCCGGGGTGCTTCAGGCTCTGAGTCCGGTGGTGTCGGCCTTCACCTGGCCCTTCTGGGCCGGGGTGACCGTTCTCCTCTACCTGGACCGCCGGGCCCGCACCGAGGCTCCGGATCTGGAAGCCGCGATGGATGAGCTCCAGGCGGAGGCCTGAGGCCTCATGCAGACGCTGGAACCGGCCGCCGTAGACCGGGCTCTGGAGGAGGTCTATGCTCGGGCTGAGTTCAGCCACAGTCCCCCGCCCTGGCCCCTGCAGCTCCTGGCGGACCTCAGGGACGCCTTCTTCCAATTCCTGTTGGGAGTCCTTGAATGGCTCGCCTCCACCCTGTCTCAGACGATCCCCGAAGGCTGGACGCCCGTCCTGGGCCGGATCGCCCTGGTCCTCCTGGTGGCTGCGGCTGTGGTGGCCCTCGGATACCTCCTGGCAGGTGCCGGACGTCAGCGCCGGGGCACCGATGAGCCGGGGCTGAACGGCGGCCGGGACCCCTCCGCTCCTGGTCCCACCCTCGACGCCAGCGGATGGGAAGCTGTGGCCGAGAAGGCGGCCCGGGAGGGACGCTTCCGCAATGCGGCGCTGGCCCTCTACCGGGGGGTTCTCCTGCGTCTGCAGGAGCGCGGGGCCCTCAGGGTCACCGAGACCAAGACGCCGGGAGACTACCGGCGGGAAGTCCGGTCCCAGCCCGGCACCGACGCCGGCTTCGAGGCCTTCGTCCGGTCCTTCCTGCCCCTGGCTTTCGGCAGCAGGAGTGACGACCCTGACGCCTTCGCGCACCTGGTGAAGACCGCCACTCCCCTGGGAAGTCGCCTGGACTGGCCGTCCCCTCCACTCCACCGCGAGGGGCAAGGTGGCTGAGCGACGACGCCGGCTGGCCGTGGGGGTCCTGGTGGCCTCCCTCCTGGGGCTGGTCCTCCTGGTAGGGCCCCACGCCGAGCCGGACGAGACGGACGATCCCAGACGCTCCAGCTTTCTCTCGGGGCCGCAGGGGTCGAGGGCCCTCTACCTGACCCTCGAGACGCTGGACCTTCCGGTGGAGCGACAGCTCACCCCCTGGCAGGCCGACGCCCCCGGCGGCGGGCTGGTGGTCCTGGCGCCCTCCAGGCCTCCCACCCAGGACCAGGTGGAGGCTCTCCTGGAGTGGATCCGGACGGGGAGCACCCTTCTCCTGGCCACCGCACCCGGCACCGATCCACTGAGCCGGGAGCTGGGGCTCTCGGTGACATCGACCGCCCCCGACCACCTCGGGCCCCTCGAACGGGTCCGATGGGAGGGAGTCGAGGCTTCTCCGGAGCCCCACCCCTGGACCGACGGGGTGGACGCCGTCCCCGGGTTCCGGTACCTCTACCGGGAAGGGGATCCTGCTCCTGATCCCGACGCTACGGGAGAGGCCCGGAACCACGCCGAGATTTCCCGGCACCCCGCACCTGCGGACCGTCAGGCTCTCCTGCGGGGGCCCGAGGGGCGACCGGCACTCCTGACCTTCCGGTTGGGGGCCGGACGGGTGGTGGCCTGGAGTGACGCGGCGCCGCTGGAGAACCGGCGCCTCCGAGAGGGGGCCGCCGCCCTGCTCTTCGCCCGGGCGGCGATGGAGGCGGCGGAAGCCGACGCCTCGGAGCCTCGCCCCGGAGCCCTTCGCTTCGACGAGTACCACCACGGCTACCGGGAGGAGGGTGGGCTGGCGGTGGCCATCCGGGACTTCGCCCTCCAGACGGGCGTGGGTCGGTGGCTCCTCCAGGTTGCAGTGGCAGTCCTGGCCCTCCTCCTGCTGGCCGGGCATCGTCTGGGGGAGCCGGTCCGGCGAACCGATGGCCGACGTCGCTCGCCCCTGGAGCACGTGGAGGCCCTGGCGGGAGCGTACCGGAAGGCGGACGCCCGTCACACGGCCCGCACGCTCCTCCTGGCGGGCATGAACCGCCGACTGGGGCGCCGGGCCGAAGGCGGCCCGGACCGGGGGCTCCCGGGTGATCCGGAGCACTCGGAGGCAGCCCATCGGATGCACAACGAGTGGAAGCGAGGAGACGAGGCCGATCTGGTGGCCCTCTCCTCTGCCATTGACGACTACGTCGCGGAGGTCAGAGGGTGGAATCCCAAGACATAGAGCGAGCCGGTGAGCTGGCGGGAAGGATCGTGGAGAAGCTGTCGACGGTGGTTCTGGGCCAGGAGCCCGTCCTCCGCCAGATGATGGTCACCCTCCTGGCCGGCGGACACGGGCTGGTGGAAGGGGTTCCCGGCACCGCCAAGACCCTGGCCGTACGATCCCTGGCCCTGGCCCTGGATGTTCGCTTCGGACGGATCCAGTTCACCCCCGACCTGATGCCCACCGACATCACCGGGGTCAACCTGCTGGATCAGCGGGATCAGTCCTTCGTTTTCCACGAAGGCCCCATCTTTGCTGATCTCCTCCTGGCCGACGAGATCAACCGGGCCCCGGCCAAGACCCAGGCCGCCCTCCTCGAGGCCATGCAGGAACGGCAGGTCACGGTAGATGGGGTCAGCCGGCCCCTCCCCCCGGTCTTCACCGTCTTCGCCACCCAGAACCCGGTGGAACACGAGGGCACCTATCCGCTGCCCGAGGCCCAGCTCGACCGATTCCTCCTGAAGGCCGTGGTGGACTACCCTCCGGCGACTGCGGAGCGGGGGATCCTGGACCGATACGCCGATGGCTTCCACGCCGACCGGATCGACACCTACGGCATCGAGCCCATGGCGACGGTCGGAGAGCTGTCCCGCCTCAGACAGGCGGTAGAGGATGTGCACGTGGAGCCGGCCATGCGGGACTACATCGTGGCCCTCATCCGAGCCACCCGGGACGACCCCTCCCTGACCCTGGCGGCCAGCCCCCGGGCCGGGGTTGCCCTCTTCAGCGCCTCCCGGGCCCACGCGCTCCTGGAGGCCCGCGACTTCGTGGTTCCCGACGACGTGAAGGAGCTCACCGTCCCGGTGCTCCGCCACCGTGTTCGCCTCACGCCTGAAGCCGAGGTGGAGGGCGAGACACCCGACCAGCGGCTGGAGCACCTTCTCACCCAGGTGAAGGTGCCCACCTGAGGGCGGCCCTCGTCGACCCGCCCGCCCCGCCACCATGAGCCTGGCTCTCCCCCTCCTTCCCTCCCGGAGACTGGTTGCCGCCGTCGCCCTGGCCGGAGCCGGATTCCTGGTGAGTCCGCAATTCGCCCTGGTCCTGAACCTGGGGCTGGTGCTCCTGGTGACCGCCGACGCCGTGGCCCTCTACCGACGGCCCGTCCCCCGCATCCGGCGAAACGCTCCCGGGCGCCTGGCGCTGGGTGGAGAGGGCGAGGTGCAGGTGGAAGCAGAGACCGGCCAGGCGCCGACCCGGTCTCTGCCGTGGGGAGACGCCTGCACGGTGATCTGGACCGACGATCTGGGCCCCGGTCTGCGTCGGGTCGGACCGGACCCCCTCCAGATGGTGATCCCTGCCGGGTCGCCGCTGAAGACAAGCTACCGGATCGAGGCGCGGGAGCGGGGCCACACCTTCCTGGGTGACGTACACCTCCGGGTCCTGGGTCCCCTGGGACTTCTCTGGCGGCGCCACCGGGAGGCGGACCGGATCGCCGTATCGGTTCAGCCCGGCCTCAGGGAGCTGCACCGCCACCGCACCTTGGCCCTGCACCACCGAAGGGAGCTGGGGTCGCACCGGCTGCGAGAACTGGGCGAGGGCCGAGAGTTCGCCCGGCTGCGAGAGTACGTCCGGGGTGACGACCCCCGTCGCATCGACTGGAAGGCCACGGCCCGGCACGGCGAGATCATCGTCCGGGAGTACGAAGCGGAGCGAAGCCAGAGCCTGGTGCTGGCCCTCGACGCCGGTCGACTCATGGGTGAGCGGTTCGGAGACCGGGAGCGACTGGATCACGCGCTGGCAGCCGCACTGGTGCTGGCCGACGCGGCCTCGGTCCACGGAGACTCGGTGGGCGTGCTCCTCTTCGCCGACGCCGTCCAGGCCTTCCTCCCGCCGGGCCGCTATCCCCTGTCCCGGATCGCCGACGTCCTGGCATCGGTGAGGAGCCGCCGGTTGGAACCGGACTACCCTGGGGCGTTTCGATACCTTGGCCGCCAGCTTCGCCGCCGCTCTCTGGTGGTCCTCTTCAGCGACGTGGTGGACGCCCGGGCCTCCCGAGCGCTCCTGGCCCATCTCTCAGCCACCGCCCGGCATCACCTCCCCCTCCTGGTGGCCCTCCGGAACGTGGAGCTGGAGGAGGCTGCGATGGCTCCGGTGTCGCGGGAGGAGGACGCCTACCGCCGGGCCGCCGCCCAGGAACTCCTGCAGGAGAGGGAGGTGGCGCTTGCCGCCGTCCGGCGGCAGGGTGTCATGGTGGCCGATATCCGCCCAGGGGACGCCGTCACCGAGACCATGGCGCGGTACGTGGAGGTCAAGCGTCGGGGGTTGCTGTAGCCGGTGCCGGCACCGCCCCGGGTTCCGGTTCGTCGGCACCGGCATCGCTTCCTCCCAACAAGAGGAAGGGGAAGAGGACCACGGCGGTGAGGAGCCCCACCGCCAGCTTCACTTGATCCGGAAGCACCGAGGGCGAGATGAACCCCTCGATGAGCCCGGCCACCAGGAGCAGGATCACCGTGCCTCCCAGAAGAGAGATCGCCTCCCGGCCCCGCTCCACCAGCGCATCGCCCCGGGTCCGTCTCCCCGGGACCACAAGCGCCGAGCCAAGCCAGAGGCCGGCCCCCCCGGCAATGCAGATGGCCGTCAACTCGATAACCCCGTGGGGCAGAACGAAGGCCCACAGGTGAAGGCTCGCCCCGTGGACCTGGAAGATCCCGGCCACACCGCCCAGCAGGACCCCATTGAAGAGGAGGATCCACGCGGTCCCCAGTCCGGCCAGGATCCCCCCGGCGAAGGCCAGAAAGGTGACCTGCACGTTGTTGGTGATGATCTGGCTGGAGAAGATGGGCATGAAGACCTCGGGCACCTCGGCATAGCGCCCCCCCGCCGCCTGACGTTCGGCGGCGGTTTCGGCGTGGGCGATCATCCCCGCCGGCACGATGCCGGCGGCGCGCCCCGGATCATCCACCACGGCGCCGAATCCCACCAGCGCGGGCCCGAAGAGGAGGAAGGCCGCAAGGAGAACCGCCGGCGCCCGCTTCCGGACAAGCGCAGGGAAGTCGCGGCTGAACCAGCGCCACGCCTGCCGAACGGTCTTCCGGGGCGCCGAGTACAGAAGGTTGTGGCCGGTGCCCACCCAGCGCTCCAGGGTGGAGAGGAGCTCGGGCGACGCCCGGTACGTGCGGGCTCGGGCCAGGTCCGCCGCTACCTCCCGGTAGAGGGCGGCAAACCGCGAGACCTCTTCCTCGGGAAGGGATGCCAGGCCCCGGCCGTCGGCCTCCTCCAAGAGCGCCCGGTACTCCTCCCACCGGGATCGCTGGTGACGAAGCAGGGTGGCCGCTGCCGGAGAGCCCGAACCGGCATCGACTCCAGTGGCCATGCGGCGACCCGACTCCTCGGCGTAGAGCCGGAGGAGACGGGCGTCGGCGTCGCCTTCCCTCCCCTCGCCCGAGCCACCGAAGTGCTCCGCCAACCGGGCGGCCACCCGCCGACGGGCCGCAGGTTCCAGGTCGGCGCGGCGCAGGACGTAGGAGCGGAGCAAGTCGTACTCCGGCTGGGTGAGTCGTGGCGGCCCCCGTCCTTCCACCTCCTCGGGGAAGCCCACCTCGGGCCGCTCCCGCACCACCACCGTCCCCGCCGCCAGATCACCGGGGCGCTGGGCTCGGGGATGAAGCAGAATGAACAGGCCTCCCACCAGGCACGAGGGCATGGGCTGGATGTCCACCACCCGGATCAGATTCCGGATCACGACCCCCCGGAGCGTGACCGGGAACCCGTTGTCCTGTACCACCCGGAGTCCCAGCCAGGCCTTCCCCGGCGTCTGACCCCGCCGGAAGGCCTCGAACCAGATGAAGTAGCCCCACACCAGCACAAAGACCAGCACCAGTGATACGGCCAGCAGAACGGAGAGAGCAGGAAGAGGAAGCCCCACGGAGCTCATGGCCGCCCCCACCATGAAGAGCACCACCACCAGTACGATCAGACAGGCTCCCAGAACGACCCCGTCCAGGAGGAAGGCGGCGAAGCGGGACCCGGGTCCGGCCAGCTCGTATCCCACCGCCACCTGTTCCGGTGTCTCGATCTGCAGGTGCCGGTCCCGAAGTGCCGTGCCACTCGAACCGGAGCCGGGAGTATCGGTCATGGTGAGGACGTGGGTCTGGGGCAAGTGCGGTGGACCGGGCACGCACGCCGGCCGGGCTTTGTGTTTCCAGCCGGCAGGCGTTACGGTGTTTCTTCAATCTGACACGGAGAAGCCGAACAATGAAGAGTGCTCCAATCCTCGCCCTGGCCGCCGCCCTCCTGCTGGGAGTCGCGGCCTGCGGAGGCGACGACGATGTCCGGGACGCCATAGCCCAGGACTTCTACGACAGCTCCATGGGGATGATCAGTGAGGCGGAAGCCGAGTGCGCCGCCGACGCCATCATCGACGCCCTGGGCCGGGACCAGGCCGAAGTGTACGCCGCCGCCCTCTCCGGCGACATGGAAGCGGCCACCAACGCCGAGCCCCTCACCCAGGAGCAGCAGACGGCCATGGCCGAGGGCTTCGAAGCTTGCGACTTCGCCATGATGCAGGAGCCGTAACCACTCGCTCCGTCGCCGGACAGATCCTAAACTGAACCGAATCCGCCATGAACGAACCTGGCGTCTTGCAGGCCATCTGGATCAAGCGGGCCCGAAAGGGGTGCATGGACCCGGTGCCCCGAGCCACTCTGGTGACAGATCGAGGCATCCGGGGAAACGCCAACCAGGGAGGTCGCCGACAGGTGACTCTCCTCCAGGAGGAGGCGTGGGACGAGCTCATGGCCGAGCTGAGGGCGTCCATCTCGCCGGCCTGCCGGCGGGCCAACTTCCTGGTCCGGGGGATCGACCTCGCCAACACCGAGGGCCGGATGGTGAACATCGGGGCCTGCCGGGTCCGGATCATGGGCGAGACCGTCCCCTGCAGCCGCATGGACGACACCCTCCCGGGCCTTCAGGAGGCCATGGTACCACAGTGGCGCGGCGGCGCCTACGGCGTGGTCGTGACCGGAGGCACCATACAGATCGGAGACCGTGTTCAGCTCGAGGAAGCGGCTCCGACCTGAACGGGGCCGGGGATGAGCCCCACCTCGAACCAAAGACCCCAGACGACGTATCGGAGCGCCGGTAATGGCAGCGAAGGACAAGAAGAAGCGAAAGAAGAAGGGCCGCGGCCCGCAACCCAGGCCCATGAAGGGATTCCGCCCCGGCAAGGAGCCGGCCCATCTCAAGAAGAAGCGGGCGAAGGCACAACTGGGCGACGACGCCCACTGGGCCCAGGAAAAGATGATCGACGCCGTGGCGGATCGAAGCCCCCGGGAGGTGGAAGCCATGCTCCGGAAGTGGACCACCGCCCTCCTGGTCCTGGCCATCGTCCTGGGGGCCGGGGGTGCCTTTCTCTACCGATGGACCCTGGTGGGTGGCATCGTGGCCCACCTGTTCACCGCCCTGGCCCTCTTCCTCTGGTACCGGATGCGGCGGCAGGGCCGGCAGATGGTGGAGATGGCCGAACGCCTGGACCTGTGACGACCCCGCCCTCATGAAGTCCCCGCACCCATTCCGAACAGCAGGAGGACCCGCCCATGTTCGTCATCGCCACCCACGGACCCGACCAGCCCAATCTGGCCGTGCTTCCCTTCGTCGCCCTGAAGGGCGCCATCGAGTCCGGTGAGTTTCCCGGAGAGCCCCCCGAAGTCTTCCTGATGCAGGAGGCCACCTACATGGCCAGCCGAGCCACCGACCTCCAGGAGGTGAAGGCGGTTGGCCTGCCCCCTGCTGGCGACGTCGTGGCCTTCCTCCAGGATCACGACCTGAGCGTGGTGGTCTGCTCTCCCTGTGCCAAAGCCCGGGGGATCGGCGAGGACGACCTGGTGCCCTACGCACGCATGGGCGGAGCGGGAGACATGGCCCGGATGGCCAAGACCCACACGGTGACGCTGACGTTCTGACTCCCAGCCGCCTCAGTCCAGCAGGTAACCGCGTGCCAGCTCCTGAAAGGCCTGAACCTGCTGGGTCTGCCACTCCTCGTCCCGACCCAGCTCAGCGGCCATGAGCCGGGCCACAGCCGGCGCCATCTCCAGCGCGGCCCGGGCATTCAACTGGAGTGCCCTGGTCCGGCGGGCCAGGGCATCGTCCACCGTCCGTGCCATCTCCTCCCGAACGGCCCACACCATCTGCCCCGCGTACACGGGCAGGGCTTCGTGCAGCCGCTTGCCCAACCCGGGCTCCGACGACATCAGTGCCTTCACCCGGGGTGCGTCGGACCCGTAGAAGGCCAGGTCCCCGAAGTTGTCGGCGTGCCGGTGGTAGCCGTGCACGTTCAGCGTCCGGGTCACACACGGCCGCTCCTCGAGCCGGCCCAGCATGACGGCGTGATCCACGCAGTCCTCGGCCATCTTGCGGTAGGTGGTCCACTTGCCCCCGAAGATGGACAGAAGTCCGGCCTTGTTGATATGGATGGTGTGGTCCCGGGAAAGGACCGCGGTCCCCGTGCCCTCCGCAGTCCGCACCAGTGGCCGGATGCCGGCAAAGGTACTGAGCACGTCGCCGCGGCCGGGCGCCTTGACCAGGTACTCCCCCGCCGTCTCCAGAATGAAGTCGATCTCGTGCTCCAGGGGGCGAGGCTCCAGGGTCGCCTCGTCCACCGGGGTGTCGGTGGTTCCCACCACGACGTGCCCGTGCCAGGGGATGGCGAACATCACCCGGCCGTCGCTGGTCCGGGGAACCATGATGGCGGTCTCGCCCGGAAGAAAGCTCCGGTCCAGCACCACGTGCACCCCCTGGCTGGGGGCGATCATGGTCGGGGCGTCCGGCTCCGACATCCTCAATACGCTGTCGGTGAAGGCGCCGGTGGCGTTCACCACGCACCGGGCGCGGATCTCCGCCCGCCGACCCGACTCCAGCTCCAGCCCCACCGCCCCTTCCACGAAACCCTCCTCGTTCAGGAGCAGGTCGGTGCAGGGGAAGTGGTTCACGAGCGTGGCACCCTGCCTGGCCGCCGTCTGCACCAGGTTTATGAGCAGCCGGGCGTCATCGAACTGACCGTCATAGTAGAGCACCCCGCCCCGCAGACCCTTCTCCGCCACCGTTGGGATCCGCTTGCGGACCTCCTCCGAGGAGAGGAGCCTGGAGCGCTTGAAGCCGTACTTCCGCGCCAGCATGTCGTACACCTTCATCCCGATCCCGTAAAACGGAGCCTCCCACCAGTCGTAGTTGGGAACCACGAAGCCCAGGTCGTGAACCAGGTGAGGAGCGTTCTTCAGGAGGATCCCCCGTTCCTTGAGCGCCTCCATGACCAGGGTGACGTTGCCCTGCTGCAGGTAGCGCACCCCCCCATGGACCAGCTTGGTGGATCGGGACGACGTTCCCTTGCCGAAGTCGCTCCGCTCCAGTAGCACCACGTTATACCCCCGGCTGGCGGCATCCACCGCCGTTCCCACGCCCGTGGCCCCTCCCCCGATGATGAGGATGTCCCAGGGCTCTTCGCCCTGCTGGAAGATCCGCTCCACCATCTGTGATCTGATCATCGTCATGGGAAACCCCGGATGCAGGCTCTTGGGGAAGAGGTCAACCAGGCGGTGGCCAGCGTCGAACCTCGCCTCCGATTCTACCTTTCTATGTCCGCCAACGCGAGTTCGGCCACCTGGTCGATGAGGCGTGAGAAGATGAAGGCGTGGGGAACAAACATCGCGTACCAGTAGAGCACGCCCGGTAGACCCTCCGGGGCGAACAGGGCCTTCTGCACCAGGCGAGTCCCTCCCTCTTCCGGAAGCGCCTCCCACTGGAGCCAGGCCCGACCGGGGACCTTCATCTCGGCCCGAAGACGCAGGAGCCGACCCTGCCGCACCGCCTCCACCCGCCAGAAGTCCACCGTCTCGCCCAACTGCAGCTCCTGCGGGTGTCGCCTCCCTCGCCGGATCCCCGGGCCTCCCACGACCTGGTCCAGCGCTCCCCTGAGGCTCCACGCCCAGTTCCACACCAGCCAACCCCGCTCTCCGCCCAGGGAGGTGAACACCCGGAAGACCACTTCAGGCGAAGCGTTCACGTGGCGGGAACGAATCTCCTGTACAATGCCTTCCCGATCTTCGTACTCGAAGGTGCTTCCGTCCCGAAGCGCGCCGCTCCAGCGGGTGGGC